>JALHSR010000166.1 GCA_022865315.1 Methanotrichaceae archaeon | reverse complement strand
CGTGAGCTATCGAAATTAGCTGAATAAAGTTGGAAAGATGGCAAGAATGGCCAAAATCAAGCTCATTTAAGATCGTTGAACAAAAAAAACTTGGACAATTGATCCCACAAACTTTATGCATTTAAGTTGATCGTAATCCTCTATAGTGTAATTGATAAAATACTATTTTCCCTTTCCGGAAAAATTTTGCTTTCAGTGGAAATTGCTTTATACCGAGTCATGAGCATGTCCAAAAGGTGAATATGCTTGAGAAATTTGCTCTTCGCTGCGCTCATGGCAACCGTGGTGATTGCCTGTTTAGGCTGTATCTCTGCTCCAGAAGAGAAGGCCAAGCTCACAACACTGCGTATCGGCTACCAACCCAGCACTCACCAAATTGCTGAGATGGTGGCGGCTGAGAAAGGCTGGTGGTTGCATGACCTTAAACCGTTTGGAGTTAAAGAAATAAAGGAGTACGAATTTCCCTCCGGTCCGCCTGAAATGCAAGCTATGCTTGCCGGAGAGTTGGACATGGCTTATGTGGGCACAGCTCCACCTATAACGGCAATATCCCAAGGGCTTGATGCCAAGATCGTTGCCGGAGTAAATATCAACGGATCCGATTTGGTTTATAGAACTGGTTTGCCATATTATGGTCCACAATCTCTTGAGGGTAAGAGCATAGGGACTTTCCCCCCTGGCTCCATTCAAGATACTGTGTTAAAAAAGTGGCTCAGGGATAACGATGTAGATATTTCTGAAGTCAAGATAATACCCATGGGACCTGGCGATGCTGTGACTGCAATATCAGCTAGCAAAGTCGACGGAGTTTTCCTACCCCATCCTTCGCCCGCCATAATCGAACTTGAGGGCAAAGGCAATTCAGTCGTAGCTTCGGGGGAGATGTGGCCATACCATGCTTGCTGCAGCTTGGTCGTTACCGGTAAGCTCATGAGAGAACAGCCTGATCTAGTGGAACAGATTATAAAAACGCATATCAATGCAACGAATTTTGTCAATGCCCACCCTGAAGAAGCTGCGAGAATCTACTCCAATAAGACAAAACAAAATCTAACCATGGTAGAATACTCTATCCAGACCTGGGATGGAAAGTGGATCAGCAATCCCAAGATCCAAATACCGTCTACAGTGCAATACGCCAAAATCGACTACGAGATGAACTATACGCAAAAGGAGCTTAAAGCCGAGGATCTATTCAACGTCAGTTTCTATGAAGCTGCCGTGAGGTAAGAAGGTGAAACGACCTGAATAAGAAGATGTTTGGAGGCACCCTGGGACATTGGCGGAAATACTGGATCACGGCTTTATCGTTAATGAGTCTAGTTGTGATTTGGCAGCTGGCAGCTATGACCGTAGACGATCAGGTGATACTACCCAGCCCGATCCAGGTGTTTGCCGCTTTTCAAAGTAGCTGGCAGGAAATTCTGACAGAAGATCTTCCCACTAGCCTCCTTCACTTTATTATGGGTATGATGGCAGCTCTACTAATAGCTCTTCCGATAGGCATGATTATGGGCTGGTTCAGGTTGGCTGACGAGTTTTTCGATCCTATAATTGAAATAATACGGCCCATACCCCCACTCGCTTGGATACCATTTGCAATAATTTGGTTTGGATTGACGAATGAAGCTGCAGCTTTTATAATCTTCATGGGCGCCGTCTTCCCCGTATTGATAAACACCTATGTTGGCTTTCGAAGCCTGCCAAAAGTATACGTGGAATCGGCCAAAGTACTTGGAGCAATCAAAGACGTCGACCTCATGAGGTATATCGCTTTTCCCTTTGCTCTGCCATCAATTGCCGGAGGTGTACGAATCGCTATGGGGATAGCATGGATGTGCCTGGTGGCGGCAGAGATGTTTGGAGTTAGCACTAGCGGTCTAGGCTACCAGATCTGGTACAACTATTCATTGCACAAGATGAATTACGTCTTACTTTACATGATTATACTGGGATTACTCGGTCTATTAATCGATAGATCGTTCCGTTATGTCGTGGAGGATAAGATGCTACGATGGAGAGTAGGGCTTACACAATAATTTTGCCAGCCTTGATATTCATTATTTGCAGGCATTGCAGCTTCATTTGTAGTTTACTCACAATTTCTTCATGAAATATCTAGAAAAATGGCTAGCTAATCTTTGAGTATATGATTTCTTTTGGAATAATAAATTAGTTATACTTAATTTATTTCCAAGAGATAATAAATAACTGAATCTATTTTCAGGCAAATTCTTGAAAGGCTTACATTAGCTCAATATTTCCAACCACTCCTGAGCCTTGGACCTTCAGGATAGGTCAAAACTCCTCGCCTCCTAGGCTTATAGATTAGCATCTTCTCCATTTTCAGGCATAGTTCAATCGTATGCAAATTATCCTCAATACCCACAGACTCAATTCTGGCCGCTAAAAACTGCATCCACTGGCCTATGTGAAGAACCATCCCCTCTCTTTTAGAGGGGAAGACCAATAATTCACTATTTCTGCCTTGCCCGTTATTGAAGTAACTCTTTTAATCGAGGCGTCGCTAGTTAGAACAGTTCCCCTCTCCAAATCGTCCATTTCCACCCGCTTCAGGGCCATGCCTATGCGATCACCTACAAAAGAGCAATTAAAATCATCATGCTTTCTGAGAGACCTAACCTGAACTTTCTTATTCCTGGAAGAACCATGAGCTCGTCATGTTTCCATATGGAACCTTCTGCAATGCAGCCCAATGCAACTGTTCCCACTCCATTTGATAATTGAAAAAATGATCTACATGCATCGTGCCTATTGGAGATTCGCAAGTATTGTGCAATTGCGAAGACTCCTCCAAAAGCAGCTCGCTCAAAGCATTTTTATTATCCTCCGCGAACTTATAGCCCTCCAACGCAGTCCCTCTACTAAGCGGAGTTATCAGTTCTTCCGAAATAGAATTCCGCAGAACTATAACTCCATTCTTTAAGTTGGCCGAGTGAAGCATGACAACGCACTCCCCAAATGTCTTCTTTATCTAATCCACGATTAGTATTGCCTTCCTTGCCAAAGAAATGGAATAAAAAAGTGGCTCCAACCTTTCAGGATACCGAGATGGTTCTATAAAGGTGACTGTATGTTCGCCTTTCTTCAAGCTGTAAAAAGTAAGGTCACTAGTGGTGCCCTTCATGGGAATCGATTATAAAGATTTGAGCGCGCTAGTAAAACTTGAAAACATAAAGCGAAATAAGTCTAATCACAAAACATTTTTATCTGAATGCTGACATCCAATTGTCAATTAAGGCTTATGAGGTGAATCGAATGATAACTGATAAAGAGCTAGAGAACATGGGCAAGGCGATTGGGGAGATAGGAACCGGAAAAACCTGCATCACATCTTCAGTAATATCTGAAACAAAAAAAATTCTTCTATCCAAAGGATACGATGCAGCAGAACTCTATGCTGCGCAGCTCACCGGCACAGATGAAAATACAGAATTAATCCGCGTAATGATGATTTTACGAAAATACAATTTAGGACCAGAAGCAGGTGCTCAGATTCTCGATAAGCTGAGCGCTATAGAATCTGGAAAGTGGTAATTGGCTATACACTTTGGCCAGCAAAATTTTTTTTTAGTGTCTTTTTTATTATCTAAACAATTAAATTTTTCTGTCCTAATTGATCCAAATGGCAATCTCAGGAAAAGATCGATCAACCAGGATCCCACAATTTATTTAAAAATGATTGATCTCGCATGGTGGCTCCATTTAGGGTATCATCCTGTAGTCCGATCATAATCCAGCATCTATTCCCTTTATATTTTATTCTAATATAATAAAATTTTATGATTCGATATTATTAGATTGTCAGCTTGCTTTTAGATAGCTCCGCTGGTCTATCTACCGATTGAGATGCCACGGCCAAATGGCATTGGGCATTACCTTTTTGATGCACAATTCTTATATATAACGTATTAAAATTGACATTATAGTACAAAAAAAGACATTAATCGCTGATGGTGATCCTTTGATTCATCTTCAAAATATTGTAGACGGCCATGATCTGAGTATAGAACAAGCTGAAATCCTTATGGAAGAAGTGTTTAACGGAGCCACCGATGCCCAGATTGGCGCTCTACTAGTAGCACTGCGGATGAAGGGTGAATCAGTTGCAGAGATCGCAGGATTGGCCAGGAAAATGAGAAGCTCAGCGATCAGAATTCATCCCAAAGTGAAAGAAAATTTGGTTGATACCTGCGGAACCGGCGGAGACGCCCAGAATACAATTAATGTAAGTACGGCTGCTGCCATCGTAACTGCCTCATGCAACATCCCTGTTGCAAAACATGGTAACTTTGCAGTTAGCTCAAAATGCGGAAGCGCTAACGTTTTGGCCGAGCTAGGTGTAAATATCTCGCTTCAACCAGAAGAGGTCGAGAGGTCCATCGAGACCCTTGGAATAGGATTCATGCTGGCGCCCTTGTTCCATCCAGCTATGAAACGGGTAGCTCAGCTTCGACGAGAACTAGGCATGCGCACTGTGTTCAACATCTTGGGTCCTCTCACCAATCCAGCTGGCGCTAGATCTCAGCTCCTTGGCGTTTATGATCCCAGCCTGTGCGAGAAGCTTGCTCATGTGCTCAAGATTCTCGGCTCAGAAAGGGCTTTGGTCGTCCATGGTCAAGGATTGGATGAAATAACAAATACGGGAGAAACATCGATCTCAGAATTGAGAAATGGTTCGATAAACAACTATCTCTTGCATCCGAATGATTTTGGATATTCGTTAGCCAATCTAAATGATATCACGGGAGGCAATCCATCTTATAATGCCACAATATTGGTTCGCATTTTGAATGGCGAACATATGCCGACCAGGGATATAGTGGCTATGAACGCAGGAGCCGCTCTTTATGTGGCAGGAAAAGCCTCCAATATCTTAGAGGGGGCGAGATTAGCTGAAGAAGCTTTGGATTCTGGTAGAGCCATGGAAATCCTCAAGCGCATGGTTCAGTTCAATGGCGAGCCCAAAAAACTGGAGAGGTTCATTTGACCAAGATCAAGATTTGTGGTATAATGGACAAGCAGGAGCTTGATTATGCGCTCTCCGCCGGAGCAGATGCTGTGGGATTTATTGTAGAGATAGAAGGATCCTGCCACAGTATCTCAGCCCAGGTAGCTAGGAATCTAATAAGATATGTACCTATTTTTGTAAAGAGCGTCGCCGTCATTGCTCCAAAGAATGTCTCAGAAGCCGAATCTTTGGCAAGAAAGACTGCTGCAGAGGTGCTCCAGATCCATGGATTAACGAGGCCCGAAGAGATAGTGGCCCTTAGAAGCAGAGTCCATCAGAGATTGATAGCTGCCTCATCCCCCGAAATCCAAAATGTTTTTGGCCTCGATGGAATCGCCGATGCCATCTTGCTTGACACATTGAAAGATGGAAAGCTAGGAGGCACAGGCAAAACTCATGATTGGAATGCTAGCGCCCTCTTGGCAGAAAAGTTGAATATACCGATCATTTTAGCAGGCGGGCTCAACTCAGAAAATGTAAGCGAAGCAATACATAAGGTAAAACCTTATGCTGTTGATGTATCCAGTGGCGTAGAGACCAATGGTAAGAAGGATCTTTATAAAATCAAATCCTTCATAAAGGAGGCAAAGCAGTGCCTTTAGAACCCATTCTGATAGACGTGACAGAGAAGGTTAGTGTGGATGCTCCACTGTCCTTATATCTCGCTTTAAAATCGAGAAGATTTCCGTATCTATTAGAATCAGTTGAAAAATCGGGTAATAGGGCACGATTCTCTTTTGTTGGTGCAGATCCTTCGGCTTTGGTCACAATCAAGAACCGCAAAATTGAAGTAGAATTTTTTTATGGCGGTCAAGCGGAGCTGGAAGAACGGCTTTCAAGATGCTCGAAAATCGAAAGACATGGCAAGAAGCTCGAAGGGATAATTCGAGATGGATTTGATATCTTCGATGCTCTAAGATATGCCATCCCTTGCCGCCATTGTCAAGAGAGCAATGGTTTCGGAAGACAGGTATTTTATGGGGGTGGAATTGGTTACCTGTCCTATGATTTGATAAAGGAGCGCTTGGGAAAACAATCTAACTCTCAAATGCCAGATGCACAATTTGCCATAGCCGAGAGCACCTTCATCTTTGACCATTTAATAAAGAAGGTCTACTTCTCCGTAGCTCCTATATTTCCTGGTGCTAAGACAGATTTAATAGAGTTTATTGAGGGCATGGATTCCGATGATTCACAAGAAGAAAATCTGAATAGCGAATTGATCAGCATTGGTGATCCTGAATCCTTCAAGAAGGCGGTCATCAAATCCAAAGAGCATATTCTAGATGGAGACATATTTCAGGTAGTTCTGGCCAGATCTTCTAAAATCAAATGTTCCAATCCGGTGGGACTCTATCGCAGGCTTCGTAGCATCAATCCAAGCCCTTATACATATATCTTCGAATTCGGGGATTTGTCTATCGTGGGGGCCTCTCCCGAGACACTTTTCAGCGCTTTCGCTGGAAAACTGAAAGTGAATCCAATAGCAGGAACTTGTCCACGCGGAAAGACACTTCAAGAAGACGAGGCGTTGGCCAAAGCGATGCTAAAGGATGATAAGGAACAAGCAGAGCACATCATGCTGGTGGACCTGGGAAGAAATGATGTTCGTTCTGTCTGCAAATCGGGCACAGTTCTTGTAGAAGATTTTATGTCGATTTTAAAATATTCTCATGTGCAGCATATAGAGACGACCGTTTCGGGAGTTCTGAGGGAGGAATGCGACCAATTTGACGCTGCTAGAGCAGTCTTTCCTGCCGGAACCCTCTCAGGTGCACCTAAGTTGCGAGCAATGGAAATAATTGAAAACTTAGAGCCCGAGCCACGCGGAATCTATGGGGGTGGTATCGGTTACTTTTCAGTTGATGGTAGCGCCGATTTTGCTATAGCTATTCGCAGTATTCTCATTCATAATGGAGTAGCTTTTGTGCAAGCTGGCGCCGGGATAGTCGCTGATTCAGATCCGGATCGTGAATATCAGGAGACAGAAAGAAAGATGGCTGCAATGAAGCGGGCTCTGGGTGTAGCATGATGAGATCCATTCTGTTTATAGATAACCAGGACTCATTTGTTTGGAACCTGGTAGATTACGTTTCACAATTATATCCTGAAACGATCGTCTGCTCAAATCGTATAAAACTCTCAAAGGCCATAGAAATGAAACCCCTAGGGATAGTGATATCCCCAGGACCGGGTCACCCCAGCAAGCCAAGGGATATCGGAAGCTGTCTCGACATAATAAGTCATTTCCGGCACACGCGCATCTTGGGCGTATGTTTAGGCCATCAGGCCATGAATCTAGCTTATGGAGGCACGATATCACACACTAAGCCTTTGCATGGCAAGACGTCTGATATCTGGCACGACGGAAGAAGCATATTTCGCGGTCTAGAAAATCCTTTCATTGGTGGAAGATATCATTCATTGGCTGTGGAAAGACTTGCCCCACTGCTGGATATTTCAGCGACGACAAAGGATGGTGTGATCATGGGCGTTAGGCATAAAGAATATCCTCATGAAGGCGTTCAATTCCATCCGGAGTCGGTGTTAACGCCTCGGGGCAAGAAGATCATATCCAACTGGGTCGAGGATGTGATTAAATACACCCATTAATTGATAAGATTCTTGAGGCCTCAAGAGCCAGACCTATAGGGCAATCAAATTGGGAGATAAAAGATAGACGTGACCTTAGAGCCTCAGCAAATTGTTTGAAATCAAAAGGCATAATTCCTATAATTGCAGAGATAAAACCACTCGTGCTTGGTAGACCCCTTAGTCCGGAAGAAGTAATTGAATATGCCAAAACATACGAGGCCTACGATGCTTGTGCCATTTCAGTGCTGACTCAGCCCACTCATTTTTTAGGCTCTATTGAAAATTTAAAAATAACGCGAGAGGTCTCAAAGCTTCCAGTTCTCAGGAAAGACTTCATTTTTGATGAGATTCAGATCGCGGAGATCCAATCAGACCTAGTGCTGCTTATAGCTTCTCTAAATATAGATATCGAAATGTTTGTGGAGAAAGCTTATTCTCTCGGCATGGAACCCCTCGTAGAGGTTCACAGCCAAAACGAGCTAGATCAAGCATTAAAGACGGATGCAAATATTGTTGGTATTAACAACCGAGATTTTGGAACCTTGGAAGTAGATCTAAAAACCTTCGAAAGGTTAGCACCCAAGGCTAAAGAAACTGGTGTCTTTCTAGTGGCCGAAAGCGGAGTACACAACAGAGCCGATGTACTCAGGATGCAGGATGCAGGTGCAGATGCCATACTTGTCGGAACAACTTTGATGGAGAAACCAGATAGACTTGTGCATTTAAACACAGCTAGGTTGTCTTCTGTGTTTGCCTCATCTCCCTCCGCCTCTCCACCCTATATTCTTTAATCATGCTTTCAAGCCATTCCGCTTTGCCCTTGGCCTGTCGGACTTTCATCTCCTCTTTCCATTGGGCTTTAGCAGCTTCCACATCTTCGGCCTTTACAAAGGCAACCCCTTTTTCTTTTCGAATTGGAATAGCTCGTGACGATAAGATTGGTATGCCCTTATCGTAGAAATATTCTCTTACAGCAGAGGCCATTTCGCCATCTGTAATAATAGCCTCAATGCCTTTCTCAATAAGGAGATCAGCAGTGTTCGACCCACCGCCACTCGCGTCTTCTAATATTATTATATCACCTTTGCCTATATTACATTGTTCGGAGGCTTTTACAATGGCCTCCTTTGAGAAAGTCTCCAAGCTTCTTAGCTTCCTGAAGCCCTTCAGATCCGGCATATGATCCATGTCTCTCAATCGTGAGATATCTTGCTTTATCTTCTTTGCAGCTTTTCGTTCAGAACGTAAAAGGGCGCGTAGCCTTTCTATCTCCCTATCTCTAATCTTGATCTCATGATGACGCTTGATCTCTCGTGTTGCTTTATCCTTGAGCTGTTCCAGATTGGCAAAAGCCTTTCTCATTTCGGCATCTCTTTCCGCTAAGCCTGCTTTGAGTTCCTCAACGTATTCACGCAGAGTCCTCACTTGCTCCGAGAGAAGCTGATTACGATTCCTTTGATCCGCCAGCTCCGGGGAGACCACTTTGTCTTCATGCTTGATTGGCTCTTCATTCTTTATGACGGATTTAGCAGCGAGTTCAACGATGGCCTTCTCAACAGAATAACCCTTTACGACTAGCACCTTAACCTCATTGGGATCCAATTCGAAGGGTACTTTTTTTTCTATATATAGGAACTTATTTTTATATTTCTTGAATGCACCCAAAGCCGCAGCCAATGCATCTCTCTCATGATCGTTCTTGAAACCGAATTCTTTTGCCAGTGAAACCTTTTCATCCGCTAGCATATCCATACCTGGCGAATGGAGGATGGCATTGAAAGCTCTCTTTACTTTTTCCACGGCCCCTGGAGCAGGAAAAACGTCTGTAGCTACAATAAGAGGGTTACCTCTCGCAGAGATCCATTCGATCACGTCAGAAGAGGACATAGCCCTACAACTAATAATATCGACAAGATTGCCTGAAAGATTTATGGCAGCTATGCCAGTAGTAGTTCCTGGATCAAGCCCAACAATGATGTAATCTTCTCTTTTAGATAAAGGCTTAAACTGGAGTTTCGGCCGTTCTATGCCCTCCACACGCAATCTAGCGTCACAATAATAGCCAGAGCTAACAATGTACCTTCTCCCGAGGAGCCTCCACCACGAATTCTGCTCGAGTATAACCGCCAAGACCTTCCACGACCTCACTTGTAAAATCCAATCCAGCTTCACGAAGGTGGCGCTCAACCTCACGCGCTAGGCCTTTAACTGCGCCATGAATCTTGCGAGAGTATCTATTTTGGCTCCAACCGCCTCTTCCTGGCGATCGCCGCCTGCTCACTTTGATCCATGTTCGATCCTCGAAAGCTGAGACAATTTGACCCACTCCTTTTGAAGCAAGAAGCGCACAAACCTCCGCTTCCTCGACAGGATTGAAGCGTTCGAAATTTATCCTGTGCCGTTTTGCCAGTCTACCGAGCGATTCGAGCTGATCACTTCCCGTGACCTGAACTAACTTGGTTGCGGGTGGCAATCGCCTGAGTAGTGAGATCAACTCATTCCTATCGGACGTTAGCTCTAAAAAGTTATCAACGGCGTCTATTGTTGGCTGTTTTTCTCTAATAAGGCGAATCAACTTGTGCCTGCTTATCTTATGATAAACGAACTTATCTTTGCCATCTAAAATAATGAGAGAATAACTAGGCGCTTGACGACTATTAGGCGATCCACTGGCAATATCAACTCCGAAAATCACAATGGCCCTCCCCGATCGAGTCTCTAACGCGGTCCAGCGCATCATCTAGCTCCATCATGATCTTATATTTCCGCTCAAAGAACTTGAGTATATTGGAAATGTCATGTTCTAGCAATTCCTGAGCACTTGAATGATTTACATCCACTGCTTGGGGCCAATCTATGATCTTTATGCTCTCAGCATCGATAAGTATATTGAATTCGCTCAAATCTGCATGGACGATACCTAAGAGGAATGCTTTATGCACCTCATCTAGAATAACATCCAGACAGTCCTGGGGATTTGTGAGGATCACGCGGTTGATTTGGCTGCCCATTACAAGCTCCATAGTTACAGCATGTTTGCTCAGGGCTACAGGCTTTGGAATAGAAACCATCGGATAAAGCCTCTTCATTATTCTGAATTCATGTTTTGCTGCAATAGTTGCGGCATGTAGCCAAGAGCCTCTGGGCAGATCCTTGAAGAGACTCCTTACACGGCGAACGTGCTTGAAACTAGTCCTTCCCTGTCGATGAAATTTAATTATAAGAGGCGTATCGTTCAGAGCCTCAAAAACCACAGACTCCTTGCCTACTCCAACTTTATCTCCAATACATTCTACAAAGCCTCGTTTAACGAGTTCAGCTAAAGCTAACAAATCATAACCATGGAAGTCTATCTGATATCCCACATAGTGCATGGTTTCCCTGAAAACTAGCCCCATATCCTCAAGGATTCTCAGCTTATAATCGACTTTTCTGACAGGAAGACCCGAGAGACGGGTAATATGTAGAAGGGGGACCCATTCGTGGTCCCTCATCCCTGCCTCGATTGAGCTCAAAACTGAAAAATCTTCACAGCTCAACTTGAGGAATGCAACAGCGAGATTTGCCACACACTATTATTTGCGTTGTTTACTTAAAAATCATTACCTCTGGTAACTTGCCCACTTGCTTTCAAGATCAATCGCCTTAAGCGTATCCAAAACATAATCTGCAAACTGTGCACAGGTTGCACCTTCTGGTCGCCCTGTAATGCGGATCTTCTTCTCAAATTGGCAACAGATATCCAAAGTTTTTTCCATCTTTTCCGCCTTATCTGCAAAACCGATATGCTTTAACATCATCACTGCAGCTCTCATGATACTCGATGGATCAGCATATGTTGCACGTCCTTCATGTACCATCCTTGGGGCTGAACCATGTATAGCTTCAAACATAGCATACCGCTTTCCTATGTTGGCACTACCTGCCGTGCCGACCCCACCCTGGAATTCGGCCGCCTCATCGGTTAATATATCGCCATAAAGGTTGGGCAAGACGATAACCTTGAATTGTGTACGTCTCTTTGTGTCCACCAATTTGGCAGCCATAATGTCCACAAACCAATCTTCGAATTCTATATCTTGATATTCCTTTGATATCTTTTTGGCCATCTCCAAGAACTTGCCATCTGTGGTTTTGATTACATTAGCTTTTGTCACAGCTGATACTCGTTTCATGCCATTCTTTTTAGCATATTCAAAAGCCAAACGTATTATCCGCTCCGAACCCTGCGTAGTTATAACCTTGAAATCCACAGCCAAATCGTCTGTAACATTGATGCCCTTACTACCGAGGATGTATTCACCCTCAGTATTCTCCCTGAAGAATATCCAATCGATCCCTTGCACAGGTATCTTAATAGGACGGACATTGGCAAATAGATCGAGTTCACGACGCATAGCAACATTAGCGCTCTCAAGATTTGGCCAAGGATCTCCTTTCTTAGGTGTCGTCAAAGGACCTTTTAGAATTACTTGACAGTTCTTTAGCTCTCCCAGAACATTGTCAGGTATAGATTTCATGGCCTTAGCTCTCTCCTCAATAGTTAGGCCCTCGATATTTCTTAACTCGATTTTGCCCTGTGCCATCTCCTCATGTAATAAATATTCCAAAACCTTCACTGCCTCACGCGTTATATACGGCCCTATGCCGTCTCCCCCAACAATACCGATTACAATATGCTTGGCCACAGAAAAGTCTACCCAGTTCACTTCAGTTTTCATTTGCTCCACTATCTTCAGCTGTAGCTCTAGCAGCTTTCCAAAATGATCCATTGCCTTCTGTATTGCCTCAGCCTGATACATACCGCTTCACCTTCCTATAAAGAATGCTGACTTGGCTCATCAATCTTTGCATATCAGTAGAGTTATAAACCGAAAATGACATAATATTAGAGCAATGGCACTAAACTATATTATAATTTATATAATAATATTTCTCCTTGTATTCATGATAGTCCGAATGATAATTAGGATGATGAGAGGCTACTGATTCGTTTTTCAGCGATAGATTTAATATTCAGCAATAATTAATGATGACTATGTTTCCACAGGTTCTCGCTACAGTGGGCGGCGCAGGCACGCGGTTGTATCCGTTAACTCTTGATCAACCTAAACCACTTGTTGAAATCTGTGATACTGCTATCATAGCTAATCTTTTTCGCTTATTAGCTATACAAGGATGCCGAAAGTTTATCCTTGGGAGTAAAGGAGCTAATAACACTCTAAATTTGAGCAATTACTTTAAAGCTGGCGAAGGTTTCTTCAAACGCCTGGGAATAACTGATCACCAAGACTTCTCCTACCAACCTTTGTATGAAGATAATGGTAGTGCTGACTCATTAAGATTTTGTATAAATTACTTTGACATAAATAACGATGTGCTGGTCGTCGCTGGCGATAACCTCATCGATCTGGATCTCAAGAGCTTCGTGGACTTCCACCACCTACATAAGCCAATCCTAACCGTAGCTGTCAAAGAACTCGACAAAAATGAAAACATCTCTCAGTATGGAGTGGCAAAAATAGATGATAATTTACGCATAAGAGGTTTCATGGAGAAACCTAAACGCGGGATGGAACCGAGCAGGATGATCAATACAGCATTCTATCTTTTCTCTCCAAAGATACGCCAAGTGTTGCAAGAAATGGGAAATGCCGCCAGAGACATTGGAGGGGATCTAATACCTTATTTAACCGAGAATGACTACCCTGTATATGGCTACCCAATCAAAGGCTATTGGATCGATATTGGAACCCCAGAAAGGTTACATCAGGCAACTATGGATTGTTTAGCTGGAACGGTTAGACATTTCGATCAAAAAAATGAATACCGCCCAAACCAGTAGATACACCCTTCCACTTTGGACAAGATTGAGGAATACTTGAAAAAAGGCGATATTGTATTGAGGGGGAATATTTGCATTGGCAGAAACTGTCGCATTGAGAAAGGCACGTTGATAGAGAACGCCCACATAGGGCATACCAGCTTAATAGAACGAAATGTGGAAATTAAAAACAGCGTGATCATGTGCTTCGGCAACATAAGGCGCGATGTTTGCATCAATAAAGCCATCATTGGAAGGCATAGTACTATCGAAGCTCATTGCATGCTAAATGCTGCACGGCCTCGCAGAAACGCTCGAATCCCCGTTGTGGGAGAAAATGTTGTTCTGCCGAGAGAATCTGTAGTAGGTCCGGGAATAAGAGTAGCCCCGCTAAAGCACAGCCATAGCATCCTGGCTACAGGGCGATTCATTGAGACGGGAATAGACGATCAAAATTTCTATTTTACTGAAAAGTTCGGATGAGCGCTACCAAACGCGCCCCCAAGTCCCATTTGTCTTGCGTATCTTGTATTTCCTGGCATTATCCATCAGGAAGTATTCTAAATCCGCAGCATCTCTGAATAAACGCTTATCTCGCAGATCGTTATATATCTCTTCGGTCGTGAATCCCTGAAGGCTTCCTTTGTCATAGATAATGCGTTCAATTGTATAATATATGTCGTCAAATTTTCGGAAAGGATAAGTCCACTCTGCGAATTTCATCAGTACACCCTAATATGGACATGCTCTAAGCAGATAAGAAGCTTTCGTTGGCTGAAAAGGCTTTAAAAGCTGTCCTATCTAAGAAGTATCCTCGACCATGAATCTCGATATAGTAGGTCGCAAAATAATATCTTGCACATTCTGCGACCTTTGCCGAAGTCGCCGACTTGCTGTGCCTGGCGAAGGACCTTCAAATGCGTCAATAATGCTGATAGGTGAAGCTCCAGGAATCGAAGAAGATCGCACAGGAAGGCCGTTTGTGGGCAGGGCTGGGAAACTTCTTACATATGCTCGGGATCAGTCTGGACGGAATAGAGAGGAGATATTCATAACAAGCATCATAAAATGCAGACCTCCGAAAAATAGAAAACCGAAGGCGTTCGAAATAAGATCCTGCCTTCCTTATTTATGGCTTCAAATTAAAACTATTGATCCTAAACTTATTTGTTTAATGGGCAATGTATCCGCTTCTGCAGTTCTTAATATGCAAGGAGTAACTGCTTATCCATGGACAGATCTTTCGGAACCGTTACCTTATCACATTCCATCCTGCTGCTGTTCTCAGAAATAGGAATCTCATGGAGGCGTTTATCTCAGACCTGAAGATGCTAAAAGACAATCCATGAGGCCATTCTCGTGCATTAAGATAATCACAATGAATCTTCTGTACTCTTCGGACCAATTTAAATATGGTTATTGGAGATTATCGGCTAAGCTCTAGATTCAGTATCAAGAGGTCTTCAAGATTGGATGCACTTACTTATTACATTTGGAATGACATCGTTTATGGTGTAATTGAGATACATGCCTCACTCTTTGAAGCCATGCATTTAGCAGCGAAAAAACAGAACCTATCAAGCGATCTGATAGAGGAACTCAAAGCAAAGGATTCTAAGGATATACGAGAAGGAGATTGGAGGTTTAGCCTTCGAATAGAACTTTATGAGGATGACATCGGGGGCTTCAAGATCAATTTATTGGCAGCCGAGACTTACGATGCATTTCAACAAGCCATCGCCAATGCATCAAAAGATCACGGAATATCGATGAACGATCTTAGAAATTTTGAAATTGAGCATGGTATCGATATCGATGAGGATATCATTGAAGCCATTGAAGAAAGCTATAATATATTTGCTGAAGAGACAAATGAAGAAGTGCTCTTCGAGTTGGTGGTATTTGATAGTGATGACATAGACGATAGTGGTAAGTTTGGATGGGGCGGGATTTAGGGCATTAGGCTATAAACAACATTTTTGATAATGGTGTCACCATTTACTGACTCTAATGAATGGTTAATTTTCGCGGAAATTCATTGAGGCTCTGAAACTAATATCAATCTTCTTCTCATGCGATGACTTAGATCGATGGTCAATTCGCGCCTCTTATCTCAGTATTGATTTATAAAATATTCTTATTACGGCGCCCAAAGGATTTCGTGAAAAATTCTATTTTCATATATTCCTAAATAATTCTTCGATTATTTGTAAAACAAATCCTCGAAAGATTATCCAAGATAATATTGATAAAGGCAACAAACGATTATAGTCTTCCGCACAATTTCTAATAATCAGATTGTATTGTAATTAGTCCCCTCTAAGAATCTCCTTATCCAGCCTTTGGCATAACTGATCGAACATGAGAGCGCATTCCATTGGTCAGATATGAGTTTCTTCATGCT
>JALHSR010000165.1 GCA_022865315.1 Methanotrichaceae archaeon | reverse complement strand
CGTTAGCTATCGAAATTAATTGTATATAGTTAGAAAGACGGCAAGAATGGCTAAAATCAAGCTCCTTTGAGATCTTGAACAGAAAAACTTGGACAATTGATCCTACTTACTTTATACATCTAGGTTGATCGTAATCCTCTATTGAAGTAGAGGTATAGATAACCGAATAGATATACAGGTGTTAGCAATATCGGGGTCACGATAGGAAAGAGAGAAAGATAATGTCCTTTTGTGAAAACTAAAAAATATGGATCATCATAATATGAAGAAAAATGGTCGAAATACAGGTTGTGATTTTGCAAAATAATGAATGGCAAGAGCTTAGCTGGGATGGCATCAGCTGAGTGTATGATGCGAAAATTCGAGTTATACACGATAAAACAAAATAAAAATAATAATAACAAACCATGACTTTCTATAAATTTTATAATTTTATTATCTTTAGCGATCTTATTAAATTGAGAAATATTTTTATTTGGCAATCGATATCCTCATCCCAAAACAGTTAATTGGTATTTATTTCTTAACTATTTCGCTGCCATATTAAGGATTCCTTAACAGATTTAGCTCACATGAAGGCAATGAACTAGGACTTTAGGCCTAGGCCACTTATCTATATAATAGATTTAATGGCTTCCATCTGCCTTTTGAAAAGTCGATACATTGCCCCTGTAATGAAATTAGCATAGTGGCTAATTAGGAGAGAAGAACAGGGCAAGTTTGATGAGGCCATCGAGGCATACGAACAGGCCGTCAAAAATTATGACCGGAAGATCTCCTTTACTCAGAGCACTTACCTGACAACCAAGACTGGTTATGAGGTAAGAACAAGAAAAGCGGCAAGAAATAGAAGAGTGGATACAGGAGGATAAGCTCATCCTGTTATCAGATACGAAGGTTTTACATGGGAATTTGTGTGGAAATCCCTTCCCCCGAATTTTTCTAGATGTCCACTGCCGATAATGTTAACCTAAATCTCAACCTAAGTTACATCCAAGCCGATGAACTAGTTCTAATAAATGTTCTGAGTGAAATACGCACTTTTAAGAACTTTGTTGAATTTTTCGGTGCTGTCAAATCTGACCAAAAAATCATCGGTGAAAAAAGATTTATGTCAATGAATGATTATTAAATATATAAGTGATTTTGATGGCTGGGAAGTCCCTTTATGAACGACTTGGCAATTATAATGCCATTTCTGCTATGGTTGATGCACTGATGAGACGAGTGGCTGGTGACGCACGCTTGTCCAAATATTTCATAGGTCATGGTGAAAATTCCAGAAAACGCTTACGCCAATTTCAGGTGAATATGATCTGCGAAGCTACAGGCGGCCCATGCTTCTACACGGGCAGAGACATGAAGACAGTTCATAAAGGACTAGGAATCAATGGAGAAGATTGGCAGGTCTTGATTTCACATATTTTGAGAGTTCTGGAGACGTTCAAAGTTCCTGAAGCAGAACAAACAGAACTCATGAGTCTCATATCCAATCTGAAGAGCGACATTGTGGAAAAGACTTAAAATTTTATACGTATTTTTATTTAAATTGAATTTGGCTAAGATATTTCAAGCCCCAACTATGAAACGATGTGGAATTTTTTATTTTGGCTTAGGATGAATAGGCAGGATTAAAGAGATTTTCAGCTTGAACATGAAAAGGAAAAATTTCCAGCATAGATTTCATGCTCTCGATATCTTCAAAGACCGCAAAAACATATCTGCAAGATCTTCTGAAGTATGCAACATTGCCATGGTCACAATCAGACTGCCTTGCTCTCCGCTTCCATCGGGACTATAAGCAGCTATATAACACTCGTCTTTAGGAGCCGTTGTAAATTTCATTGTGCCCATTATACCAGGCAAACCGCCTATAGTAACTGGGTTCCAAGTGACCTTTGTGTTAGGAGCAATATATTGTTTGAGTATGCTTTTTAGCGTTTCATTGGATACATCAGCAGGTGTTCCGTGATCTTCAATATTTATATCGATATGACTCTCCCCATATCCTGCTCCGACTTTGAACGCGTAAATGTTGTAGTCTTCCAATTTCTGCGAACCGATGACCTCGGTAGCTGGATCAGATGTATTCCAATTAAACTCTGCCATAAAAGGCCCTACATCTACTTTTATCGGGTAGCTCTCCAAACCGGTGCTAACTGTAGCTACGCTAACTAGTAAAAGACAGACAACAATTGCCTTAGTAAAACTTTTATTTATTTTCATTTTATCCCTCTATATGTGTGCTGGTTCTAGCTTGATCCTTGTCAACGCTTTCTGTTCTTTCAACAACTCGGCCTGCGTTTTTGATAATTGGTGCTGAAAATATGCGATATATTACCGCAATATCAATTAAAGTCGAACTAAGAACTCCAACCCAACTTGGATCGTCCCAAGATATAAGTGTAATTAATTGGAGATAAGACTTATTGTATTGCTATTTACGAGAGAGATGGCCTTCTAGCGAGGCATATAGAGCAAACTCCATCCCCATTAGACGGAAATCCACAATCCGCTGTTGAATCAGCCCATCCACCTCCCAGATCTGTGGCGGCTTCCAACTCGAACAGCCTGGGACTGACAATATCACAATGGATACCCCAACCACTAAGCCTAGACCATATCACGAAAACCCATCCAAGGTGGCCTGATCCTTCAATCTTCTGCCATGTCTTGGCCGTCTGCCTGGGCGAGTCACGAGGGCCTTCCTCGAAGTAAAACACTCGATTGGAAGCCTTTGCTAGGTTTTCTATGAAAGGATCTATTCCGGGCGAGTACAACAGCACTGTAGCCTCATGAGAAGCCTGTTTCATGGCTTGTGAGACGTACCCCCGACCATCTCTCCTGAGTCTTCATAGAGCAAGGGATCATGCTCGATATAATGGGTATACAATGTCCTTCAAATATGAATATCATAGCAAACGGCATATCCCTGTATTGGTGTTACTCAAGTAGAGAGCTAGAATGCGAGTTATTTTGCATGTCGATTTGGATGCCTTCTTTCCTTCAGTGGAAGTTAGAGAGAATCCAGAATTAAAAGATCGACCTGTAGTAGTTGGAGCCGATCCCAAAGAAGGCAAAGGACGAGGTGTAGTGAGCAGTGCCTCTTATGAAGCTAGGAAATATGGTATCAGATCAGCCATGTCTATTTCCAGGGCTTGGAAACTATGCCCTCATTGCGTTTATCTACGACCCCATTTTGATCTTTATATCAAAGCATCAAATAGTATAATGAAAATTCTAAAAAGTCATGCCGATAAATTCGAACAGGCAGGGATAGACGAAGCTTATCTCGACATATCAAATCGAGTATATGATTTCGCCGAAGCGAAGGAATTGGCTCAAAATATAATGAAAGAAGTTTTGCAAAAAGAGAATCTAACTTGCTCAATCGGTGTTGCACCAAATAAAATGGTTGCCAAGATTGCATCTGATTACAAGAAACCCTGTGGATTGACTATAGTCGAAGAAGAAAACGTTAGGGCATTTCTATTTCCTTTAGAAGTGAGGAAGCTGCCAGGTGTGGGTCCGAAAACTGAACGCAGGTTGAAGGAGTTAGAAATCGAAACTATAGGGATTCTGGCTGCTGCAAACCCAGAAATGTTAACTAGAATTTTTGGGGTTTGGGGTATTAGGCTTCATGAAAGTTCCAATGGAATTGATCAGAGCGAAGTTATAGAAGAATATGAGACAAAATCGATAGGTAGAGAGGTTACCTTTGAGCAGGATGAAGATAACGAAGATCTCATTCTCAATGT
>JALHSR010000164.1 GCA_022865315.1 Methanotrichaceae archaeon | reverse complement strand
CGTGAGCTATCGAAATTAGCTGAATAAAGTTGGAAAGATGGCAAGAATGGCCAAAATCAAGCTCATTTAAGATCGTTGAACAAAAAAACTTGGACAATTGATCCCACAAACTTTATGCATTTAAGTTGATCGTAATCCTCCATTGAAACACGTTATTAGTGGTGATCCATTCATGGAGATAAAAATCTTGATAGTTTCTTTGCTGCTGCTAGCCGCATTGGGATTCCTGCCGGTGCATGGCGAAGATGTATATTTTGCAGATGCTCAGGAGTCTCCGGGCCGTGTATATTCTTCTCCAATAAGCGGCACTGAAAACATTTATTATGAGAGACCAGCAGCTAACCTCTACAGCTTCTTTATCCATCCGACGAGGCAGAAGTTATACTATGTCAATGCAAATGATAATAAAATTTATATGTCCACCCTATCGCCTGCTAGTGGCTGGACACCTGAAGAGGCGGTTTATACTAATCCAACATATATCAAAGACATTGCCTTTGCCAAAGACCCTGACGGCAATCAACGAATATTCTTCAGCGAAGCCACCGGTAGCACAAGCAATGGCAAGATCTACTGGCTAGATAGCACTGTTACCCCGGTTTTATATTATGAAGTTCCTCTCGAAGCAGTAGATGGATTCTGGAGCGGTGATTTTGCCTTTGATGATGGGGGAACCCTTTACCTGAGCTCAGGGAACATCAACCCAGCCTCGATCTATAGGGTTGAGGGCGGCAGCATCAATAGAATTTATTCGGATACAGAACCAATTAAAGGCCTAACCTATAAAGATGGCTCGCTTTACTATGCTGAGTGGGGCAATAAAATATTCCAAGTAGACCTGGCCACCATGGCAAAAAATGACTATAGATCTCAGCCGGGACACGGTTGGTTATCGGATGTTGGTTTCTGATAAAAGAAAACGCAACTGAAATCCTTTTATTTTTTTAGATTTTGATTGTCTCATTCTTTTGGCTATATATGATCCCGGCTAAGCTTTCGCATGCAAATCTAGGATTAGGAAATAGTTATGATTATATACAACTCCAGAAAGCATAACTATAGCTAAGGATTTAATTTCGCAGGCCACAGAATGCAATCTTCTGCAAGCATATATTTTCCCTATTTGAATCGAGTAGAATGATTGAAAGAACATAAGAGAGACGTTTTGAGTACATTTATTAGTGACAGGAATTACCTTATAATTTTTTTGTCGCATCTTATTGGAAAAAAAAGAAGGAAATACTTATAAAAAATAGAGAAAATGTAAAAATAATATTTTAGCAAAATTTTTTCTTTTTGGACTGGTTTGCTGAATTTTCAACAAGACAAAATCACTACTTGAACCAATGGAACCGATAAGCTCAAGTCATTTGAATTTCTCTCGATAAAATAATAAACTTTCGACAGCCATTCTTAATGGGGCATCGAGATGAAAACTATATTTATAATTGCTCTAGCATTGACTCTAGCTGCGTTGGGCTCGGCTGAATCAGATAAAGAAATCCTTCCCGATTTGATCGAAATGGGCAAAGCTGAGAAAAAGGGAGATAGCTATAAAAGAAAAATATCCGATAAATGATAACCAAGAAAATATCTCAAAATAGCTGCTAACCTTTGCCATTCGGTCTATTATTCTATCTGCAATTGCTTAAAAAAACTATAGAAGGTTGATCCTACCTGGAAATGTGAGGACCGGTCATCCTTATTACAGAAACTGGAAATGCGACACCACCAGTTCCCAAGTACCATCTGTCAGTTTGGGGCACATATTTTGTTGCATACAAGATATGATACCCCGGTGGTACAGCCGCTCTCAAATAGCCGTGATTATCTGTTCTTCCTAGATAATTGATTTGATCAAGATATACATCTGCATTTGAAGTTGCTGCACACGGACCCTGGAGAAAAATATCTATGCAAGCTGGATTATTATTAAGAAAACATTCATCGGTAGCACTTGATATTGCGGCCATCAAAAAAAAACCAAATATTAATAACATCATTGATACAAGTCTATTCATTGACATAATTCTTATCTTATTTTTAAAATATATGAAATTATCGGAAGAGAAGAGGCTGGCCAGAGCGTCGTTTTGATATTCAATTTAAGAAATCCTGGGCATTTACATTATTTGCCTAGATCAAAAATTTTTTCCCATATATTCATTTTCGAAATTATTGGAGCAGTGAAATAGCAGGTTTTAATTAAGAAAAAATTTTATAAAAAAAAATCAAAACTTTTTTGTTATATACGCCGATAAATACGAAATTGGCATATAGTAAGCCACAGTCGATCGAAAAACATAGACCTAGCATGATTTCCTTAAGGTTGGCTAAAATTCTACGAGAATGAACTGATCCTGAAGCTGGGTCTCTTAGGATTTGAGCTCTATTAGGAACATATCTATTTGAAAAGCATTCTTAACGGCCTGCAGATACGAATTTAGCTAGCAAGACAATTTGCCTAATTATTCAGGACTCGCACTTAAATATCATTTAAATTGAGGACATGCAGTTTTAGAATAGAATTTATTTATCAAATCAATTTCATGGTATATCCGTAAAATTTATCCTATATCACTCGAATGCTGAATTGAGTGGAGGTCAGAAGATGAACTATAAGTTTTTAGCGATGACATTGATAGTTGCTCTAACATTATCGCTAAGTGGTTACGGTCAGAAGACTATTCAAACTGAACCAAAGCAGATCGATTACCTGGGCGAGGGTCTAGGTTGGATGGAAATTCCTAGTACGGAGCACACTGCTGAATATCTGGCCAAAGTAGGGGGAGTTGCAGGAGATCCCTTGGCGATCACCAGCGAAAATGTAAAAGGCAATTGGACTTTAGAATTGAGAGATCTGCAGAATCGTCCAGTGGGAAAAATAAACTTGGAACTCTTCCAAATAGGCACTGTGGTATATGGTTCAGGTTCAACAACTGATGGATTGATAGCCACGGCCGATGGGGCTATAGTAGATAATACCATTAATCTTGACGTGGTTACGGTACCACGCATAGCACTTTATCAACTCAAAAAACTAGAATTGAGTGGCAATACAGCAGGTGGAAGTTTTATTGCCTATAGCCCAGTTGGATACATGGGAGGTAACGTTTATGCTGAAAAAGATGTGCCAAAGACATTGAGCTGAATCATCGAGAAAGATTATTTATATATTTTTTATAAAATAATTTCGGTATTTATTGCGGTTTAAAGGAAATTAAAGAATAAAGGAAAATAATTCGCGTAACTTGCATCGCAACCTAGTGATATGCTATTGAGTTAAATGATATAAAAGCCGCCTTCCGCTTAATTCTGACAAGCAGGAATGCATATACCAATAAAAAGAACTCTAGGATATTCAGATCAAATTTCAATAATTCAAGCCGTGCCTTTTCTGCCATTGAATATCTTGAGGATATCAAACCAGAGAATACTTGCTATTCCTGCAGCAAAGCAAATGGCTAGATCGTTAGAGTGGAGTAACGAGAAACTGAATAGATCCCTTAAAGGAGAAATGTATAGCACAGCTAACAATAGTGCTACAGCTCCTCCTAATATCCACCATAGTGCAGGATTAGGTGTCCTGAGAGTCTGGAAAATAGTCCTTGACCAAGACCGATTTATGAGGATCAAGCCCAAGTTAGAGAAGATTAACGTTGTAAACGTCAAGGTTCCTTGCTTCCGCTGCGCTTAGTTCCGTATAGATGGATATAACATAGACTATCAGGACAACTACCAATACTGCAACGCCCTGCAATAAACTGAGACCAACCGTACGTCGGTTGAATATTGGTTTCTTGGGATCTCGAGGAGGCCGTTTCATAACATCTGCTTCTTCAGGCTCAGCTTCGAAAACTATTGAACAAGCAGGATCAATTATAAGCTCCAGGAAAGCAATATGTACAGGCAAAAGGACTAAAGGCCACTGCATCAACACTGGAATAAGAGATAGACCAGCGATAGGCACATGGATAGCAAGTATATAGGCCATGGCCTTCTTGAGATTATCAAAGATTCTCCGCCCTTGTCTAACGGCTTTGACTATTGAAGAAAAGGCATCATCCAGCAATACAAGCGAAGCCGATTCACGGGCTACATCGGTGCCTCTGCCTCCCATGGCAATACCGATATCTTCCGCCATCAGAGCCGGTGCGTCGTTGACTCCGTCTCCTGTCATTGTCACAACCTCTCCATTGGCCTTCAGTACCTTGACCAACCCGAGCTTTTGTTCAGGCACAACGCGTGAGAAGATGTCCACATCATTAACGCGTTCCAGTAGCTCAACGTCAGAAAACCCTTCGAGTTCTGGCCCAGTTAAGATTCTATCTACCGACCTGAAACCGATTTGTTTCGCTATGGACCGTGCGGTATCAGGATAGTCTCCAGTAATCATTACTACCCTTATTCCTGCTTGGTAACATTCCTCTACTGCTTCAATAACATCAGGCCTGATGGGATCTGCCAAACCGATGAGCCCCAGGAATTGAAATTCGAAATCATGCTGACCTACAGGCAGATCTCCATGGAAATAGGCTCGGGCCACGCCCAAGATTCGCAAGCCTTCTTTTGCCATTGAATGAACCTTTTCCAATACATCTTGTTTCTTTAATTCATTCAGGTGGCATAGATCCATTATGGCTTCCGTCGCCCCCTTCGATGCAATCACAAAATCTTTTCCTGATGGCGACCTCCAGACACGAGACATTGCCAGGAGCTCTTTAGATAGAGGATACTCCTGAATCAAGCTCCAATTAGCATGGATATGCTCTGTCTTTGTTAGAAAATCAGCTCCGAGCTGCTTAAAGGCCTTCTCCATTGGATCGAAAGGATCGCACTGGGAAGCCAAAATGCTGAACTCAACAAGCTCGTGGAAAGCTTCAGGCAAAGGATCACCATCTTTCATATCGAGGAATTCTCCTTGCGAAAAGGTTCTCTGCACTGTCATTCGATTCTGAGTTAACGTGCCAGTCTTATCTACACATAATATCGTAGTTGCACCAAGAGTCTCTACAGCAGGCATTCGTCGAGTTAATACGTTGTTCTTGGAAATTCTCCAAGCTCCCATAGCCAGAAAAATGGTTAGGACGACAGGAAATTCCTCAGGCAGGACAGCCATGGCCAGGGCAATCCCCGCCAAGAAACCATTGATCCAGTCATTGCGTGTCATACCGTAAATTACGACCACCAAGAAGCACAAAACCAATCCCAGAATAGCCAGATTCCGGACGAACATCTGGGTTTCCTTTTGAAGAACTGTCGACTCCGGCTTTAAAGTGTGCAGAGCTTTCCCTATCTTACCGATTTCGGTATTTATCCCTGTAATTCTAACAACGGCTGATCCTTGACATTGAACAACAAGGCTTCCGGAAAAAACGAAGGGTTGATCATCGCCTCCTGGTCTTCCAATCTTGAGCGAACCGTCTGAACACACTTTTCTCACGGGAACCGATTCGCCAGTGAGAAGAGATTCGTCTACCGAAAGATTGACACAAGATAGAAGTTCTGCATCAGCAGGAACACGATCTCCCTCTAAAAGAATAGCCAAATCTCCCGGGACGATATCTCTGCCTGCTATGCGTTTCTCCACACCATCTCGAATAACTAAGGCACGTGGGCTAGAATGGTCTCTAAGAGCTTCCTGAGCTCGCTCTGTCTTTTGCTCTTGGTAAAAAGTAATGCCCATAACAACCAGAACAAAGCTTAAAACAGAATTAATGCCTCTTGCAGGTCACCCAAAAGGAGGTAAATCAATCCACCAGCCACTAATAATAAAAACATAGGCTCTTTAACTACCTCAAAGGCAATGGCTAAGCTGCTGCGAGGTTTAGTGGACGGTAATTCATTGCAGCCTACTTTTTGTAAAAGTTCGGCAGCCTCGGCTTCTGTTAACCCTTTTGCTCTAATAATATCGAAATCCTCAGACAGCGAAGACATCCCCCCTGAATGCCTGAATAATAATTGAGTTTGCTCAAGAGGATTATAATAGGTAACTGAGTCAAGGCACTATTTGATACCTGCAATTAAGTTAATCCCTGATTAGGCGAAAAAAAAGAGCCAAATTTTTCGAGCTGATGCGCAATTTAAGATTTCTCTATAAACTGATGCACTGTAGCCTCAAATCGATATACGCCATCATTCAACTTATGCATTTGCCTTAGTATTCATGAAACTAATCTCGATAACCAATAGGTTCTTAGGTTAATAATGGCAATCCGCTATGCACAGGAGCCTGATTACAGATGAAATGTGTTGGATCAAAAATAATATTTGCTTTCTTGAGCGTATTTGTTGCAATAACAATTTCGGTAGCCTCTAGCCAAGTGGATTCAATAGGTGCCCCGGTCTAAAAGAAAATCGAAACCGTAGGTCAAGAGCTTCAGCAGAAGACAATAGAGCATATCCAGAGCGGAATCTTACAAAAGAACACCTTAGCCAAGATCTGAATGCTACCCAAAAGGAGCTAATGCAGCAGGCAAAGGAGCAGATTAACAAGAATCTCCCAATTACCCAAGAGCAACTTCAGGAAAAGGCCAAAGAAGACTTGAAGAAACAAGCTAACGAGAAGATTCAATCCCCCGGCTTTGAATTAATCCTAGCCGTTTCGGGCTTGATCACAGCTGTTTATATGCTGCGCAGGAGACGGTAATTAGATAATTCAGCTATAACTTGAAACCAATCAACTTTAGGCTAAAACGGCTTTACCCTTTTTCTTTAATTTTAAAGACAAATTTGCCTACTGGTAGGTCTCTAAAATCGGTCAAGAATCTACAGGCAAAAAAAACTAGAAATCCATGGAAGTCAAATTGCCAAATAACAAATAATTTGCACACTAGATTGTCTGTTCAAGGACATTGTTCCTGAATTTCTTTATAAATTTGGTGCTCATTTGGGGGCGTTTCATTTTTCCATCGCTTTTATCCTCATGTTCTCTGGCATTTTCTCTATTGCATATCTTAACGCAGTTCTAGGCATGTCTATTTTGTTTTTCATAATGTAATCGAATATTTCTTCTTGGTGTCTTTTGCTGGCTTCTTTTAGCATCCATCCATAGCCTTTCTGCACTAGATCGTCTTTATCTTTCAACAAGATATCTGAGATATCCAGTATGTCATTCAGGAATTTTCCCTTTCTAGCCGGAATTATCAAAGTCACTGCCGAGGCACGCCGAAACCATCTATTCTTTGACCTTGCCCAATCTTTTATGCGTTCTAAATAGTCTGGATATCGTTCGATATATGATCCGAGTGTGTGGTTGCAGAATGTATCGCATTTCGCCCAATTGTTAACATAATTCTGAATCCAATTTTCGAAAATGTAGAAATCGGCAGGTTCGTATTCTTTCTTGAGAGTGTAGGCCCAATCGAAGGCTATGAAAGCCTCTTCGCTATAATCCGATACCAGCAGCTTTTCGCATAAATGGAATATCTCTTTCTTGTCCTTATCGTTTATTTCTTTAAAATATTTTTTTGCTATATTTCTTACAATCGATGTTTTAACTCCGTAAAATTTCACTTCTTCTCTAAAGAAGAGATGGGCGCTATTCTTTGTTTTTTCGTCAATGTTCTGCTTTAGGTCTTCTCTTATGGCTGAAACAATATCAGTTTTCATTTTAGCACCAATATGATTTTATCTGGATTTGATTTGATGCCTTATTAGGCGGATCCTTCATACTACCTGAACTCTTTGCTTCGTTCTAATTACGCGAAGCTTTGCTTGTGCATTATAGGATGCTATGAACCGCTCAACTTCTCTTTGGAGGTGATTATACCAACAGAAACTCTTCTTAATATGATCACATGCATGCACTATCCATACCAGTTTCTCACACCGATAATTCACATTCATTGTAGAGCCATAAAGCTGGACAAATATTTTATGAAGTACCGAAAAAAATACAACCCATATTGCCGAAGCTATGGGCATATTTCAACTGGTAAATATCTATCTTAGATGAATATCTATTGCGTATATCCTGGAAAATTAGCAAATATTTACATTTTTTCAACCAGTTTCAGTGCTTCTTCGAGCGGTAAGGCAGGAGATATATGAGGAACACCTAGTTCTCTCATCGGGAAAGTTATCTTCAAGATAGATTCTTCATTTGGCGCTTCGAATATTGTCATTACGATATGCTTGCCGATCAGGAGATATCTCCCTATCAATTTTATTTCATCAGGACATTTGAATTCTCTCCAGAATTTCAAAAGTATTGCTGTATTTTCTGGAGCCCATTTAAACCACATTACAAATAACATAAAATTCTCCCAACTTAGGATATACCATAATACAATAAATAAGTTTTTAATCAGCCAATTGGCTGAGTTGAAAGATTGAGGAAATTATAACAATTTGATTGATATTATCATTTATAGTCTTCCGCACAACTTCTAATAATTAGAATGTATTGTAGTCAGTTCGCACTAAGAATCTCTGTATCCATCCTTTGGCATAACTGATCGAACATGAGAGGGTATTCCATTGATCAGATATGAGCTTCTTCATGCTTTCCAGATCTGCCACAAATTCGAGAGATAAGACTCGTTTAATGGATTTCCAGATGAACTCGATAGGAT
>JALHSR010000163.1 GCA_022865315.1 Methanotrichaceae archaeon | reverse complement strand
CTTGCTACCAATCTCGAAATCAATATGAATGTCTAACTGCCTTTCATTAACATTAAAGTCGATAGCTCTGATATACCAGGGTGTTTCCAAGCCCAGAGCTATCGCAAAAAGTTCTTCTTGGGATATTGACACAGGATTTTATTTGGTCGATGGTTATGATAAATTATTTTCTTTTACCCACTCAAAATAGCGAAGAACCACCATAAAAGAAGAAAATGTGTACAATAACAATGATGAAAGCTAATTTCTTAAAGTCCTAAAAGACTCTCATAGCGAAAGGGCTACCCAATTTCGAGGTCCAAGAATAGACTAAATAAGTACTTAAATAGATTAGCTAATACATCCTCATGTGCACCACATGGCGAAATGGATGACATGCAGACCTAATAGAGTGTTGGCGACACCCATAATCACAATCTCGGAAATGAACAGCTCAAGAAACATCGCTTTTCTCAGCCGTGACATAGTATTGGGCACCTAATGGAAGCTGACCCAGATAGCTTTCTAATGGGCGCAATGCCCGCAATAGTCCTGGGAAAAAAACACGATAACATTTGGAGGTGTTGGTAAAACCGGCTTCCTGTAATTCGCGCTGCAACTCTCTTGCTCTTATCAGCGTTGCATTCTTGTAGAATAGACAGGCGTTGACAACATGCACAGTTAAAGGATTATATGGATTATGCTCGAAAATAATAACCTTTCTTTTTGGCCTCAAAATCCGTTTGATCTCCATGAATAATCCGATACGATCCTTAGTTTCAATATGATGAAACACGCCTGCGGCAAATACAAGATCAAAATTGTTGTCATTGAAAGACATTTTATTGCCATCAAA
Source organism: Methanotrichaceae archaeon (assembly GCA_022865315.1). Lineage (GTDB taxonomy): Archaea > Halobacteriota > Methanosarcinia > Methanotrichales > Methanotrichaceae > JALHSR01. The sequence goes on along the minus strand of JALHSR010000163.1, from coordinate 2,926 downwards.
ACTGACGAAATTTGCCTGACCTGAATAGCGACTTTCTCCAATTTTCAGGCTCTTGGTTGAAACATCTAGGCAGGTTAGATGACAACATGGAAAATATTTCATGAAATAAGGCACCGATGCACCGATGCCTGCACCCAAATCCAAAATATCCAAATTTTTGCCATTCTTATCAGAGGTTAGTAAAGCTGCTGTTTCGCGTATTTTATATTCAGCAAAGAATTCGGGAGATTCTCCGGAGAGTTTGATACTTTGGGAGTGAAGTTGCTGATATTCCTCGGCAAATCTATCAAATTCAGCTTCATCCATATATTATACCAAGACTGATCAATTATAGAGATCGTAACTACAAATATTTTATGCATTTAGGCTAAGCGAATAGGTAAGAATGACAAGGACAGCTTTTTGCCCCATTGAAGACCATATAAAGCAAAGTGAAAGGCCTGATTTTGATAACCATTTTAGAGCAATTGGAATTTGACTTCACTAATTTTTTTTTAGTGGATCTAAAAGATTGAATCCGTTCTTTTTGGACTATATTATTTATAAGCGTAGCTCGTTTAGGGGGGTCTAGTTCCCATCCATTGTAGCAAAAGATTTGCAGTTACTGCCAGTCTACTCGATGATAGAACCGGCAAATTCTTATCGGCCCACCATATCCCTGGAGCAAAGATGATATATTATCATTAATTGCGGTCCCGCAAAAGAAAGCGATACTGGCAAAACTAATATGTAAATTAAGCGCCATTCGGTTCAACAATGAAAAGTATGCGAGAGACACTATCGCAAAAATATATTCACGGAAACGGATTAGAAATTGGCGCTCTCCACAATCCACTTACATTGCCGTCCGACGCCAAAGCTCTTTACGTAGACCGGCTGCCTGTTGAAGCGCTTCGTAAGCAATATCCTGAGCTGGATGCGTACCGTCTTGTGAATACGGATATAATAGATGACGGCGAGACATTGGCAAGGATTTCCAATTCTTCCCAAGATTTCTTGATAGAGAACCACTTTTTAGAGCACTGCCAAGATCCTTTTAGAGCAGTAGAAAATGCCATACGTGTGCTAAAGCCCGGTGGTGTCTATTATGTAGCTTTACCTGACAAACGTTTTAGCTTTGATAAAGACCGTCCTTTAACGTCCTTACATCATCTCAAAATGGACTATTGCAAGGGGCCTGAAATAAGTCGCCTCAACCACCTGAATGAATGGGTTCGCTTGGTGATGAAAGAAGAAAACGTGCCCTACCACGTCAACAGGTTATTAGAAATTGGCTACAGCATCCATTACCATGTTTGGACATATAGACAAATGGTAGAAATGTTTTCGTACCTCGAATCATTATTTGAATTCAAGATCGAATTTTCAGTTTTTAACGACACAGAAGGATTATTTATATTGAATAAAACTTAAATTAGTGGGTAGAATAGACAAAAATTTCTTAAAAAAGGATAAACGGCGCAAATCAGGGGAGACGTGGTTTCAATCGCCTTTCCTTATCAATATTCCTCCAAGTGCAAATCCCTTGGTGATGTGAATGTATTATGTGAATCTATGTTGACACTTCGCGGTAAATGGGACATCTGGGTAAAACCTTATGCTTCCCTCATTTTTCGTATACTAGGGGTCTCAATTAGAATGAAGGCAGACAGAAATAAGAGAGGCATAACAATTATAACTTAATCCTGCAAATTCATCGATAACTGCAAAAGATTTTATTCGCGAGGTACATGCCGAGTTATGAAAAAGCGATACAGAATAACGAAGATCAATCCGCGCCGATCGCCAGCTTTCAGATTATATCCCAGATTCGCAAATCTAATAGATATGAGCCTGCGGTCATAAACCTTGAGGATAAGAATAACAGTCACGTTCTGATTATCGAGATGACTGGAAGAAATAAGAGAGTTCTTGAGATCGGAACATCGACCGGCTATGTCACCAAGATACTCAAGGAGCGAGGCAACTTGGTCACCGGCATCGAGGTCGATAAAGATGCCGCAGACATAGCCAAGCAGTATTGCGAAACTATGATCGTTAAGGATATCGAAGAAGTAGATCTGGCCTCCCTCATAGAACCGTCATCTTTTGATGTTGTAATTTTGGGAGATGTTCTTGAGCACCTTCGATGGCCGGGAAGGCTTCTGTTTAGTCTCAAGAGTTCCTTGCGAGAAGGTGGATATCTTGTAGTATCTCTTCCCAACGTATGCCACGCTGACCTGCTTTTAAATTTATTGAATGGCGATTTCAGGTATACGTCGGTGGGTCTGCTTGACGAAACTCATCTCAGGTTCTTCGCCAGAAGAAATATAATTGAAATTTTTTCGGAGCATGGTTATGCAATTGAGGAGCTACAAACTGTTCATTTGCCTCTGGGAGCCACTGAGCTGAAGATGGATCTGAGCAAGATTCCCGCAGAGTTTATAAAGCTAATGGAGGCCTTGCCAGATGCGGATGTTTACCAGTACGTGTTCCGGGCTGTGCCGTCGGAGAATCTCTCTCAAGCAGTGGTACCAGAAACGGATTTCAATGCGCTTTTTAGTATATCTGTCGAAGACATAATTAATAAACATGAAGCTCAAGTAACCTTGATCTCTGAGCAGCTAGAGCAGGCATACGCCCAATCCACCGCTCTCAGCCAGGAGATGTCTCAGCTTCATGATGGAATCTCAGATCGAGACGGCAAGATTTCAGTGTTGGGCGAGGAGATAGCTCAGCTCCAGAGTGGAGTCTCGTATCGAGACGGCAAGATTTCAATGTTATCAACACTGATAGAGCAAGCATACGCCCGATCCATTGCTCTCAGCCAGGAGATGTCTCAGCTTCAGAATGGAATCTCAGATCGAGACGGCAAGATTTCAGTGTTGAGCGAGGAGATGTCTCAGCTTCAGAATGGAATCTCAGATCGAGACGGCAAGATTTCAGT
>JALHSR010000015.1 GCA_022865315.1 Methanotrichaceae archaeon | reverse complement strand
CTGCTTTCGCGCTCAAATAATACTTCTGCGCTACGTCCGTTTCCAAAACTTCCGACAATGAACACGCGTCTCCGTCTTTGGGGAACTCCGAAATACTGAGCGTCAAGTATCCTCCAGGAAACGCCATACCCGCGTTTGACCAGCCATTGAATGATAACGGCAAAGTCTCGTCCTTTGTTGCTGGATAAAAGACCGGGGACATTTTCGATAACCACCCATTTTGGCTCAAGCTCGTCAATAACTCTTGCAAACTCGAACCAAAGTCCACTCCGCTCTCCAGCAAGTCCCGCCCTCTTTCCGGCAACGGAGAGGTCTTGACAGGGGAATCCTCCACAAATAAGATCAACTGGTTCTGCGTTTCTGATTGTTCTGACATCATCGTAAATTTTCACTCCTTCGAAGTGCTTCTTTAATATATTCTGACAACTCTTATCTATTTCGCACATCCAGGCAGGTATGAAACCTGCCCGATTAAGTGCTATATCGAAACCGCCTATACCCGAAAATAATGATCCATATTTCATAATGTTTATTATATCAGTATTAGTTTTTGGCTTTCATCAGGCAGTGCTATAACGCGATACAAAGTGCCTGTGTAGTCTTTTAATATAGTACCTACTGTAAAGCTGTGTATTGATCTACTGCACATACATTTCATTTGCTCTTTGGTAATTCTTGCCCCTTTATAGAATAATGCAAGCGGATCTGGGTCGTTCACGATTATAAGCTCATTGGGGTCTATCTTAAACGTTCTGTTTTTTAGATAGCGTTTACGGTCGCGTTCTTTTCTAGCATTCTCTTTACATTCATCGCATAAGACAGCTCCAATAGGTTTAGAATCCGTACCACATTCTTTACAGCGATTCATTTTAGCCCTTTCATCATAATTTCCATAGCTTTAATCAAATCCTCATTAGATTTAATAACCCGTGCTAATTCAGGTACTTTTTTTACAGGTGCTTTCATAACTTGTTCGTTCTCGCCTCTTGTGCTAATTATATTAATCTTATAACTTTGCCCGTGTCTGTATTTAGCCTGAATAACGCATAGTTTGCGTGCCTCAGCCTCGTCGTGTGCTGCAATCCACAACTGATAGGAAGTGTCTGTTTTCTTGCCCAAGTGATATTTAACAATATAACCGTTAATCATTTGTTGTCCCTATGAAAGCATCGTTATAATTTTCGTTAGGATAAAAATGATATTCCCCGCCGAAGAAATAGCATTCCCCTCCAAAAAATTCTCCGGTCAAGCGAGCTAATTCGTCGGCATCTATCTCTGCTAAAAATGATATTATATTTTTTGTAATCCTATCTTCTGTTAGTATAATTCCTTGATTATTCATTTTGACTCCTTATAATCCTCATCATAGATCAGACTAGCGACAGCTTTACATAGTTTACAATCGTGATTAGGGAGGCAGTCGCATTCCTCGTGTGCCAAGTCTTCAAGTTTGGAGGCTATTTCCTGCATACGTGCGATATCATCCCAATCTTTTCCATCGTCAACCATTTTACCCGCCAGTCTCCAGGCGGCCAATGAAAGAGTAATTAAAGTGTTCTGTGGGTGTATTGTAGGCTGGATGTTACTCCAGCCTACTGTGGGTTCTTTATCCGTTGCGTTGATTCCAAAGACATCCATTATTTCCCCTTTATTGTGTTTAGAATCATGCCGATAAAAGACAGG
>JALHSR010000162.1 GCA_022865315.1 Methanotrichaceae archaeon | reverse complement strand
TATTATCATAGATTCCTCCCACAATTGGACGAAATGACTCCCAATCGATTAATGATTTTAATCCCGAAAGGGGATCGCCAAGTTCATCTAATCGACGGCAAGCCAGCTGGATGCCAAAGCTCATAAAACTATTCATGATATTTAATAGTATTTATAGTATATATAACTGGCGATAGCTCGGTTATTCGAAGTCCTCGATTGTAGCTACCATACTCTCCATGGATGGAACGAAGACTCGAGCAGAGTTCGGCACTATCTTACTTGAGCTAATGAGGTTCAAAGCATGGCTGATCGGCAATGACTGCAATGTAGTGGCTATGGAATCAACTGGAACTTACTGGATTCCTGTTTATTCCGTACTAGAAGGCAATATCGAGGTTATAGTGGCTAATCCCTACATGACCAAGCACATACCAGGAAAAAAGACAGACATAACAGACTCAGAATGGCTCGCCGAACTTTGCTTCAAAGACCTTATCGTACCTTCCAGGATCTTTTCCAAAGAGGATAGGATGCTCAGAAGCCTTACAAGGTCTCGTGAAACCTTGGTAACCTTCACAATAATTCCAGAAAATTGTAATATCGAGACTTCTCCGGCCTTATTTCTTGAAAATACTCCAGAACCAGCAGAAATTGCCAATGCTCTTTTTCGAATTCTCATGTAAAACTCGACTAGCAATCGTTTTTCATCTTTCGGACATGCGCCCCGTCCTGAAGCTCATGAGAGGTTCACAACTCAAAAAAAAAAATAAAAACCGTTTTTATTAATAAGATCTTCGTGCAATTACCCCAAGAGTCCCGATATTATGCAAGCCACAACTATACCGATTTCTGTGATCAGCTTTCTTGGCACTCGGTCTTGAACCAATCTGGCCATACAGAACCAGATAGAAGGTCAGGCTAAATAGTGCATGATTCGATTATACTCCATTCGATCTGGAGAAATAATTGAGCTTGCTGGGTGCCAGAATCCAAATTCGAAAGAAAAGAAAGAAAAGAAAAAGAATAAATAGGTTACCAATTTTTATCGCATGCATGAAACGCTGGATGATCGTACTGGTTCTTTTCACAATATTTTTGATTTTAGCGAACTCTCAAGACTTTGCGAGAACCAATGATCATCCTGAACAAACCAATATAATATTGAGAGGAGATGCCCAGATCCAGCTACCTAATATTGTCGTTAACACGCCTAATGCCAACTGGACCTTCACGTCCGGAGAATACCCCATTTTTGAGACTCAAAATTTATCAGGAACCGTTGAGGGCCCAAACGATCTGGCGGGTTCAACGATAAACTTTTGCCCGGGCAGCTTTGATATCAAAAACCTATTTGATAAACCAAAATCATCCACCAAATCCTGCTGGCCCGTGAAACTCAACGATTCATCGATCGGCAGTTTCTCGATACCAGGAATAAATGGCGGATTCTATTTGCTCAATATTACAGACGAGAACAAATCGGCATCGATTTCGATCATGCCTTTGGTCGTGACCTTCGAGAACCTCACAGTCAATATTACTGAAGAAATAAGATCAGGCGACTCGATCTCCGCAAAAGTGAGCACATCATCTGTCGCTGGAAACAACAGCTATTTTGCCGCTATTCTGGTTCCCCGCCAAGACTATGTTAACTCCAAAATTGTGGTGTCAGGAAACAGCTCGGCCAATTTGCTCACCAATATCTCTATCGGGAACAAATCTGCTCAGATTGACGGTCTTCCCAGGTTATCATCCGACCTGATTTATGGCCTAATGAGCATCCTGCCATCAAATAGTACTGCTGCATTCCAGGAATCCAACCAATCCGAAATCGACTTCTTCATGATCACTGATTCCAGTTGGGAAAAAGGTGAATATATACTGACCACCGCCGTTTACCAGCCAAGAATAGGTCTGACAGGTCTCAATCAGGAGACAATCGAGATAAAATAAAACAAAATAAAATAAAACAAAATAAAATATGCCGGCCCACTGAGAATCGCCGAATTATCTTCTGGCACGATTGATGAAACCGTACACGAAACTAGGGCAATATTCGGGCCGAAAAAATTATGTTAGAATATTTTTACGGTACCAGAATACCCGTTCCTGGACTATCGAACCTTATCATTTGAGTGGTCTTGAATCCGCCTGTCTCTTGCTGGACATTCAGAACCGTCATGCCTTGTTGTTGCGATACGCCAAGTGTCGCTGTGCCGCCATTCATAGTCGAACCTTTTGGTATATCAGCCCAGTTAACATTTACCGTACTGCCGCTCTTCGTGCCGTAGGCAACATTGGCCCAGAAGGGCGGGTAATTTTGTGACGAAGCTTCGCCCAACCAGTAGATCTGGTTGCCAATCTGTTTTATAAAGTATACACCATCCGGCTTGCCCAAGTAGGTTCCAGTAAGGTCAATTGCCGGGGCAAGGGTGACGCGGTCCATAGGCACCGTTTGCATCTGACCGAGTCCCGCAGCTTGCCCCATTTGCTCTTGTCCTAGTTGAGCTTGTCCCACTTCCGCTTGCCCCATCGGCACTTGTCCCATTTGAGCTTGAAAAGGCTCCTGTTGACCATACTGCGGGTCGTATTGAGCTGAACCCATGCAGACCAACAGAATGGACATAATGGCTATTGGCAATATCTTCTTTAAAATTCTATTCGATTTAAAAAGTGACATATGTTTCCACCTCTGAATAGACTTTAATCGTTATTTGATATAAATACATCCAAAGAAAATATTCGATCTTTTTGAAAGCCATGGAGGCTCTTTGAGATTAAGCTAATCTTCTCTCTTCATTTTTGATATGTTTCAACTGTAAGCTACCTATATGCCTTGCTGCGATGTCTTATTCTCAAAATGATTACTCCTTCCTTGGTTTTCGAATAAACGACACGATAATCACCCATGCGGAGTTTTAACAGACCATTAAACTGTCCTGATAGCGCTTCTCCGCAGAGGAGGTCATTAGATAAAGCATCTTCAAGTTCTTTGAGGATTTTCTTTGCTAATCTTTTGTCTATATGCTTGAGATCATGGAAGACGGAGGATTTGTATTCAACCATGTAAGCCAAGAAGCTTCCTCATTTGATTTCTAGAAATTATTTTATCATCCTTGGCATTCAAGCGTTCTAAGGCAATTAAGTAGTCCGAATACTCTTCCAGATAGACTTCTATCGCTTTCTTAATTATGTATCCTTTAGATCGATCTATCGTTTGTGAAAGGTCTTCAAGGTTTTTTGCCAGATCATCGGGCAGTCGAACTGATAAGGAAATGGATATCTTTATCACCTTGTAATATGTTGCATTGCTTGTATATCAATGTAATACATATGACGGTCCTACAAAGCAGCCGGAAGACCCCTTTCCTTTAGGGAAGGGGATGAATGGCGTATTTAGTTTCACACCTCACCACACTACATAGACATATATACCAATAATATTATACTAAGTGTATATGGAGTTACCCGAGTTGAACTGCAAAAGG
>JALHSR010000161.1 GCA_022865315.1 Methanotrichaceae archaeon | reverse complement strand
GAGCATGAAGAAACTCATATCTGACCAATGGAATGCGCTCTCATGTTCGATCAGTTATGCCAAAGGCTGGATAAGGAGATTCTTAGAGGGGACTAATTACAATACAATCTGATTATTAGAAATTGTGCGGAAGACTATAATAAAAATACATTGCCCAGTTGGATTTATCGCAATATATGGAATGTAGATCGAAAGAATCAATAAATGCCTATTCTTCTGAGCCTATTCTTGATGTTTGGGATTTATCGCATCTCGCTTTCAATAATATTGCTGTAGTGGCTGGCTTTGCCATCTCGATTCTAAGCATGCCATCAATATCTTGTTGATCGGCAGGGAGCTGCATGCAAATAGTTGGCACTATGTTTTTTAGCAGCTTGGCTAAATCCGGGGCTACCTGACCACCTGTGGTCGCTGCCACTCCATTTTGTAATACGATCACTAAAACATCCCGCTTCTTCCATACGGCATTCACTATGCCGGGAATTCCTGTATGTGCTAATGCAAAATCGCCAATGACTGCCACACCTTTCTTTTTGAATCCAGAGGCTACAGCTATAGATGATCCTAATCCATAAACTACATCCACAGCAGCATATGGTGCTCTTGTGGCTTTTATCACGCAGCCAGCATCGCCAGCAACTGGTACGTTCAGTTTATCTAAAGCTTTATAAAGAACGGCAAAGGGACAATCCTCGCATATGCTGCGGTACCCCCTTTCAGTCACATTTTCAAAAACGCCCGCTTGAAACTTGACCTTCAAACCATCCAAAGCTTTTTCCAAGTCTAAACGCTCTAAAGGCCCAAATGGTAGGTGACCTGTAAGCCTCCCCCTAACTTTAGGGCTCATCCTCAGTTGCGATTCAATAAATGGTCCGGGTTCTTCGGCAATTAATATCATTTCGTGAGTGTCAATGAAGCTGTGGATCAGTTTCCAGGGAAGAGGATGTACATAACCCACCCTCAACTCGGAGACTTCTAGATCATTTATAAAGGTGGCAGGGAAACCGCTGGCAATTATGCCAGCCTTTCCATTAATTCTGACATAATTCAAAGATGATGTTTCAGAGGTGGTTTCTGCTTTCGGGAAGACTTCATAATGATGCTTTTGATTTCTTCCTCTTGCCGTAAAATTCCAGATTGATGGATCAAACTTTATCTTAGGATCCTCAAGAACTCGTTCTTCTATTTTCATTTGACAATTTGAATTCAAAAGCCTTGATGTAATTCGAACAATAACAGGTGTTCTTAGATTTTCTGAAAGCTCAAAAGCCTCAATAATCGAGTGATAAAGCCAAGCAGGATCTCCTGGATCGAGAACAGGAATTTCGAAAATATAACCGTAAAATCGGCTATCCATCTCCGCCTGAGACCCTATTGGTCCCAAATCGTCTCCTACTAATACTACAAGTCCCGATCCAATTGTATGTGCAACGGATATAAGAAGTGGATCCGCCAAGACGTTCATCCCAACCTGTTTCACTATGACTATCGATCTATTGCCGGTTGCTGATGCACCTAGAGCTATCTCCATGGCAACCTTCTCATTGACTGAGATTTCGGCGCATAGCTTGTCCGCAACTTCTGTTACAGGATATCCGGGGACGTATGTAACAACCTCCACTCTGGAATCCTTAACTGCCTTCTTGATAGCTTCCAGTCCAGATATTGGCTTGTTATTCATCCTGGAATCACAGACTCATCTGGGCTGGCATAAAATGGCAGAGCTGCTAGAGCTCCTATTAAGCCCCGGCCATCGATCAACGGCTTCACACCGAAAACGCGTGTAACTTCCAGGGCATCCTCAAATTGGACGCGTTCACGCTTGCAGCGATGCGCATATTGTAGGAGACTTGAAGGATCGAAACCCTGAAAAACTGCCATACCGGTATTCTCTGATACGCTGTATCTCTGCAACATATCCTTAAAATCCTGCATCAATCCGTCTGATTTACCTGGCAGACAGGCAAATTCTACTACAGTGGCTACGCAGTTCTGAGTTTTTATTGGTACTGGAAAGAGTTGTACAAGGGAATGCGATATATACCTTGCATCCGAGCGATCCAAGAGGGAGGCTATGTTATGTATTAAGGCCCATGTTGCGCCTTGTGTCTTGTTGTCTGTGTCGTCCACTCCAATTATCAGGCGTTCCCGCCTAGGCAGGACAATCCTTCCCCGCGCAACACGACCACCCCCGCTATCTGTTATTTCATAACGTAGCACGTCTTCGGCTAGGGCTCTGGTAACGGTAGCGCCCACGCCTCCTCCTCCCAGGCCAGAATAGGTTATTTCTACTTCATGCTCTTTAACTAAAACAGACTCGATTCCTGCAGATATTTTGGGGGAAATCAAATTTAATTCGACTTTTCCTGCAGAGATCAAGTATCTGAACCAGTCTCCGACTGATCGGGAATTAATTATAAGAGGGCCCTTTGAATAGTGATACCTAGCCCAGGCCGATCCACCATAACAATTCGAATGTTCCACAAGTTCGATTCTTTCCCCAGCCTCATCGACAATAGCATGAATTTGCCTGTAAACTACTGCATAAGGATCTTCAAGATTTTTCATCATGCCGGAATCCGTATTATTATGTGATAAGCATGCCGCTTTTCATATATTCACGCAAAACTACAGTTGCATAGCTTCCTGGTGGTAGAGAGAAATCGAATTCCGCTATATTTCCAATAACATGGATATTAGGCGAAATCCTAAGCAAGGCAACTCGCCTCGATCCTTTCGAACTTAGGTCAACATTTGCTGGTATCTTGAAATCTGCAGGGCTGATAGCCTGCTCTTCGAGAATATCTCTTTCAATTTCACCTTGCGTACCGAGTGCCAGACATGATTCATAGCCTACTAAAGGTAGCGTCACATAAGCACGATGATGATTAATCAGCTTATTTACAGCGTCAAGATTAGTCGATGTCACCTGCTGGAGTTTAGTTATATTTGCCAATCCCCCTTTTGAAAAACATACGACATCCCCTTCGATAGCCTGATTCAAAGGCATTCCAGCTGCTAATCTGCGGCTAAGGATCTGGTTAAAGATATAAGATTGATAGGCATGGACGAATAAACGCCGAAGGTTTGGCGATAATACATTGAACGACTTTGCATAATCGCCAGGATGCTCTATAATGTAATTTAGTATAGCTAGTTCATAACGCAGGTATTTAGGATAAATTTTTATGGCTTCGCCAACATCTCTGGTTTCCCAGAGCTCCCTTCTTGCTTCCTGAGTTTGCTCAAGCTCTCCTTGAAACGGTTGGGCCAAATAGACGAACACTGCCTCCTCAATCATGCCTCGAACTAAGGATTCTCCTACTTTGTGGGTTATTGGCCTTATTTCTCCAAACCTCTGCACCCCAAAATAATTCGGAACTCCACCAAAACGATAGATTTCATCCGTTATTTTGGATACGTTTTTCTCAACATCAACTCCATTACAGTTGATCTCTCGGATTTTTATATAAAATCGATTTCCCAGTAGATCTCCTAAGCCAACAGCCCTATTAGTTCTGCCAAGGACTCTTATTCTTATATCGGGAAGCTTTATTCGTTTTAATTCGATCTCATTCAAGTAAGTAATGCTGATGCGTTGGCTTGTGACTGCTCGTTTGTCCTTAGTTCCTGCCCAGTTGAATCTCTTTTGGCTTATTCCAAGCTGTCTAGATAACTCTCTGATTAGATGGTGTGTATCCCAATCTTTTTTCTCCAATTCAAGGATTAGGTATTTACCTCCTTCATAGCCTAACTCTTCATAGAGCTCAATTACCTTGAAATCTTCAGGGCTGCTTCGGAGAACACCACCACAGCCGTTTTCATCAGTTATATAGAAATCCATGCCTAAGGCACGATCATGCTCTGGAGCTGGAATCATTTATATCGCTTACAAAAGCTCTAAATTTCCCGTGACTTTATCCACCATCTTATTTGGCGCAGGGCCAATACCTATTGCAGTTATTGTTCCTGGCAAGATTTCTGTAAGACCTGCGTCTGCCACAACCGCATTTGGGAGACCTATTCTGTCTGCATTATTCTTTAGTTCCAGAAGATCTTTAGCATTTGACACTTTAAGCACTACCTTTTTTTGCCCTTCTGACTTCCATTCATTAATTGTTTTTTTATCTGCCTTTTCGAGCGACAAGATTGAAGCATGTGCAACCTGAACAGCAAGCTTCCCTGGCGATAGCTTAAGATCGTCTCGCACTACTATGCATTGCTTGAACTCCATGGGAGCGACCTCGAATGAAAAATGAATTTAGAGGGAGATTCGAGAAAAAGATTAGATGCAAAATGGGAAATAGCTTTATGCCTCTTTAGTTATCACTCTAATACAGACAGGGCTTTTTGCAATATTTCCAAGCTTGGCTCCAATCAAGTACTCAAGTCCCTTCTCTGCTGCAATATCTAAAATGCGCTGGGTTACAACACCATCGAAGATCACACCATTAATGCTACCATTGGACTCTTTTAGCTCCCTTGCTAGATCACGCACAGCAACCTCTTTTAGGATATTTTGCTCCTTGTCGAACAACCTAGCGCTCAAAGTGCCATCGAGCTCATCCACATGTTGAATATACCACTCTCTCTCTGTTTCAGCGCCTATCTCTGAAGCTAACGATTCGATCTCTCCAATAGGTTCTGCTACTCCAAGAATAACCTCGCGAGGCATGATCATGCGGGGCGCTATAGCCTCGGCCCTTTCAGCTACATTCCGAATGCAGAAAGGCCTTTCCTTGATTAAGCTCTTTCTCTTGGTTGTAAGATCCCGCCTTCTTTTGACATGGTTTCTTATCTTATATTGATCCAAGATCTGTTCAACCGGGATTTTCTGTCTGAGAGCGCGTACTATCTCCTTTTGCGTAAGGTCCTCTACGCTCTTGCCTTCAGGGGCCCTGGCCACATAATCTATATCAGCGACTTGAAGGAGCTCTTTGATAATCAGTTCGCCACCTCGATCGCCATCGGTAAAGGCCGTAACGACTTTCTTGGCACATAGATCTGTCACCGTAGGCGGAATGTTTGTGCCACCCACAGCTACGGCATTCTTAATTCCATATTTTAATAAATTCAGGACATCTGCTCTTCCTTCAACTACAAGTATGGCATCGGAATCGTGGACATTGGGACCTGCAGGCAGCCTATCCGAACCAATGTGAGTAATTTCCTCAATGCGAACAGATTGTTTAATTTCTTCTGTTATTTCTTCAGTTTCTAGGATATTTTCAGCGAACATCTCCACAATAATACGTTTGGCTCGATCTATAACATATCTCCTTTTCGAAGCCCTAACATCTTCAATTCTGTTGATCCCAATTCTTGCGATGCAAGGACCCACGCGGTCAATCGTTTCCAATGCAGCAGCTAAAATGGCGGTTTCCACCTTATCAAAGCTTGAGGGAATAGATATCGTTCCATTTGACCTACCTCCAGCGGAGGAAATCTGCACATCGATACGTCCCAACCGTCCCGTTTTCTGCAGATCTCGTAGGTCAAGGTCGCTTCCCAATAATCCTTCAGTTTGTCCAAATATAGCTCCAACGACATCAGGCCGTTCTACTATCCCCTCAGCCGTTATATCAGCATAAATTACATATTTAGTTGTATCAACATTTTGCATATATGACACCTTATATTTTAAAATAGTTAGATAAAATCCACAAACACTCAAGTTTTACTAGGGCTATTATTGATGCGACACCCTATATTCTCAACACATTGCCATCATGCACACTCGCATGCTTATCAATGAGCGGTGTAAGTGATCGTGAATATGATATCATCCAACTATTTCGATTTTCCAGCTTTTACTTATTGGATTACTGATGCATTTGCTCTATATCGAGCATTTTTTTGTGTAACTAAATGCTGGTTCTTAATCACCCTCAGTAACACTCAGGGCTTAATCATTGTGTGATCAGAAGCTCTATTTTGCGTCTTCTGTAATTAAAAGTCACTAGACTAGTTTAAGAACTTTGTGGTAAAAAATCGTCACAGAAGATGCCATAAAGATATATAAAAGTTACCCTAATACTATCAATCCCTTTGCAGTTCTTAGTACCAATACTTCCTCTCCTGGCTTACCATTGAATCCTTGAGGCTTGGACGCGAAGATAGTCCTATAGCTTTGTGGATCAATTATTTCCAGGACTTTCTTATCTGATTCCACAATTATTGTCTTTAACGATTCGGCTTTATTTCCCAAGATAATTGCATTTTCTGCATCTTCTTCATTTAGTTTTAACCTTCGCCCATTATCAATAGAAATAAATTGGGTCTTTCTGCCTTCAAAGCCAATTGCTTCGAATGTACACCCTTTCCAAGAGACTATATCTCCTATCTTCAGCCTAGGGAGCCTAATTAGGATCGTTGTCCTAAATATGTCTCTACCGTCCTTTTTGCCAAAAAGCTTGTTCGATTCCACAGTTTTACCCCCAAATCTTCTTATTATTACTTTTGCGATCTGACGACCTAATTTGGCGGATCCAAGTGATATATCCACGCCCCCTTTTGTATTACAAATTTCTTGAATGAAAGAGAGTTGATCTCCTTTCCTATAGCTGGCCTCCGCAAAATCGAATGCTATTCGTTTGCATTCTTCTAGCTCATTTTCAGAAGGAGTTTCTGAAAATCCTCGCAGCTGAATAGTTGCTTCATAATATCTCCCTGCGATCCGGCTACACCGGTCACACGTCACGACTTCAATCGTAATAGGAATATTGCAGTGATCTGTTGCGGCAAATCCTCTAAATTGCCCCTCGATGAAAACATAAGCTAGATATCTTGTCGAACCGCGCTTCGAAATATGAATATTTATATTTAAATCTCTGAAATCCTTATGAATCTCTATTGAATCGTGAATCCTTTTTGAGGCTAGCTTCTCTGCATTACATTCGTTGATTTGCCAACGGCCTTTAATAAATTCAGCGTTACATAATGAGCAGACCATTAATTTAATTTTATCAGGGCAATTTAAAAGCTTAGTCAACTGCAACGTACATTTATCGCATGTGCCCTCTGATGAAGGCACACCACACATAGGACAAAAAGCTTTCTTCACATTCGTACCATCTGGGCGCAAAATACACCATCAATGACTAGGACATGCTCTCTATCTACATAGCCTAGCTCTATTGCGCGTTGAACGCATTTGCAGCCTACAAAATTAGCAATAGTTGCGCTTTTCAAGGCTAGCTCAATGTCCTGAATTGAGGCTTTTAGGTCACCAAAAAAATCCTTATTGATTTCAATGAGCAGCTTATTTTCTGTAAACCTTTTACCCATGAGATCACAATCGCAGACCACAATTAGGGTCTCTCTTTGGTTCTTGTAAATCTTGAGATACATCTCCTTTTTTTCTAAATTATTTTGCATAATTATATCACATCAGAGTTTATGGAAGTTTTAAGGTACCGGGTCTTGGTTCGAATATATCTCCATCTCTCCTTAGTCTGTCAATAATCTCCTCAGCTTTGTTCCTGCTTATGCCGAATTCTTCTGATTTATCAAGAACTACGTCTTTGGGAACTGCACCATGGAGATCCTTGCTGAGCTCTCTTACAATATCTAAAATGGATTTAGTCTTGTCTCTAGTGCTTTTTGTTATCCCCGTAGCTATGATATCGGCATCAAGGAAGCCTGTGTCGGGATCTGTACCAACCTTCTTCAAGCACGACCCCAACATTTTAACAGCCCTGTTGGCATCATCTAGGGTTACAAATTTGCTGAGCCTCAGCCTGGCGCTTGCTTCACCTAAGCGAATCAAGCCTTCTAGTTGCCTAGCTGTCACTGGTACTGGCTTGTTAGACTCTTGTCCTTGAGATCTCAAACCAACATAATAATCCCTGAAATAATCTCTAGCTTCTTCAGTTAGGGCAGGGAAAACGTTTTTCCGGGCATATGCCACATATTTTCTTAGCAATTCTGGCTCGATCTGAGGTTTTATGATTTGCAGGGCAGAGTCAATATCGGTATGAGAAATATCCGGATTTCTTGAGATCTGAGCGGATAGCTCTCCTGCGTAATTACTCCTTAGGATATGTTCTGCAATTTGAGTATCTTTAACTGTATCCGGGTCATCCGTGAGAACAAAAATCAGATCGAACCTTGACAGTAGAGTGGGTGTAAGGTTGATTTGAGGAGCCATTGGCTCATATTTGTCAAACCTTCCTAGTTTTGGGTTCGCTGCCGCTAAGAGTGAGCAGCGCGATTTGAGTGTAGCCATAACACCCGCTTTAGCAACGCTAATTGTCTGCTGCTCCATTGCTTCATGTAATGCCCCCTTATCATCATTACTCATCTTATCCAATTCATCTACTGCAGCTATTCCTTTATCCGCTAGAACCAATGCACCTGCTTCAATGGTCCAGCGTCCATCACCTAGCTCATCTTTGATGGCAGTAGCCGTCAATCCTGCAGAAGTTGTACTTTTGCCCGAAGTATAGATCCCACGGGGCGAAATTTTGGTCATGTACCTTAAGAGCTGGCTCTTGGCTATTCCTGGATCTCCTACGAGAAGCAGGTGAATATCTCCTCTGATTCGGACGCCATCTGGAAGCATTTTCTCAAAGCCGGATACAAGCTGAAGGGCTAATGCTTGCTTTATATCATCATAGCCAAAAATTGAAGGAGCTATAGATCCCTTAATTTTCTCAAAAATTTCGGGATCACGCGACATCTGCAGTATAATTTTTTCGTCTTCAGGTGATATCTCGATTTCTTCAAACTCCTGCTCCTTCATTTCGATAGATATGCCTTTATGAAATAAATCGAAATAAGTGCTTTTGCCAGCCTGTGGATTTGTTTTCTGGTAGGATTTAAGAATGCCATTTACAACCACCCTATCACCTGGAAATACCACACCAGCTAAATCGTCCTCCAATTCTACATCTAGCGTCTGCGGCATTTCTCCTCCTCGCATCCCCTCAGGTGATTCTTGAATCCTGATTTTTTGTGCATCCACGAATTTTGACTTAGAAAGGTCAAACTTGAAGGGACCACTGCGATCACATGCTTCATTCTGGCACTTCATATTAGCATCATCAAATCTCGTGCTTTTTTGCTCCTTAAAAAAAGTATACCCACAGCGTTGACACTGAAAAGCAGCTGTTACAATCTTCGGTCTTACTTCAGTTGCTGTTCTCACTAAGCCCTCAATGGCAATGAGCTTTCCAATGTGTTCACTTCTCATGTCACGGGTATTATAGTGTTTAGGCAGCTCTGCTATACGAAGGTGAGCTTTATCCAAGCTTACATCTATTGGCAGATCTATCTCTAGAAGCGCAGTTTTGGCTGCATCCAATAATATTTCAGGGCTCTCCAATAGTTCCTCAGCAAAATCTGGATCATATCTATCAAGATCGGAAAAGCTAATAACTAGGCTTCTCTGATCAGGATATGAGTCTGCTAATTTCAATAAACCATCCCAATACCTAGATCTCAGAAACTCATCCCATTTTATAACTAGATCGGCGCTCATGATCTGATGACCTTTATTTACTTCTGACTTTCAAAATCGACCTTTTTCACCAATTATTACTATTTTCTTTTCCTTTTTCATTTTGTTATTAACATCTGCTTGCTAATACTCGCATGGAAACAGACATAATCCTTTGGTTCCACTTACTCTAACGTCTTTGCCTTATCACCTTTCAAGGTGCCGGTTATGAGCGATGATAGTCTCATGCGCGCTTTGGCAAATGTCAGGATTTTACTCGGAATATATGTGGTTGATGAAAGCTTTTGAAAGAATTTTTGATTATCCCAATTTAGAAGCCAATAAATAAGCGCGGCTGCGAACAGCAATATGCTCATATTATAATGCATACTAGGTCGTTACTATCAATATATTTCATCTATTGCCATGCATCTCGGCCGATATCATGCTATACCAAGTAGGAGCGAACTATTGCCACTGAATTTCATTGAAACTAGATTAAAATGCAAAAGAAAGAATAGATAGACGAATTAAATAATATTCGACCATTTACAGAGAAAATAATTTAAGTTCCTATATAATTAACACGTATATATATATGGTAAAAATTGGGAAGATGATTTCTTTTGATTACTTCTTGAACTCAGTATATCCACATTTCCCACAGCTCGATCGATTTGAATGCTCTGCCAAAAAACAACCGTTTCCACATTTGGGACAAACTAGCTTTTTGGCTTTTATAGATTCACCGCTTAATTGATAATAGCTTCCCACACCCATTAGCTCGCCTCCGTTTTTGTTTTCCCGTTCTCAATCTCCTTCGATTCGCCGGCGCCCTCAATCTTTTCTTTTGCCCGGAGGAAACTGTTCCTTTCAATAATATGAGATCTTTCAATTTCCTTAACGCGGTCTGCAGACTCATAGATCTTGGCATAACCGATACTCTCACGTTTTCCAAATTCGGTTTTGATATTATCAACAATTATCAAGCCTTGCTTGGAGTTCATGATAACTGAGAGATTATCGATGATGCTTTTCCTAGAGGGTGTAGCATCCTCATATGTGACTTTAAAGATAATCTCGCGCCTATCCAAAAGAGGATTGTTATTCTCCTCAATGACTTTTATCTCCAAATTCATTCCTCCACTATCATATTATCCATAATATTCTTGATTTGCTCTTTCTTCTCATTAGTTACTCTAACAAGAACGCTCCCCTCTTCAGGCTGGCCATAAATAACTACTGCACCCAGAGGCGCATAAAGTATAGCGGGCAAAGTGGCTAAATCTTCTTCGCCTTCAACAACTAATTTGAGGCGCTCTTCTCTGTTCATTGAATCTTTGATAAGATCCATGAGCTCTTTTGTCAGTGTAGCCGGGGGATTTCTAACCTTAATTGTTTTATATGAATCAATTTGAAGGCGATTCAGGACGTGATCTGGCGCCGGCAATCTCTTGGTTTTGTTATCCACTATTGCTATATCTGGCATCATCGATGCTTCTAATAGGTAGAACGCGGTCATATCACCCACGGCAACAATTTTTCTTGCTGCTTTCAATTCTGTAGCCATGTCGCTAATGCATTTCCGGCCTTCGCCCTTGCATAATAGTCCTAATGGATTCTTGAGATCTGAACGAAGGCTCTCAGGAAGAATAAGCGATTTCAATCTACCGCACCTTCAGAACATATCTGCCGGGAAGTGTGATTCCGAGCTTGCTAGCAATTATTGATCCATTGGGATCAATGACGACCACATATCCACCCCAATCCTTGCTTAAGGAATATGATCCACAAATGGGACAAACCAATCCCTCGACTATCCTATGGCACTCTCGACAAGCCTGGTCTGTCATTTTGCCTCTGGATTCATATCGGTCTTTATCTCGCCTTTCATGGAAGCTTCAATTTCGGTTCTTTTCTCAGGTAAGTCAATCTTCTCAACATCAGCTACTATTTCGGTATCTGTATCGCCTTTTCTTTGCCTATTATCAATAATTGCATTGGCCTTTTTTCCGCGCTTTGCTTTCTCTCCACCTTTTATATCGGTTTTAACATCCAATTTAGGCTCAGTTTTTGCACGAGCTTTCACTTCTGTATTTCTTTCTGCCTCCAGCCACTCCAGTTTGCCTAGTCCGGTTTGTCTCATTGTAAGGCCAATCTTGCTCTCCCTAGGTTCCTTTTCGTTTAAACTAATAGCAATAATTCTTGCTCTTAAACGGTCCCCCTCATTTAATGATTTATTTGACTCTTTGCTGACCAATCTCGCGTTTTTCTCATCGTAAGATAGGTATTCATTTGTAATTTGGCTCACATGAAGAAGGCCATCAAATGGGCCCAGACTCAGGAAGGCTCCGAATTTTACTATCTCAACAACCTCGCCTTCTATGATTTCCTGCATTTCAGGTTTGAAAACGATGGCATCGAAGATTACATCGTAATAAACGGCTCCATCTCCCGCGAGAATGTGGCCGTCACCAATCTTATCAGCTCCAAGGACAGCTGCAATGGTCCCCAGAGTTTTGTCTACTACTGCTTCATATTTATTGCGCAGTTCCTTGGCAACAGCCTCTTCTAAGGGATTTCCCAATTCATTCGGGGGTATTCTTACGATGCCTTCAAGCTTCATTTTCTTATACATCAGAGCTCGCTCTCCGCAGTCTCTAGATATTGACCCTGCCGCAGGTATATCACAGTAATACCTTTACTAGATAACCTTTTCTTAAGGGCCTTGTCATTTGTAAAGACGGCAGCTCTTTGCTGAACTGCAATATTTTCGATAGCAATATCGGCGTCTTTAGCATGATCGGCTTCGCGGTTAGGATCAACGATTTTGCATTTTTCTGTTAAAGCTACACCTATGCGGGCGGCAATCTTGTCCTTTCCACTCGATTTGGAAGCGAGATTTCTGAGCTCCTCGATTACTGCATATGGAACCACGTATTCTGTGTAACCAAGGCGCTGCAGTTCCGAGAAGATCTCCACATTAAACTGCACAGGAACCATGAGGGAATTAGTATCAAGGACAATTTTCATCTATTGCTCGATAATTGTTCCAACTCCAATTAGCCGCCACCTAGCGCCTATGCGTCTGCTAACTGCCGCACGATCGCCCACTTCAGCACATATTGGCCTTTTGAGCTGTACTTTAACGGTGCCGTCCTCTCTTGCACTAGTGACAATGCCCACCGTTGTAGCTGTTCCTATATTCAACATGAGAGGCTCGCTGGAATGGATCGGTTCTACCAAAGCCTCGTCCTGAACTCCTACAACACGCTCTAGAAGTCTCATATTCATAATGAATCCATGACGCACAGGAGGCAGCTTTCCAGGGTCGCCAGCCACTTGACCCACTAAGGAATCGCTTTTTGTCATAAATGGATCAAGTTGGGTTCCTGCGCCAACAAGCCCGCCTGGTGATATCTCTTCTTGAGTTTGGTTGCCGGCTAATAGTGAAACAACCTTGGTTTGGATAGGCACCCAGTGTTTCTTGCCTTCAGCCTCAACTAGCCTGCCTGGACTTATCTCGATCTTATCGCCTTTCTTAAGAACACCTTGGCTCAGGGATCCGCCTATTACACCACCAACAAGGTTATCGGGGGATATGCCAGGTCGATTCACATCGAAAGATCTAGCTATCAAGAGCAATGGAGGCTTCTTTAGATCTCGGGAAGGAGTGGGTATAAACCTCTCAATTGCCTCGATGACAATATCTATGTTAATATTCTGTTGAGCAGATATCGGTACTATTTGAGCATTTTCTGCTACTGTTCCCTTTACAAAGTCCTTGATCTGTTGATAATGCTCCATCACATTCTCTCTTGACATTAGATCGATTTTATTTTGTACTATAACTATCTTGTCGATGCCTGTTATGTTCAAGGCCATTAGATGCTCTTTTGTTTGGGGTTGTGGGCAAGGTTCATTAGCAGAAATAACTAAAACTGCGCCATCCATAATTGCTGCTCCACAGAGCATAGTTGCCATAAGGGTTTCATGGCCTGGCGAATCCACAAATGATACTGTTCTTAGATGCTGAGTTTCCGATCCGCAAATGGCACAATTCTCTTTTACTGTATAAGCGTCTGGTTCTGGACACTTGGGGCACTTGCGGAATGTCGCATCTGCATATCCTAGGCGAATCGAAATGCCCCGCTTGATCTCCTCGCTATGCTGATCTGTCCATATTCCGGATAGAGACTTAACCAGGGTGGTTTTACCGTGGTCAACATGTCCCACCATTCCTATATTTGCCTCAGGCTTATTTGCTGCGGTCCTAATGAGCTTTGAATCAGCTTTAGATCCGTTTTTGAGTTCTGATTCGACTTCTGATTTGACTTCACATTTAACCAAATTGAAATCTCCTTGATGACTATGATAAACAAAAGTTGGTGGAGGTAGCGATATAAATACTTCATGCCCTTAGCCATAACCCTTATTGCAGTCTCCTAAGTATGCGAGGATTTCCCGGACGAAAAGGTTATAGGCGTTTTGAGAGAAGCCAGACCATCTTTGGAACTTATTATAAAGTTCCTCTCCAAAGGTTTCCTCCTCGGGATTTCTGCTTGAAATGCCATACTGCTCTAGTTCTGCAATATTATCCTCCAAATAAATCAGCATGGACCTTTCAGCATAGGGCTTGGGGATTAGAGGTTGAGAAAAGGAAAGCTTATCCATCAATTTCTCATCTTCGAATAGATCCTTTTGGGTTATTTTGAGTTTATCCGCGGATATTTTCTGAGCTGCGCTTGCGATATCTCGTTTCTCTTCCGATGAAAGACTTTTCAAATTTGAAAATATTTCTCGAAAGATTCGGCTCATTTCAAGCTCATGGTTCAATGTAAATGATAAAATCCTATCTTCACTCTGGCGAATATATTCGGAGTTTAGTGCAATGATTGGAAACCAACGGCGCCTGAAATAGAAAAACCTATTCATTGCAACTGCAAAGTCCAACACTCCGGGTAAGGCGGAATAAATTGAATGGAAAAACGGAATTGCCTTGGTCTCGATCAATATATATTTAGAGATGCTTTCGCCCGCCAATCTCATAATCCTATCAGCGCCTGAAACCTTCCTAAAAACTAGCCTTGGATCTCTAAAGTCACAGTAATCCTTCAAAATACTGCGGCGTTTTGTTTGAGACATTACAGCTACTCTGCGGGCTACATCTATGGCCATTAGCTGAATCCAATTTCGATATTCCTGTTCAAATTTCTCTTGATCTTCTTGATTTTCAGGCACTTTGAACCTTATCCAAGATTTCCTTGAGCTCCTTCCATTTTTCGATAGGAATCCTTATTCCATTCTTGGACCAACCCGTATATTTCTGGGATGTAATATATTCGCGAATGTCGATGCCCAATGAGCCATGAAACTCGGACTCTTGCACAACGATTTCGGTTGTTTCATTTTTTCGAAGTCTTCCTAGCTCGCTCAAATAAAATGCCTCATGTATTTTTATCGCTTTCAGCTATAATAGAATACCGATAGTGTTGAATCATCCTTAGAGTTTTTGAGAATGGACGTCAGGCTTAAATATAATATATGTTACCACGCTTCATGTCAGCATATATAGAGATGATGATCATTGAGCGAAACAGGAAAACGAGTTAGGATTGAGAGAATTATCGATAGAGAAAGTGGAAATACTGTTATAATTCCTTTGGATCACGGAATATCCGTTGGCCCAATAAAAGGCCTCGCTAAGCTGCCAGATATGATAAATAAAGTGGCAAAAGGTGGAGCCAATGCGGTTTTGCAGCAGAAAGGAATGGTGAGGCATGGTCATAGAGGTTATGGTAGAGATGTTGGCCTTATTGTGCATATGAGCGCAAGTACTTCATTGGGCCCAGATCCAAACGACAAGGTTCAGGTCTGCATGGTGGAAGAATGTATCAAAATGGGAGCAGACGCTGTGAGTGTTCATATAAATATTGGATCAGAAACGGAGGCAGGGCAGTTGAAGATCCTTGGTTGTGTAAGCGAACGGTGTGATTTCTGGGGAATGCCATTGGTTGCAATGATGTATCCTCGCGGCAAAAGCATACCCAATCCCAATGATGTTTCTGTGGTGGCACTTGCTGCCCGAGCAGGAGCTGAATTAGGTGCGGATATAATTAAGACTAACTATACAGGCGATCCGGAATCTTTTAGAAAAGTTGTAGATGGTTGTCCAGTTCCAGTGGTGATAGCAGGGGGACCGAAGATTGGGACGGACATGGAGTTCTTGCAGATGATTGAGGGAGCCATGGAGGCTGGAGCAAGAGGGGTGGCTATTGGCAGAAATGTGTTCCAGCATGAAGATCCTACCAAGATGACTCTAGCAATATCATCTATTGTCCACCATGGATTGGATGCGGAAGACTCTATCAAAATACTTAAATAATCATATCCAAAAAATTTAGCTGCTGACGAGGTTCTTAAGAATTCCTATGCCCTCAATTTCAATTTCAACAATGTCTCCTTTTTGCAGCGAGCCAACTCCAGGGGGTGTGCCGGTAGCAATAACATCTCCGGCTTCTAGCGTCATGATTTGGCTAATAAACTCCACAAGCACAGGGACGCTGAATATTAGATCGGATGTATTTGAATCCTGCTTCAGCTCTCCGTTAACTCGGGTTTTGATATCTGCTTCAGATGAGTTGATATCTGTGATCCAAGGGCCCAAGGGGGCAAAGGTATCAAAACTTTTGGCACGAGTCCATTGGCCATCTTTTTTCTGAAGATCACGAGCTGTGACATCATTGAAACATGTATACCCTAGGATATAATCAGTGGCAAATCTTGCGGAGATATTCTTAGACCTTTTGCTGATAACTACTGCCAACTCTCCTTCATAGTCCACCTGTTTGCTGGAGGATGGCAAAAGAATCTCTGCTCCTGGACCAATTGCTGCTGAGGGCGGTTTAATGAATATTATTGGTTCTTCAGGTAGCTGCATTTTGAGTTCGCTGGCATGCTCGACATAGTTTAGTCCAATGCAGACGATCTTAGTCGGCTGACAAGGTGAAAGCAATTCTACTTCAGTCAAGTCATAAACATCGCTGGAGGAAATTATTTTCTCTCCAACTAGCGACCCATAAAGCACACCGCCGTTATAATTGAACCGCACTAGCATATCTTAACCTCTACATGGCCCTTTGCTTCCTGAAGCATCTCGCTTATACCTGCCAAACTCGCTTTGTAGCTGTAGCAAGTTATTTGCCATGATTACTGGTCCTTCTACACAGACCTTGACTCCTTCAGGGTCCATGCAGCAGGACCCGCATATTCCAATGGCGCACTTGAAATAACGATTGATGCATGCTTGGATCCTATCTGCATATTTTTTTGTCCGGGATATGATATCCCAAATCATCAGCTCGGGGCCGCAAATGTAAATCTGGCTAAACTTCTGAAGGTCAAAATCTTTCAAACCTTTGGTTACTCTACCATTTATGCCAAGCGAACCGTCATCTGTTGTGATGACGACAGGACCTAGTGTTTCAAATCTGTGACAGAGAATAGCATCGTTTGAGGAACGAAAACCAATTAAAGATGTTACATTGATGCCAACACTACGTGCTTGTTCTCCTAAAAAGGCTAAAGGAGCCACCCCTACGCCACCGCCAACAAGTAAGATGTTATCACCTTTGAGAACAAATCCACGCCCAATAGGCCCACGGAGGCCAACATAGTCTCCCGGTTTCAGGTCGATAAGGGATTTGGTTGCGTGGCCAATAGCATGAACTGTAATTTCGTTAAATTTGGAGAAACTCATTGGGATCTCGTCAACTCCTCTGATCCAAACCATGATATATTGACCTGGCGCAGGATCAAGGCAGTTAGCAAACTTTAGCGTCT
>JALHSR010000160.1 GCA_022865315.1 Methanotrichaceae archaeon | reverse complement strand
GCTCATTGAAAAGATTAAGCGCAGATGGAAAAGTCAGAAAGTGCGCTCCCGCAATGAATTGTGGTCTGATTGACCATAATTGGACTTTGAGAGAATTAGTCACTTATCCACGTTACATAACATCAACCAATTAAATGATCATTACCAAGAATTAAGATGTTGTAAAAAATAAATTTCAACGATCAGCCTATTAAGAGGATTTCATTGTTCGAGATATCTATTGCCTCTAGACACCTAATTTACAGGAAACGTCAGACTTTTTTGTCGATTATAGCAATAGCCTTGGCCGTCGGCATCTCAATATTTTTTACATCACTAGCCAACGGCTCCCAGCAACTTCTAACGGAAATAGTGATAGAGAAACTACCTCATATCACGGTCTATCCTAAAGAAGGGGACGATTACATCTACCTATATAGGAGCCTCATAGATAAAATTAAAAATGATATCGAAGTAGACACAGTTGCCTATTCACTAGCCAGCAAGGCCAGCTTCTCTTTCAAGGATAGGACCAAAAATGTGCTCCTAAAAGGCATTGTGCCCAAAGATGAAGATGAGATCTACCAGATAAGCCAAAGCATGATATTAGGAAATCTTTCCAGCATCATGGGTGGCAAGAATGTTGTATTAGGCAGGAAACTGGCCAATGATCTAAAATTGAAAATGGGAGACAATGTCGAAGCCAGCTTTCCAAATGCCAATAGAGCGCAGCTAACCGTCGTGGGCATTTTTGATACAGGAACCCCCTTAGATGAGCAGGCGGCCTTTGTCTCTTTAAAGACTAGTCAGGGTTTTGTAGGCAAAGGAGACATTGTTAATGTGATAGAAGCACGCTTAGATGATATATTCCAATCAAATGCCGTAGCACAGAAACTAAAATCGCAAACAAACTATGAGGCAGAAGGGTGGCAAGAGACTTATCCAGAAATCAGGAGTTCTTTAGCTGCATCCAGGTTCTGGACTGGCATCACAGTAATTCTAGTAATGATTGTTGCTTTTCTTGGCATAGCCAATACCATGACGATGAGAGTAATGGATAAAACACAGGAGATCGGTATGCTTATGTCAATTGGCGCCAGGCGGCTAAACATAATGAAAATTTTTCTCCTGGAAAGCTGCATCCTTGGCATCCTGGGTTCCATTCTAGGCTGTGTCATTGGATTTTTGGCTGTAATAGCTGTAGGAAGCTTTAAATTTGGTATTGAAGCTGGCGGTGAGGAAATCACTAGCGTTCCTCTAGTGATCATACCGATGGACTTCTTGACTTACCCTCTACTGGCAATTGTACTCTGCCTAGCTGCCGGGCTTTATCCGGCTATTAGGGCTTCGCGGCTTGATCCTGTGATAGCCATAAGGGATTGAAAATGTTTGAACTTGAAGTAGCCAAGAGGCATATCACGTCCAACCGAAGAGGTACTGCCTTTACGGTTCTAACTGTTGCTGTTGCTGTAGGCGTAATTATCATGTCTCTTGGACTCACCGAAGGAACTAAGAATCAAATAATCGAAAATACTGTGGAGAAAAATCCTCACATCGTTTTGGGTCCAAAGCAAAATGAGGGCTATATACATCTTTACAGAAATATTGAAAGGCTGCTTTCTTCGTATCCGGGAGCTATTGCAGTCTCACCTCGTTTGGTAGTCCAAGGTGCTGCCAGGCATAAAGATAAGGTGGAAGGCATCGAGCTCGTGGGACTCGAATCCGATAAGGAAGAGAGGTTAATGCAGGTCCAAGGTAACCTGCTTGCAGGCAACTTTTCAGAACTTAAGTTCAAGAAAAAATATGCAATCCTAGGAGTAAAACTGGCCGAAAAGCTGGATGCCAGGCCTGGAAATGATGTTTACATATATTTTAGGAACAATAGTGCAAAAGTGAGCGTATCTGGGCTAATTGAGAAAGGCACTGCAAAGGATAGTAGCCTAGTCTACATATCCTTGAAAACAGCTCAAAACTTGGTTGGCGAGGGAGACGTTGTCTCAGAAATAGGCGTTCGCATGGAAGATTATACAGAAGCACCAGTATTGGCTAGGGATCTCGAGCCGACCACCAAGTATAATGTGGAAAGCTGGCAGGAATTCAATCGCGAGATATCAAGGTTTATAGGAACTCAGAACAGAATCAATGTCATATTCTACTTACTCATATTTCTCATCGCTGGTTTCGTGGTAGCTAATACTACTATTATGATAGTCAGAAGAAAGACCAAGGAAATCGGTATGCTGATGGCTATTGGAGCCACCCGCAGTTCCATAATGGAGATATTCATTTTAGAAAGCCTTCTTCTTGGTTTGCCTGCCGGATTACTTGGTATACTTGTTGGAATCGGCTTTGCCCAAGCCATAGCTAGCTACCCAATAGATATGTCATCGGCTGCTTCTGGAGTGACCATGCTGATGCTGGACCTGAGACCCGAGTTTATTATTTATGCATTAATCTTCGCTTTGCTTCTCAATATTAGCTCTGCTGTTTATCCGGCATACTTGGCCTCTAGGCTTGATCCAGTGGAGGCGATAGGAAATGAGTGATAAAAACATCATTGAGATACGAGATCTTACAAAGATCTACAAGAACGGGGTGGATGTTTTAGCGGTAGACGGCGTTAATCTTGATATAAAAGAGGGCGAGTTCTTGGCTATTGTTGGACCTAGTGGTAGCGGCAAGAGTACACTTTTGAATATGATTGGCCTATTGGACACGCCCACTTCTGGGACAATCCGCCTCAAAGATGTCGATGTGACCAAAGCGACACCCGACGAACGAGCTAGATTTAGGAATAAAGAGCTGGGATTTGTTTTCCAGTATCATCACCTGATTCCAGAGTTCTCAGCGATGGAAAATGTTATGATACCTTTGCTTATTGCAGGAAAGAATAAGGATGTGGCTCGAGCTAGAGCCCAAGAACTGCTTGACAAGGTGAACCTTAATGATAAACTTAACAATCGTCCAAACCAACTAAGCGGTGGCCAAAACCAGCGTGTTGCTGTAGCTAGGGCTTTGGCGAACAGCCCATCGGTTGTTATAGGCGATGAGTTAACAGGAAACCTAGATACCAAAACATCGAACCTCATTTACGAGCTCCTCAGGGAGCTGAATAGAAAGCTGGACCAGACTTTCATTCTAGTAACGCACGATATGCATATGGCTGAAAAGACAGATCGCATTTTGAGGCTGGTTGATGGAAAGATCGTCTGCGAGCTTAAGCGTCAAGGTGATGGATTCATTGAAAGCAAGGTTTGCGATTTAGGTGAGGATAATGGAAAGATCAGACGGGTTTGATCTAATGATCAAAGAGATAGATAATCTCCTAATTGCCAAGAATGTCCTTCTCGATTAAAAAGCAGCCAAATTGAATTCATTATATCCATCGAAAACAACCGGAAAATTTGATATTCTCCTTGGCCAATAGGGACGACGAGGAATGTTATGCTGAAGAGTATTATTGTTGTGATAGGGCTGATCGTGCTAACAGCAACTCTTTTCATTTCGGCTTCGCAGAGTCAGAACATTAATGGGGTAAATAACACAACCACAAATTTGACTCAAAATTTAACTTCTGAAAATTTGGTGCAACCAGCTCCAGCCAATGCGACTTTAGATAAGATAGACAATCTCGGCAACAATACAACGAATGAGAAATTGATGGATGGCTTATCAGAAAGTGCCATTGAATCTATAGAGGATTCAACTGCTAATGGCAGCACCAATGCTTCAATTAATGTCGCAACCATTGTGAATACCAATATAACTACAAATATTACTGCAAGCTCTATCAATGGCGAAACTGTGACCCCGGTAGAGACAAGGCCACAATCAAAAATCGTACAGGTGAGAGCAGGAGTAGCCCAAAAAAAGATCTTTATGCTGGGCAAAACCTGGGAGAGTCAACCATTTGAGATAATGCAGAAAATAAAGCCCCTGATAGATGTCAGAAAGCAGGTCTTTGTCTCTGATAAATTCTAAGCTCTGAGACGAAAATTTTAAATTTTTATCTAAGAGCTTATTTCAGCTTGCCATCAATATTCCAAAAAATCAGCCATCAAGGCAAATCCTTGGAGACCAAATAGATCATAGGATCCGCTTTCTGGTTTACTTCATTTTATTCAAACTAATTTTCAATCTAAGCACTTTAACGATACCGGCGGCTCTGATCAAGATGCTGCAGTCAGCGCCCCGATGTAATTACGATTAACAAAATATAAATACAAATCTGAACTCTTTCTGCATCAATGGATGGCGTAAATTTCCAGTCGATAGTTGTCGTTCTTCTCAACAACTTTTGGATTTTATTATTTTTGGCTCTGATACTTGTTCCCATGGTTCAGAGGAACCTTATTCAGATGGAGAGAAGACGCGTTCTAACAAAGCTCGGGAAAAAGAGAGGCTCGCAGGTTATTACACTGATTCACCGCCAAGAGATAATCAGCTTTCTAGGAATTCCTATTGCCAGATATATCGACATCGATGACAGCGAAGAAGTGCTTAGAGCTATTCGAGCAGCTCAGAAAGATGTGCCTGTAGACATAATAATGCACACACCGGGAGGCCTTGCTCTTGCAGCTACACAGATAGCTATGGCCTTGAAAGCACATCCCTCCAAGAAGACAGTGATAATTCCTCATTATGCTATGAGCGGCGGAACTCTTATCGCCTTTGCAGCTGACGAGATCATAATGGATCCTCATGCTGCGCTGGGCCCTGTTGATCCACAACTTGGTGATCAGACTGGAGTCTATCCCGCCACGTCTCTAATAAAAGTGGCTCAGAAGAAAAAGATCGATGAGATGGATGATAAAACGCTGGTCTATGCCGAAGAAGCACAAAAAGCCGTTAACCAAATGAAAGATCTTCTAAAAAAGATACTTGAAGACAAGTGTAATGGAGGCAGTATTGACACAATCATCGAGGAGTTCGTCTCAGGGAAATATACACACGATCATCCATTTATGGCAGATGATGCCAAGGTGCTTCTGGGTGAATGTGTCCGAACGGATGTTCCTCAAGAGGTCTATGATCTCATGAGGCTCTTCAGGATGGAAATTGGCAGAAGAAGGCCAGGGGTTGAGTATGTGCCTCTATCACGATAATTGTATTTTAAATAATGCCTCTTTGGATTGATCTATAATCAGGCAAGGCGACAATACTCCTTTTGAACTTAAGCGAGTAATGCAAAATAAAACGAGCAAAGTCACTAGGGATGCATGAGTTGAATATCAAAACCTT
>JALHSR010000159.1 GCA_022865315.1 Methanotrichaceae archaeon | reverse complement strand
TGCGAAGAAATTGGATTAGATCGCTCCGCTCTTCTCCCTTGAGCTTAACCACATGTACCCTCTTCATTGCCATAGTCTTTATTGTATGGCAAACTATAAAATTTAAAACTTTTGTTATGCAGCACTAGACAAAGATTTCAATAAATGCCTAATCGTCAAATATTTCTAAACCGATACGATACGAATTAATACATACAGTTATTTATGTGCGTTTGAGCACGGCCACAGGCATAAGTCAAATGTATTAAATTTGGCTTTGGAACTGGGTTCCAAACTTATATTGGCTCTAGAAAGGAAAGGAAGAATTTTGCGTTCGATGAACCTTTATCAAGAATCAATTGAAACTCTTAAAAAAGCTTTGGAAGTTGAGCCAAGAAATGCGCATGTACATTCTGAACTAGGAGAATCTTATCGCAAAATAGCCGAATTGACGGAATCAGATTGCAAACTTGAACATCTTAATCAGGCATCATTAGAGCAAAAGTTCCGATTCAATTTTCGAAGTAACCAAAGTGCCTCGTTAAATCCTATCGCCCACCCGCATTTTCGATCCTAGAAGACCATGCTGACATCATTTGCTCAATATTATCTCTCATGCTGGTAGCATCATAGGATTCGAACGCCTCATCCGGCATCTGCATAGCATGGGAATAACAATTCATTGCTTCATGATACCGATCCTGGAAGTAAAGGGCATCTACAAGATGAGCATAAAAATGAGCCAAGTTTGGCATAGCAGCAATACCGCTCCTATAGACTTGCTCGGCCTTTTTGTAGTCATGGTTTTTGGAATAATAATAGCCCAAATTATTCATCGGCATGGAATCGGTAGGATCTATCTCAATCGCTTTTTCCCAGCATTTAGCGGCTTCCTCCCGCTCATCGATGGACTTCAGCAGGTTTCCCTTGATCGTATAATAGCGTTCGATATTGGGGTCACTAATCTTGTCCAAAAATTCGAGTCCCTCTTTTGGTTTTCCTTCTATCCCGCACATCGCTGATGCTTGGATCAAAATATTATCTGCGGATTCAGCTTCCTGCAACCCTTTCTTGACCAAACTCCATGCTTCGCTCCTATAGCCTTCGCAATGCAGCCGCTGAATAGCAGCCATGTAAACCAAGCCGTTCTTGGGAAACAGAGAAATAAAAAAATTGGTTGCCTGTGATATGGGCAATACGAACGCAGAATTGAGAATCTGTTCCGTCGCTAATGGCGCACTTAGCTCGTGAAAACAGACCAAACTGGGTGGATCGGGTACCATGTCAAGAATCGAATCTATGCAATCGGGACATACTGCACCGGGGATGTTGCATGCAAGCCTTCCGTCGCCTTCAAAGACGATCTCATCTTCAAGACGAAATCTTAGCGGACACCCACATCCAACGCAGTTTAATTCTTTAGTTGCCGTTTACAAATCCCTCACCGCCTACTTCTGAAATATGGACTATTTATTGTTTATTTCTTACTCAAGCTAAGCTTACGGATCTAGTAAAACAAGGTAACAATGCACACTAGGCAGCTCAGAGACCAAATATTTGTTGAGACGTTTTATCCAGGCTCCAATTTGGCCAGAATGCAATGGACTTGCTCTGCTATCTCGTCGCCCAGCATCTCAGCAATCTCGTCCTCAAGGAGTCCAGACTCATAGTTGTACAAAATTGATCTAAAATACTGCCATGTACAATTATTTCTTTTAGTTTATGGAACGTTCCAAAATACCACTTTGGTTAAGTCTCCATTCCCGAGACTATAGAAATGGGCTTCGACAATTGTCCGATGTCGAATAATCGATATCACCTACCAAGAATTTTCAATCCTATATCTGTAGCGCAACATAGGGCTTATCGACCCAGAAATGTATTTATAAAAATATCTGTGGGTCTTGCGTCTGATTAAAATAAAAAAGGGAAATATACACTCGACCATAACCATCTAACCATCGACTTTCCTAG
>JALHSR010000158.1 GCA_022865315.1 Methanotrichaceae archaeon | reverse complement strand
TTGAATTTCGCCAGGCTTAAAATTAGTGCTTAGCGTGAGCTGTCGAAAAAAAGGACTGAATTCAAGAAAATGAGGGTGTTATGGAGGTGATGAAGGCTTAATCCGATTGTTTGAATGGAAATAATGGACAATGTATCTCATTAACTCTAGCGACCTTAAGTTAATCGGAATCCTCTAAAGGTTAGCAAATCCACCACAAGTAGGATAAGGAAGCGATACTGCGAGCGTGGCCTGGAATTTGCATTACATTAGAAATCCAGCAGCTGAGCCCCTTCAAAGAGGGATGGGAGGGGAGAAGCGCAATTGGCTCTTATTGCCTGTTCAGAGCCGCCTGATGGAAGATCAAAATGGACGCTTAGGCTTCTAGCCGATAGGCTCGTTGAGCTGCAGTCTGTAGATTCCATCTCCCATATGAGCGTGCAAAGACTATTGAAAAAAATGAAATCAAACCTTGGCTAAAGACTCGTTGGTGCATAGGAAAGATGACGTGCGATTTCATCTGGCACATGGAGGATGTGCTGGATCTTTATGAACAATCTTACGATCCAAAACGTCCAGTTATTTGCTTCGATGAGAGGCCATGCCAGCTGATTGGCGATGCCATTACTCCGATTCTTATGAAACCCGGAAGTCCGAAAAAGGAGCATCATGAATATATCCGAAATGGCACTTGTTGCATCTTTATGGCTTTTGAACCGCGTGCAGGTAAGAGGGTGACCTGTGTTAAGGAGCGTCGTACAAAGGCTGATTATGCGAGCTTTATGAAAAAGCGTGCTCAGCATTATCCGGATGCTGATTCCATTCGGTTGGTTCAGGACAACCTCAACACCCACACCCGGCTGGTTCATTTTATGAGGCTCTAACGCCTTATGAAGCTTTCGAGCTGGCAAAGAGATTTGAATTTCATTATACTCCCATGAAGGGCATCTGGCTTAATATGGCTGAGATAGAACTCTCTGCCCTCTCAAAGCAATGCTTGGATCGCAGGATCGGAAATATCGAGAAGCTTGCTGATGTGGTCGGTACTTGGGAGCGAGAAAGGAACGCAATCGGGGCAACAGTAAGATGGAGATTCAATAAAAATGATGCTAGAACAAAACTCCAGAGGCATTACTTTAATTTACAAAATTAATGTTCCGGAGCACTAGATTATTGATTTGGCCTTGTATTTTGATTTCAATATTGCGAAAAATAAATGCCAGATACCAATTCCATGGAATCATTTAAGTATAATCCTTCCAGATAATAAGCTATGGATGTCCTGGTGCTCTGTATCGACAGAGATAACGACTTGGGGCGCAAGGCTGGGATTAATGGATCTGTTATTGGTCGTGAAGCTAACATCCAGGCAGCTCTCAAGCTTGGCATTTCAGATCCCGAGGATTCGGATACAAACACTATTTTTGGCGGCATCAAGGCATTCGATGAATTCGTGGCAACGGGAACAATAGCGGAGATTGCTACTATTTCTGGCGATGTAAATGTCGGGCTTACATCAGACAATAAGTTAGCAGATCAGCTCGATATGCTATTGCAGCGTTTTCAGCCATCGAGTGTAATAGTCGTATCTGATGGTGCTGAAGACGAGGCTATATTGCCAATAATTCAATCCCGCATCAAGGTAAATGGAGTGAGGAGAGTCTTAGTCAAGCAAAGCCACAATCTAGAGAGCACCTATTACCTTCTAAAACAAATTTTCACCGAACCAAAGATTAGCCATACAGTATTCATTGTTCCAGGACTTGCTCTGCTAATGTTTGCCATATTTGGAATCATTCGCTATCCAGAAGGAGCATGGATAGCTATGACTGGATCAATTGGGCTTTATTTGCTCTTCAGAGGTCTGGGTTTAGACGACTCCATGCAGAGTGCTAAACAAACCATGAGGGAATCCCTATATGCAGGTAAGATTGCCTTTATTACTTATATCCTGGCCGGAATGCTTATAATAATAGCCACAATCCAAGGTGCAGCAAGCATCTCTCAGCTTTATTGGTCGCCCATTTGGTATGGCTATCTCACGCTTGCCCTAGTTTTTCTTCACGATACAATTTGGTGGTATGTTGCAGCGGCCATTTCTATCAATATGGGCAAGATCATGGATATGTATTTGGAAGGCAAGACGGATGCTAAAACATATTCTTATCCATTCTTTATCTTCGCAACTGGTTTGGTGATATGGTCGGCCACCGGTTTCATGCTGGCCTCCAACGCAGACCTCAAATTTAGTATCGGAATATTCCAATCTCTCCAGTATCTCGCTGTCTCTGCGGTCCTGGCCGTGTTGATAACCTTGGCAGGAGTAAACGTCTCAAAACGAATTGCCAGCGATACCGCTGCAAAGTGATGCCTTTGATTAAGATTGAAGCATCAGGCGAGAGCTGTCTTTGTGACTTCACTTTTGATTTCTACTGGCAACATAAGGGATCTCGGTTGAATCCGGAGACGACTTTTACCGGTTTCAGTTTAAGACAACTTGCAGATGCTCTTAAAAAAGGAGAAACAGTTCTTATTCAGGGTGATGTTGGAAATCGCCTTGGTTCAAGTCTGGGCGTGGACCTCATAAAATTTGGAGGAAACGGGGGCCCTATTGAAAGCACGGGCAAAATAATTGTAGACGGCGATGCAGGAAACCGTCTAGGAATAAGTATGTTGCGTGGTATCATTTACATTAGCGGTTCCATAGAAGAGCCGTTGGGAAATGTAATTGAAATCGAGACGGATATATCCGGATATAGAAAGTTCGTATCTATCACAGAAGTCTTGGAGCGCGTTGATCTTGTTTTAGAGCCAAATATTATGAAAGAAAAAGCCCTATTCATTTGCGATGGGATCTTGAGAGATACTTTGGGGGCAAGAAATAATGTAGATAAGTCAATAATAATAAAAGGCTACGCGGGCATGAGTACCGGAATACTTATGAAATCTGGCCTGGTAAGAGTCTTAGGAGACTCGGGTC
>JALHSR010000157.1 GCA_022865315.1 Methanotrichaceae archaeon | reverse complement strand
TGAATTCAGAGACAACGAAACCCAATCTTGTCATAGCTCCAACTCCACTAAGAGTAGGCTTGATGCTTCCTCCCTATACTAATAAATCCATCGATTCATTTAAGATCAAAATGCATTTATTTCCGGTAGTTATTGGGATGTGAGGATGCTCTATGAATCTTATTTATATGAATGGAAAATTCGTTCCGGCTGATCAGGCTACGGTTTCAGTTTTTGATCACGGATTCCTGTATGGCGATGGCGTTTTCGAAGGTATCAGAGCCTACGGAGGTCGTGTTTTCAAACTAAAGGAACATATCAA
Organism: Methanotrichaceae archaeon; assembly: GCA_022865315.1. Lineage (GTDB taxonomy): Archaea > Halobacteriota > Methanosarcinia > Methanotrichales > Methanotrichaceae > JALHSR01. The sequence continues at coordinate 20,815 of JALHSR010000157.1, read as the reverse complement.
TAGACTTTTTGACTCAGCACAAGCCATAATGTTGTGTATCCCAATGACAAAGGAGGAGATGAGCCAGGTTATATTGGAGACCGTACGCAAAAACAATCTCAAGGACGCCTATGTCCGTCCAATAGTGACTAGAGGTCCTGGAGACCTTGGACTTGATCCGAATAAATGCTCTGGTTCAACAGTTATTGTCATTGTCGTGGAATGGGGTGCGATGTATGGCGACCTATATGAGGTTGGGCTAACTGCTATTTCAGTTGCTGTGCGAAGAAATCCGCCAGACACCCTCCCGCCTAACACTAAAAGTCTAAATTATCTCAATAATATCCTGGCCAAGATCGAGGCCAACATTAAAGGAGGCAACGAGGCCATTATACTCGACTCTCAGGGCAAGCTATCTGAGGGAAGCGGCGACAACATATTTTTAATTAAAGATGGGACGATTTTCACACCCTATACGCTGAACAATCTAAAAGGTATCACCCGAGACGCAGTTGTTGAACTAGCCCGCGAGAGAGGCTATAGCATGTTAGAACGCGACTTAGGCCTATTTGACCTTTACACAGCAGATGAAGTATTTGTCACTGGAACTGCGGCGGAGGTCGCACCAGTAACTAAAGTTGATGGAAGAACTGTTGGGCAGGGCAAACCTGGGCCAATCACAAAGGAATTGATGGCCGCTTTTAGGGACCTAACTCGGACCTCAGGTACTCCTGTTTATTAATTTTGCCTGCGGAGGGGCGCGGTGCTCTCTAGTCCGAGATTAATTTTACCGCAATCCTTCGTCGCCTTGGGCCATCAAACTCCAGGAATAGTAATCTCTGCCAACTACCTAGAATTAATTTTTTATTTTCTATAGGAATTACAGCACTATTGCCTACTATTATTGCTCGCAAGTGGGCATGGGCATTGCTATCGATTTTGTCGTGTTGATAGCCAATATTATCCGATACAATTTTGGTCAACGAGCAAACCAAATCTTCGATTAGTCTCGTCTCAGCTTCATTTACTATTATTCCTGTAGTGGTATGGAGGGTATAGATAAGGCATATTCCGCTTTGTAAATCCCATTCTTAAACGACTTTTTCTACGATAGATGTTATATCTAAAACCTCGACCGATCTATTGGTGGTGATCTCAATCATTGTTAACTGATATTACTTCCATTTACAAGAATCTAAGCTCAAAACATATTATATAATAGTTCTATAGTATAAAACCACAGTACATACTCGAGGGGAGGATCCGGGATTTTTTTCATCTTGAGGGGATGGATGACTCATAAAAGTCATAGGCTACCCCGGATCCATGGTTATCTTATCGTCCCTGATATATAAATTTTGCTCTATAGGGCTTTACAAATTTCAAGTGAAAGTTCAAAATCCGGCCTATTTGGAAGCAAATTAGCAAATTAATTAATAAGATAATAAATTATATTTAAAATTATCTTCAGATCCTTGACTGGAATGAGAAATAATGTGTTTAATGTTAATTGTATATAATACTGGCGTCTAATCGCATCGATAACTCGTAATCTTCCTACCTTAGGATATATATTTTAATGTATATATCCTAGAATAGAATTTCTTCGTTTTAATCTGAATTTTCCAGAATAGAATTAGAATTTTCCAATAAAATCAAAATGTATCACAATTTTGGAAACTTATCTGCTTGATATGTACACTGCTGAGAAAAATGTTTAAATAAATAAAAGTAATTAGAATATATGGCGGAGGTCCCATGATGACTGAGAACGTAATAGCTCCCGATGTTTATATGTTTAATGATGAAAACTGCCAGACGTTAAACATTCAGATTGATCTGCCCGGTGTAAATAGGGAAGACATTGAATTTAGATTTCTGGGCGATGGTTTTTATTTGGTAGCTAGTTCAGCGGATATTACCTATAAAGGGGCATATGCATTGCCAGCTCCTGTTGATGTCAAGAAAGCAATAGGTGAGTATTTAAATGACCTTTTAATTATCAATGTTCCTTACAAAAAAGATGTTAAGATGGGAGTTAGGCTCAAGATTGACTAAATTTTTTTATAAATTTTTTGGTTGGGCCTTATCAAATTTATTTATATTCGGCTTCGGAACATGAATCCATAATGATCAAACTTCTAGGACTGGGATACAAGTTTGCTTACTGAATGCCTGGGCAATGATAAAGATCTTGAATCAATCTTGGAGGCTTTAGATCTAAACGTTTTAAATCTATTGAGAAATTTTCTATTATGAAAGGAGAATAAAACTGTTGATGACGACTCAATCAAATTTTATATAATTTGATCCATTTTTTTAAAGAAAAAATATTAATAATCCATCTTTTGAAAAGAGTTAATGAAAGTTCAGATAAAAAAACCATGTATCAAAAATTTTATTGTATACAAAAAATATGATTGATAGACCTAACCATTTGGTTTCAGAAAAAAGTCCTTATCTGAAACAGCATGCTTACAATCCAGTGGACTGGTATCCTTGGTGTGATCAGGCCTTTCGGATTGCTGAGAGGCTGGATAAACCCATTTTTCTATCTATAGGTTACTCTAGTTGCCATTGGTGTCACGTTATGTCCCAGGAGTCGTTCGAGGATCTAACGGTAGCGGAACTAATGAACGACGTTTTCGTGTGCATAAAGGTGGACCGAGAAGAAAGACCCGATATAGATCAGATCTATATGACTGTTTGTCAATTGATGACTAGGAGAGGGGGGTGGCCTCTTACAATTATTTTAGCTCCGGATAAAAAGCCATTTTTCGCTGCTACCTACCTCCCAAAGAGAGGAAATTTCGGCCAAATTGGCATGATAGAGCTGATTTCGCGGATAAAAGATCTTTGGATCAATAATAGGAAGGAACTCGTTAGCAATGCTGAGGGGATTACGAACTATCTAAAGCAAAGACAATTCGGAATTCATGAAAGCGGGGAACTGAACGAATCAACCCTTGATGCAGCCTACAAGTCTCTCGTCGATGAATTTGACCTTCAAAATGGTGGATTTGGATCCTCTCCAAAATTTCCAAATCCTCATTACTTGCTATATCTCTTGCGTTACTGGCATCGCAAGGGGGTGGCGAATGCATTAGATATGGTTGAGACAACCCTAAAAGCTTTGAGGTTGGGAGGGATCTATGATCATATAGGATTTGGATTTCATAGATATTCCACAGATGCTCAATGGTTTGTGCCCCATTTCGAGAAGATGCTATATGATCAGGCTCTTCTACTCTTAGTATTTATAGAGGCTTACCAGGCTACAGCCAAGGATGAATATGCCTATACAGCCAGGGAAATTTTAGAATATGTCCTTAGGGATATGACATCACCGGAGGGAGGATTCTACTCTGCAGAAGATGCGGATAGCGAAGGTGAAGAAGGGAAATTCTATCTTTGGACTATGGACGAGCTTAAGACTCTTTTAACAAAGGAGGAGATCGGACTCTTTTTTGGAATCTTCGATATCCGTGAGAGTGGAAATTTCGGTAAAGGAAGGAACATTTTGCACATGATTTCCTCCTTGGAAGATGCATCCTCTATTCTAGGAATGCAAATTGAAGATCTTCGACAAGATCTCGATAAAATTAGGGAAAAACTCTTCAAATATAGATCTATGAGAACTCGACCAGTAAAGGATGATAAGATTCTTGCCGATTGGAACGGGCTTATGATCGTTGCATTAGCAAGAGCAATACAAATATTCGATGAACCCAAGTATGTTGATGCGGCATGTAAAGCTGTTAGCTTCACCTTGGAGAAGATGCGAGATCCTGATAAACGCTTGCTCCATCGCTACCGTGAAGTTGCGGGAATTCAAGCGAATCTAGATGATTATGCCTTCATGATCTGGGGGCTAATAGAGCTTTACGAAGTTATCTTTGACTTAAGGTATTTACGAGCAGCTTTGGATCTAAATAGGATCATGCTGGATCATTTCTGGGATAAAGACGCGGGAGGTCTCTTTTTTGCACCTGACGATGGAGAATCCCTAATTGTACGTCAGAAAGAGATTTACGATGGAGCTTTGCCATCCGGTAACTCCGTGGCAATTTTCAATATGTTGCGCCTTTACCACATCACTGGCAATTCCGAGCTAAAAGAAATGGCTAATGTTATCTTCAGGATCTTTGCTGGATCCATTACCAAACAACCACTGGGCCACGTGATGTTTATGTGCGCTCTTGACTTCGCTCTAGGGCCAATAAGTGAGGTGGCTATTGTTGGCAGTTCAAAGAGCGCTGAGACTATGGAAATGTTAAAAGCATTGCGGATCAAATTCATGCCAAACAAAGTCATTATTTTGGTAGATGGAGATGAGTTTTATCATATAGCAGAGTTTACAAGAGATTTGAAGCAGTTGGATGGAAGATCAACCGCTTATATTTGCATAAACCATGAGTGCAAGCTCCCCACACATGAGCCGGAAAAAATCTTGGAACTATTGAGAGAAGGTCGTTAGGCGTACATCAGATTTCACTACAAAAAAATTTTTTGCCTTTTATTGCACAATCTCGCGTAGATTCGCGTCACCTTTTTCAAATTTCATTCTTGCATTAAGAAACTTTGGAGGGGACGATTGCGAAAACTCTTCGTGGAAGTTAAACAGCATATCGATACAGATATATAGTCCATATTGAAACTGAACCACGAGGAGATTTTAATTTCGGAGACCGAAATAGTCTCAGATTCAGAAAGGCACCGTAGTTATAATAAACACCGTAGAATAATTTTTTGACAATCCCGGGACCTCATCCAATGGCATATTTGTCGGAATCGGTCTGTGGTTTGATAATCTGCTCTTTTCTTAGGGTCATTTCAGCGGTGATTTCTTACTGATTAAGCGAAAAGAAAATTCTCTTAAAAAGGATATAATATACGTCCTTCAGAAAGAAGATTCCAATTTCGTAATCAATGAAAACTATTTTTATAAAACTGAATCCTATTATACAATCTTGAAGAATGAAAATGAAGGTGTTAGGATCATTCCGTCTAGTGGTGAGGTGCTTGATGCATATATCGTTCCAATATGTCTGGAGAAAGCAAGGCTAGCAGGAATCCCAGTTTGCGATTGGATAATATCCTACCAATATGTATCCTTACCGGCCATAATCTACGGGATGAACTATTTCTCTACACCCTCAGACTTCTTCTTAGTTTCAGATATTGTGGAAGCTAAGAAAGCTGTTAAACATGTAACCAATCGTGGGCGATATCCATTCTGCTATCAGAAGATAAGTGATTCAGCTTCGGTTATAAAGTACGTCTCCATTTTTGGCAAGACAATGAATTCGGACGACGAATTATGCTCATTGGCAAGTATGGTTTACGAGATCTTTCGGCTGCCTCTAGTAGAGATCATCCTGATCAAGGATAATAGTGGTTATCGCTTATCATCATTAGCTTCTGTCAAGTATTCACAATTATCCAATGATGAAGCAGAGTTATTGCAGATTCCTGAGAAAGTGGTGAGATAAATTGAGCAAGATGGGCATCTTCGTGAATAGACAGACTTTAAGCTCATCTGAACAACTAACGTCATTAATTAAATGTCGTGACGTAGCAGAGAGTATGGGGTACGCAGTGGAGTTTATCTTTCCTGTAGATATTAAGAAGATTCCAAAACTTGATTGTCTTTTCATTAGGGCTAATACAGATCCTATGAATACTACGTATGTTGCATCCAGAATGGCAGGTCTTTACGGAATTCCTGTAATAGATGACCCTAACTCAATTAGAGTGTGTGCGGACAAAATCAATATGTATATGCATCTCATAAAGCACAGTGTCTCTATTCCTAGAACTAGATTCGTTAGCAAACACGAGATCAATTCTGAGCATGTTGAGACTTTATTTCGAGATCTAGGTTCCCCTCTGGTGCTAAAGGAGCCCTCAACATCTTTTTCTGTGCGGGTCGAGAAAGTATCAAATATATTGGATTTTCTGAAGGTGGCCAAAAGGTTCCTGAGGCTCTCAGATTGGATTGTTGTGCAAGAATATATCGAGAGCCGGTTTGATTGGAGGATCGGAGTTCTAAATAATGAGCTCCTCTATGCCTGTAGATACATAATCCCTTCAGAAACCTTCAAGATACAGGCATCTGTAAATGGCCACATCGTATATTGCGATGTGGAATGCGTGCCTGCCAACAAGGTGCCTCCCACGGTTATCGAGCTGGGAATCGAGGCTGGGAAAGCTATTGGAAACGGGCTTTATGGCGTAGACATAAAGGAGAGAGACGGAAAGCTTTATGTTATCGAGGTCAACGATAATCCCTCTCTGGAAGGCGGTGAGGATGCCTATTATCCAGATGTATTTCGTAGAATAATCAACCATCTAATGAACGGAGATCGTTTGAGTCGCGGAATTGGGCTTTCTGGTAATTTTTATCTTTATGATATGGGGGGTGTTTATTCCCTGGACACGATGATAGACCTTGATAATGGCGATAAGCTATTAGAAGAAGACATCTATTCCTATAAAATCGACTTTTAAGAAAAGTTTTTCTCAATTCTCATTAAACTTTAAGAGCTATAAATTATGGATGCATCAGCAGATGATTTATTAAGCAAGGTATGTTTTGAGTGCCAATTGAATAGAGGATGCTGCTTCGCGGCTAAACCGCCTTTGACCAATGAGAGAATAAAGATTCTATTAGACAATGGAGTAAGTGGGGAACTGATAGAGTTTGCAGGATATAAACGGCTTAAGGTAAAGCCAGATGGCTTTTGTGTGCTTTTTAGAACTTGGAGGTGTGGGGTTCACTTGATTAAACCTGAGACATGTGTTGCCGGCCCATTCACATTTGACTTAAGAGGCTCTATCCTTGAAATCTACCTTAAGAAAAAGAGCATTTGCCCCATGGTCGAATTGCTGAAGGAGAATCGTGAGATTTTTGAACGGCTCTTGACCTTAGCTGCTGAAAATATCATGAAACTCTTAAAGGCTTTGCCCAAAGATGAATTGGCGGAGATTTTGAAAATCGATGAACCTGAAACTGAGCTTGTTGCAGAGATTTGGCTACAGGATTGGTCTTCATGCTGCTGAATAATCAGATTGGTACTGAGCAAGAATACTCCATAAATGACCAGGATTTTAATCCGTTGCCAATTTCCGATAAGCTAATTCAAAGAATTGGTGGGCATCTCAATCAAGAGGTGAGTTTTGGAGATATTAGGATTTCTAAGGAACTACAAAAGCATGCTATCGAATTGATACCGGCCAGTCCAGGGACCGTCAGTATGTTGGAGGATTCGCTTTATAAGGGTCTAAAAGACCTTTACAGGACTCTAAACTATGAGTATCGATTCTTGGGGCTTGGTATGCATCCTCTACTCAAGCTCGATCAGACAACCTATTGGGATCATGATGAGACGAAGTACTATGATGCATTTGATCGTCTAATCAACATAAAACAACACGGCTGGTTGAACATTCAAGCCTTGCAGATAAATATCCCTTACGAGAATAAGGAAAATCTTGTCGATATGTATAATAAACTTCGTTCCATCCTACCGTTCTTAGTTGCAATTTCAGCTTCATCGCCATTTGTAGAAGGAAAGCTTACGCCATATGTCGATAATAGGCTTATGTATTACAGGAAGAATCAACATCGTATACCAATTATATGTAATGATATATTGCCCGAAAAGATTCGAAGTGCAAATGACTATGTTTGCATTAATAGAAAAATTTATAAAGAACTCAAAGAATGCGGAGCCGAAATTCTCTGTCGGGAATGGGTAAATTCTCGTGGCATTATCGTTGGTTTTACAAGGAAATGTCTAGAAGTCAAAGCCGTTGATGAACAGGAATGTATTCGCTCGGATATGGCCATTTCTGCTTTCCTATTGTCCCTTCTTAGGTGTGAGCTAGAACTGGAGGATGATGAGAATGCGTTGAGGTCAATGCTTGAAGCAGCAATAAGGCAAGGGACAGCGAAATTGAAGCCTGAGTTAAGAAATATTTGTAGGATCGCCGTTAAGAGTGCAACAAAGGAAGAACAAAAATATTTGTCGCTGATACAGAAAAGGATCGAGAAAGGAAACTTAGCCGAAATTATGGCTAAAAGAGCGCGGGAAGAAAGAACAATTAAACCGTTGTTGTTCGATCTCGAGGACTCACTCAAAAGTAATAAACCATATATCAAATGAAAAAATTTTAACTATTTGTATTTAATTGATCTATTTATAAATTTATTTTACAATAATTAATCGTTGAAATCTCCGAAAGCTAAATTTGGTGATATCTGTAGTTATAGTTTGACCGAGTCAGGCAGGATCATTGAACTGCGCTTTTTACTTCATCAACGATCTTATCAATAATTCCCTTTTCTTGCTTGCCAGAATGAGGTTTTTTTTCTCCAAATGTTGCAGCAAGCTCCTCGAGAATCTGTTTCTGTTTAACTGTCAGAGATGTGGGCGTTTTTATAACAGCTTTTGCGTGAAGATCGCCAGTCCCAATGCCATGTAGCCTAGGCATACCTTTTCCTCTCAATCGAAATATGGATCCACTTTGCGTACCTGCCGGGATTTTGATCTTCGCTCTCCCGTTTAGTGTTGGCACTTCTATCTCCGCGCCTAATGCAGCTTGAGTGATTGAAATTGGAATATCCATAAATAGGTCGTTGCCAACTCGGTTGAATAGTGGATGAGGCTTGACATATAGATTTACATAGAGATCACCTGGTTCACCTCCAGGAGGAGCAGCATCTCCCTCCCCGCGGAGTTTGATCTGCTGTCCCTCCTCTACTCCTTGAGGAATCTTGACATTGATTTTACGCGAGCGCCGAATTCTTCCAGATCCTCCACATGTCTCACATGGTGAAGGGATAATCTGCCCACGCCCTCCACATTTGCTACATGTAGTCGCTGACACAATCTGTCCAAATGGCGTGCTTTGGGTTCTGGTCACTTGGCCACTTCCTCTGCAAGTTGTACATGTAACAGGATTGGTTCCTGGTTTGGCACCGCTTCCTTTACAGGTGGAACAAGTTTCTGTTCTTGGAACTTCAATTATCGTATCCAATCCAGAGTCTGCATGCTCAAGTGTCAGCTCGAGATCGTAGCGTAGATCGCGGCCATGTGCTGGTCCTCGTCGGCTGCCTCCTCCAAAAAACATATCGAAAATACTCTCTCCGCCGCCAAACCCGAAACCTCGCAGAAGGTCTTCGAAATTTACCCCGCGGAATAGATCTTCTTGGGTATATTGGCCAGAAATACCAGAGTGCCCGAATTGTTCATACTGTTTTCGCTTATCCGGATCCGACAGAACAGCATATGCCTCTGAGATCTCTTTGAACCTTTCCTCGGCGTCAGAAGCATCCGATCTATCTGGGTGATACTTCAAGGCGAGCTTTCGATAGGCACTTTTCATCTCTTTATCGCTCGCGCTTCTGGATACACCAAGAACTTCATAGTAGTCCTTTTTCTCCGGCATATGAATCTGAGATCCTCTTATTAGGCCTTATTTCTTATCATTTACTACTTCATAATCTGCATCTACCGTTTCGCCACTCTCAGGGGCTTGCTGTTGAGTAGCTTGCTGTTGAGTAGCTTGCTGCTGTTCCTGTGCTGCACGTTGATACATTGAAACAGAGAGATCAGAAATAGCATTTCGCAGAGATTCAGTTTTCTCTTTGATCTTGACAACATCACTTGCGGCTTGAGCTTCCTTTAGCTCTGAAATGGCTTGTTGAATCTTATCCTTTTGATCCTGAGTGGCGACTCCTTCAGCCTGTTTCAAAAGCTTTTCAGTGCTATAGATAAGCGATTCTGCCTCATTCTTGGCTTCGATTTCCTCCCTGCGTTTAGAATCCTCTTGAGCGAAGCGTTCCGCATCTCTTATTCTTGCATCGATCTCCTCTTTGCTTAATTTATGAGGTGCAGTTATTGTTATCTTTTGTTCCTTCTTTGTTGCGAGATCCTTTGCAGAGACATGCATTATGCCATTGACATCTATATCGTAAGTAACTTCGATTTGAGGCACGCCTCTTGGGGCAGGAGGTATGCCATCTAGACGGAACAAACCTAAAGATGTGTTGTCTTTGGCCATAGGTCTTTCTCCCTGGAGGACGTGAACGTCAACAGCAGTCTGGAAATCTGCAGCCGTAGTGAAGATTTGGCTCTTTTTCGTGGGTATGGTCGTATTTCTCTCGATAAGCGTTGTCATAACTCCCCCAAGCGTTTCAATTCCTAGACTGAGTGGTGTCACATCCAACAATACTAGATCACTCTTGACCTCTCCACCCAATACACCTGCTTGAATGGCCGCTCCCATAGCCACGCACTCCATGGGATCTACACCGCGCTCTGCATCTTTCCCCATGAAATTTCTAACGAACTCCTGCACAATGGGCATCCGTGTTGGGCCTCCAACAAGGATTATCTTATTAATATCTTCCTTGTTTAGCTTGGAGTCCGTAATAGCCTGAATCGTGGGCCCACGACACCTTTCTAAGACATCGTGGATTAGTTCTTCTAATTTGGCTCGTGTAATGGTCATGCTCAAATGCTTGGGGCCAGAGGCCTCTGCAGTGATATAGGGGAGGTTGATATCGGTCTGTAGGACAGAAGAAAGTTCGATCTTGGCTTTCTCCACCGCTTCCCGGAGACGTTGCATAGCCATAGAATCATTACGAAGATCCACCCCAGATTCTTGTCTATACTTCTGAATTATATAATCCAAAAGATTTTCATCCATATCGCGGCCGCCAAGCTGAGTGTCTCCTGATGTCGACTTTACTTCGAATACGCCCTCACCAAACTCCATAATAGTAACATCTAAAGTTCCGCCGCCCAAGTCGAAAACCATAAGCTTGTGCTCACCGGATTTATCAAGTCCATATGCAAGAGCTGCTGCAGTCGGTTCATTTATTATTCTGGCTACCTCAAGTCCGGCGATCGTTCCAGCGTCCTTGGTGGCCTGTCTTTGATTATCGTTAAAGTATGCGGGAACAGTAATTACCGCCTTATCCACCGTATCACCAAGGAAAGACTCAGCATCTTTCTTGATCTTCCTTAGGATTTGGGCAGAGATTTCTTGTGGCGTATACTCTTTCCCGGCGGCCTTCACCTTATAATCTGTCCCCATCTTGCGCTTAATACCCGCGATGGTTCCTTCTGGATTGGTTACGGCCTGTCGTTTGGCTGGCTCACCAACCAAAACCTGGCCATCTTTAGTGAAAGCCACATATGACGGAAATGCCTTTCCCCCAATGCTGGTTCCTTCAGCGCTAGGGATAATAGTGGGCCGTCCACCCATAAAAACAGCTGCAGCCGAATTGCTAGTTCCCAAATCTATGCCAATTATCTTTGACAAAATATCATCTCCTTCAACTTTATCATAACATAATAAATATTTTGGTCTATCCCCTCTTTGATACTGCAACTTTAGAGAAGCGAATGATCTTTGAATTTAGCATATAGCCTTTTTGTATCTCTCGAATTACCATATTTTCGTCTATTTCATCAGATTCAACTTGGAATAAAGCTTCGTGTTTATAAGGATCAAATGCATGCCCTACTGCTTCAATAGTTACCAGTCCCTCACCTTTGAGAACGTCTGATAGTTGCTTGCAAAGCGCTTTGCTGCCCTCATCATGCTTCGAGGCTTGCTCCAGACTATCGAGAAAGGTTAATAGTTTGCTTATTAGCTTTTCCGCTGCATATCTAGCGCATTCTTCCCGTTCCTTGTCAGTCCTTTTTGCGAGGTTCTCCAGATCCGCTCTGCACCGTAAAAGCTGATCGAAACGTTCCTCAGCTAGCTTTTGTGTTTCCTCGAATTGGCATTGCAGCTCTTCTAATGCATCCTCTTGAATTTCTCTTTCGATTTCCTGGGCGTGTTCTGCCTCTGATACTATTGATTCAACATCTTGCTCGTCTTTCATGTGACCATTTATTGTAGTTGTGAATTGATATTGCTGCAAGGGCGAAAGCCGGGGCGCTAAATTCACATCATTGGAGGCATGGGCGGTCTAGTATAGTCGTGGGGACTTTGGCCAGGCTTGGTCTTAAATTCTTCTCTTTTTGCTGCTATGACGTCGTCCACTCTCAGGACCATTGTAGAAGCTTCTGTAGCTGATTTTATGGCTTGAATCTTAACTTTTAGAGGTTCAACAACGCCCAAAGCCATCATGTCCCTGGGTTCTCCATCATCCATCCCGATTCCGTAATTGTTTAAGCCATGGCTATGTTTGGAACGCAGCGCTACTATCGCATCAACCGGATCAAATCCGGCATTCTCAGCTAGTCCAAAGGGTATGGCTTCAGTAGCATTAGCAAATGCTCTTATTGCCAGTTGCTCCCTGCCACTAAAGGTGGAAGCATACTGTCTCAATTTTTCGGCAATCATAATCTCTGGAGCGCCGCCGCCAGGTACTATTTTCCCAGAAAGTATGACGTCTAAAACTACGTTTAAAGCATCCTCGAAAGCTCTTTCAATCTCATCCAAGAATTGTTCTGATACGCCGTGAAGTATTATTGAGACCGCCTTTGCGTCTTTGCAACCCTCGACAAAGATCATATTCTTATCTTTTCCAATCTTGCGTTCTTCGACAAGAGCCGCTTCGCCCAAGTCCTTGTTACTAACCTGTAATACATCTCCAACGATTCTGGCACCGGTAGCTTTGGCAAGCATCTGCATTTCTTCTTCCTTGACTCGCCTGGCAGCTAATATTCCGTATTTTGTAAGATAATGCTGAGCGGTTAAACCAATGCCCTTCTGGCAAAAGACTACATTTGCCCCAGCTTTGGATATTGCCTCGACCTGCTCCCGAAGTATTTTTTCTTCTCCTTCTTTAAAGCTAGCCAGATTTTTGGCCTCTGTTATTGTGATCTTGGCATCCGAAGAGAACTTCTTAAGCTCGAGTGATCCCTCCAGAAGCATGATTCGAGCATTCTCTACCTTCTTTGGCATCTCAGGGTGAAGTCTGTCCTTCTCGATAACAATTCCGTAGTTGATTAGGCTATCATCGAGACTACCTCCTGGAATCTTAACAATCTTGACGCTTTCCTCTAGATCGATTCGCTTGTTATCTGTTACAGCTATGGCTGCATCTACTACAATTTTTGATAATTTATTCCCAAGAACGTCGATCCCCTTTCCAGTCATGGCCGTTTCTGCTATTTTGATCAACATCTCCTTATTGCCTGAAACATCTATGGACAGGCCTTCCAGATATTCCTGGGCCTTAATCCGAGCTTGCTTGAAGCCTGAGACTATAACTGTTGGATGGACGCCTTGGTCGATAAGTCCTTCAGCGCCTTTTAGAAGCTCAGCTGCAATAATAACTGCGGTAGTAGTTCCATCGCCTATTTCGTCGTCCTGGGCTTTGGCCACTTCAACGATCATCTTGGCCACCGGGTGCTCAATATCCATTTCTCTCAGAATAGTGGCACCATCGTTGGTTATTATAGCATCTCCGGAACTGCTTATAAGCATTTTATCCGTACCTTTAGGTCCCAATGTTGACCTGATAGCATCTGCTACTGCTTTGGCAGCCTGGATGTTCCTCTTCTGTGCTTCCTTGCCTGTTTCGCGTCTAGTTCCTTCTTTGAGAATAATAACGGGTATTCCACTTAAACCAGCCAAACTAAGTCCTCCCCGACTTTTTTTCTTATAACCATTTTGAGGTTCTATATAAGTAATTCGCATAGTTCTTAAAATTCTCGCATATTATAGACTATAGTAGGAAGACCTAAATATCGAATCTTCGATCATTGCTCAATGCTAATGGAATCGCTTTCACTCAGCTAAGTCCTTCTGAATTTGAGTTGAACTCGGTGTTATCGAAGGGATCAAGATTGGGCTCTAAGATAGTCTCTAAAAATCTAAATTTATGGTATGGTGATAAACAAGCTCTCAAAGACATAAATCTTGAAATTCCCGAAAAAAAGATAACAGCGCTCATTGGACCATCAGGTTGTGGTAAGTCCACTTTCATACGATGTCTGAACAGACTGAATGATCTTGTTGAGGGGGTTCGTATTGAAGGGGAGATTATTTATGATGACATTAATATTTACTTAAAAAATATAGATGTAGTGGAGATAAGGAAAAAAATAGGTATGGTATTTCAAAAGCCAAATCCTTTTCCTATGTCGATTTATGATAACGTGGCTTATGGCCCGAAGATCCATGGTATGAAGAATGTCGACCGCATTGTGGAGGTGAGTCTTAAAGATGCTGCCCTCTGGGAAGAAGTGGCTGATAGAATGGACCATCCAGCTTTCGGCTTATCAGGTGGCCAGCAGCAAAGACTGTGTATCGCCAGGACTTTAGCTATGAAGCCGGATGTGATACTTTTCGATGAGCCCTGTAGTGCTTTAGATCCTATATCTACTTCTAAGATCGAGAGCCTTATGGAAAATCTAAAAGAAAATTACACTCAAATAATTGTTACTCATAATATGCAGCAGGCAGCTCGAGTATCAGACAACACAGCATTTTTCCTTTTAGGAGAGCTGATCGAAGTGGGAAAAACCAAGAGTATCTTTGAGATGCCACAGGAAAAGGAAACAGAGGACTATATTACAGGAAGATTTGGATGAGTCATCGGAATAGGATGCGATATGAGCCCCTATCGAGAGAAATACCGTAGAGAATTGAATAATATAAAGATATCGACGAAAAATCTAGCAGATCTGGTTAGCAGCTCTGCCGATTATTCCGTTCAGGCATTAATGAATTCGAATTTCGATTTGGCCAAGAGAGTAATACAGGGAGACCAAGAGGTAGACGATCTGAGTCAGGAGATCGAAACCTTATGCATGGAACTTCTTGCACTGCAACAGCCTATGGCCACGGATCTCAGGCAGATAATAGGCATTTTAAAGATAAGCATCGACCTTGAGCGGGTAGGGGACTTAGCTGTGGATATTGCCAGAGTTTCTATACAGATCAAACAAGGAGTTGAAATGGCAAGATTGGAGTATATTCCGCGTATGGCGGATATCTCGAGGCGAATGTTATCTCAGTCTATGGAAGCCCTCACTAATTATGATGCTGATATGGCCCGCCACGCTACTAAATGGGACTACGAGATTGATGGGCTATATGTAAAGGTTCGTGATAAGCTTTTAAAGATCATAATTGAAAAGCCTGAGATCCTAAATGAAGCAATCCTGTTGCTTATGGTCAATAGGCATTTGGAACGAATAGGTGACCATATATGCAATATATGTGAATCGATTGTATATATGGTTGAAGCGAGGAGAGAACATCTAAACTAAGGTCATTATGGATACAAGAAAAGTACAGAGGACCGGGAAATCCACTTATATCGTATCCCTACCTAAGAATTGGGCGACCAAGAATGGAATTCAAGCCGGTTCGATAATTTACATCAAACAAAGCGACAACGGTGCTTTATTGCTTTCAACAGATCGTTCTGAGCGCGATCTAAAGGCAAGGCTTGATATTGGGGATAAATCAGGTGAGACTCTCTTTAGGGATATAATTGGCTGCTATTTGGGCGGATATCGGACTATAGAAGTGACCAGTAGTCGTATGTCTTCAGATCAGAAAAAGGATTTGAGGCAGATCGTGAATAAACTCATAGGACCTGAGATCCTCGAGGAGACCATCAGCAAGGTTGTCATTCATGATCTTTTAAGTTCGGAGGAATTACAGGCCCAAAGAGCGTTGAAGCGAATTAAAACCGTTGTTAAGTCTATGATTCAAGACTCTTTAAGCGCTCTTCTCAATTGTGACAAAAGTCTAGCTGCGGACGTGATTCAGCGCGATAACGATGTGGATAGATTGAATCTTCTTATGTCAAGGCAATTCACTGAAATCTTAAGATCGGGGTCGGTCAGGCAGGAGATGTTGAGTTCCATAACTGCGTTTAACTATATGTTGGCAGCATCTAACTTGGAGCGCGTCGCTGACCATGCACATAGGATTGCGGAAATAGCTTATCAATGTGATTGTCATTTGGACGATTACTTTTCTGCAGAACTTTCCTGGCTAGAATCCGAATTTAATAGCCTTCTAGACGATTCGATATCTTTCTTGCTTCAAATGGACTCGGATAGAGCCAATGAACTTATAGAAAAGGTTGGAGAGATCCAAAGTCGGACTCAATCTTTGACAAATTTGACCGAGATTGACAGCGAGTCTAAGATGCTTGTCAGGCTAGTTATTGCTAGCAGTATAGAACGCATGCTAGATTATATAATGAATATATGTGAGCTGACTATCAATTTGCGGCATGCTACATCAGATATAAACTAAGGCCTTATGAAAAGGTTCATTTCTATATCCTTGGAACGCCATCTTATTGACATACAAACAAAGATCGCTTCTAGTGTAATAATAGCTGACTTGTTTTCCGAGGATCTAATAGCTGGTGTGGATCAAGCTTTTATGGGTGACATGGTTATTTCTGGTGCAGTAACACTTGATTTTCCTATGAAGATTCATGAGCTGGCCAGTTGCACTTTGGCGACATCATTTCCATACATCCCAGGATTTTTATCTTTTCGAGAGGGGCCCGCTGCTGTAAGAGCAATCAAGGCTTTGAGAAAACGTCCCACACTTCTTTTTGTAGATGGTTGTGGAATCAACCATCCACGTCATGCCGGTCTAGCCTCATATATTGGAGTTGTTTTAGACATTCCTACAGTAGGTATTAGTAAGAATGTCCTTTGTGGTAGCTTTGAGACACCTGAAGAGGTTGGCGGAGTGTCTCTTCTTGTCATGGATGGCGATAAAGTTGGCTATGTGCTTAAATCAAGAAAGAATTGCAGACCAATTGTTGTGGCCCCTGGTCATCTAGTCTCAGTGGAATCCTCATTAAAGCTCGTTTGCAGGTTTTTGAGGAACCATAAGCTTCCAGAACCGTGCAGATTAGCCCATGATTATGTTCGAAATGTCAAAGAAGCTCTCCGCGCTCCAAATCAAGGAGGATTTTCTTAACGGCTTCTCCCCAACGATAGCCTCCGAGCCCTTCAGAGGAAATAACGCGGTGGCAGGGTACAAAGATGACAAAAGGATTTGTTGCCATTGCTTGGCCTACCGCTCAGGAAGCACCAGGTTTTCCTGCGAAGTTGGCTAAGTTACCATAAGTCATAGTTCTGCCACGCGGAATCCTGCATACAAAGGCGTAGATTTCCTTCTGAAAATTAGTAAGGCCGGATAGATCCAGCTCGACTTCTGGCTTCAATGCTTTGCCCTTGACGTATTGTATTATGCGTTGTCCCAGATCCGACTGCTTTAAAGTCTTTTTCTTGGAGAAAAATATGCTACTGACTTTATTATGCTCAGACTTATTCACAACTGTGTAATAACCAACTTGAGGAAACCAGGCTCCTTCTAACGGGATATTACCCTCCCCTAAAAAGTTATTTTAGATTCAAATTCATGAATTCCGCTTTAATGCCCAAAACTTTGGGCAATATGCTATAAAGAATTGTTCATGGGAAAATATGTTGTCCTTTATCGCTTGAAAAATTTTGCATTATATCGCTTTAAATCAGTGAGATCCGCCTATTGGATCATGGCAATTCTTATTCCATATGAGTCTCGTCGACAGCGAGAAAAATGCGCTTTATTTCATTAGCTTTCCTTTATGAAAAATAAGTTAGGTCTCTGTCTTCAAATATTAGCTATTCTTTTCAAGATTTGGATATTTATTCAATAATTGCCAACTTGCAGGCAGAAACGGATTTGCAGGGGTCGAAAGATCTAAGTATTAGAAATAACTTGTAGCGAGAGGCCCGCCTTAACTCAGCCTGGTAGAGTGCGCGGCTGTAGTAGGTTTCGCACCGCAGGGTGCTACGCGCAGTTACCGCGATGTCCCCGGTTCGAATCTGGGAGGCGGGATCTGATGTGTCCGGATGGTGTAGTGGCCTATCATGAAAGCCTGTCGAGCTTTCGACCCGGGTCCGAATCCCGGTCCGGGCGCTTATTTACCATAAGCTTTGGAAGGCTGGTATGGCCCAAGAGGTTCTACTAGCTTTTCTAAAGCCTTCGAAATATTCTTTCAAAGTGGAAAGATTAGAGTAGCTCGCGAAAATACTTTAAGTCTATTTCTGGCTAATAATCTAATTCGTGCATCTCTCTGTAAATTTTGATTATTTATTGGCTAATTATGTTCTGGATTTAGCTTCGCCAGAATCTAAATACACATCTGCAATGAACATACTGGCGAAAAGATTCATGCAAAAAGGGCTATAAACTGCTGGCTGCCAAAAGGAGATATCGGCCGAGATCTACGATGTCCAGGTCTTACAGGTGAATGAGAAGATAAGGCAATATGATCCTTATATCTCAATCGCCTCCTATTTCAATCTCGAGTTTCTTGATATCGTCATTATTATTAGACATCTCTTTGAGAAAAAAAAATCCTTATTTAGGTGATCGATATCTTCCGCTCATGTGAATGAAGGGAATTAAAACGTAAAGCGTGGTGCTCCACGCGGGGACGAAGAAAGAGAGTCCGATAGCTATCATGGATACTACAATGATCGCTGCATTTTTCTCTTTTCCCCGCGTCTCTGTCCAAGCATCAATTTCTTTTTTCAGGAGCTCGGGATGAGAGGTGATATAAGACCACTCGCCATAAAAGAACAAACCCACCAAGAGCAGATTGATCTCCATAGGCATGATGCCCATCTGATTGTCTCCATAGTCACCTGCCAAATTTGTTGTGAAGGGAAGCAAGGCTACGAACATCAGACCCAGGATATTGTTCCAGAGGAGTGTCCCATCGACTCGCTTAATGTACTGAAAATGTTTCTGGTGCCCCATCCAAAAGGATCCTAGAATGATAAATACCGATGTGTAGACCAAGAGCTGGGGAATCAGATTGATAAGATGCTGCAGCAGGGCTTGATTGGCGTCGACTTTGGGAATTTTCTCGGGGATGTCGATGGCCAAGACCAGCAAAGTCATAGAAAAGGCGAAGATTCCATCGGCCAGCGCCTCTACACGGCCAGTGCCTAGATCGAACTCCTCATTTCTGTCCATCGTCCCCCAAAACTTCTAAATTATTGGTCCAAGATTTATTTCTTGCTGTCACACTAGATATCAAAAGTGCATTTTTTCATTCATGAAAATCATAGCTAAAAACCAGAGTAAAGAAGAATATGACAGTTGCCGCTATTTGGAGCTAAAGTGCAGGCTCGATTTATAGCATCAATATCTGTAATAATAAATAATATTTTATCGAAAAAACTTGTTGGTGTATCAAATGTATCAAGAATCAGTATTCATACATCAACTGCAGGACTTACGAATTTGTCCAGTGTACTGATTTTGATTAAGCTTTAATTTAAGGCGGTGGGATCAGATGCATGATAACTTTACAATCTTAAGATGAGAAGCTAATCTCAGTAGCGTAGTATATATTAGATTTAGAGAACTCATGACAGCTAAACTGCAGGAGCTTGGAAAAGCATGAGGGTATCAGCGATTAAGGTAGCAGTAATATCTGCATTCTTGATTCTAGGAATGTTTCTGGGAGGAGTTATCACGCAGCCCAAGGCCTCGGTCGATGTTTGGGAAGTCAAAGAAAGCGATTTTCCCATTAACGGAAGCCAGGAGGATAAGCTGAAATTTCTGCTTAAATACGCCATTCTCGCTCCTTCCAGTCATAATTCCCAACCCTGGAAATTCAATGTATCCGGAGATGAGATCAGGCTATATGGCGACAGATCGAAATGGCTCAGAGTAGCGGATACAGATCAGCGTGAGTTTTATATCAGCTTAGGTTGCGCCTTGGAAAATATGGCTATAGCGGCAGACCACTTCGGCTATAACCATAGTGTCACATACTTCCCCACTGCAGACGAAGAGGACCTAGTAGCCGTGGTCAGGTTGAATCCCAACGACCAGCCCTCACGGAATACGAAGCTCTTCGATGCCATCCTGACTAGGCATACAAACCGCAAGCTCTATGAGAACAGGCCAGTCTTGGATAGTGAAATCCAATTGCTTCAAAGCCAGAGCGCCGAAACAGACCTGCAGCTCTACATGACATCTGATCCAGATACCAGGAACAAATTCCGCGGACTGATAGTACGTGCAAATAAAATCCAATATAAAGACCCTGATTATAAGAGCGAATTGGGATACTGGTTGGGTCAAGGAGTCATGGGGCCAACGGGGTTCATGGCCAAGATCGCCCAGCTGGTTGTAGTTCTCTTCGATACGGGAAACGGCCAGACCAAGACGGACGCTGAGCTCATAAACAGCACTCCTATATTAGGCTTCATCGGTTCAAAGGAAAACGATAGAGCTTCTCAAGTAAAGGCTGGACAGCTCTTCGAACGTGTCTGGCTTGCCGCCGAAGCACATGGAATCCGAGTTCATCCCATGAGCCAGGCCCTGGAAGTGCCTGAGACGAAAGCGGAGGTGTCTGGGCTGATTCCGCAAAAGGGATTATACCCACAACAGATATTCAGACTGGGATATGCGGAGCCAGAGAACGGGCATACGCCCAGGTGGGCGGGTGTTGCTTATCAATTTCTTATTATTCAAATAATCAATCTATAAAACTCTTGAAATAAGAAACGAAATAATCCATCAAAAATGGAAATTTATCCGATCATGACGCTCAACGAGACCTTCGAATTACACAGCCTCTGGATGGAAGGTGTAAGATGCTAATCAGGATCATTGCTGTATTGATTTCGATCTTAATATTGGGATATAGTGCTTCTGCACAGGATAGCATAGCAGAGTATTGGATCCAGAAAGGCCATTCATTCTACGAAAATGGCTCCTACAACGAAGCTATAGATAGCTACAATCGAGCTATAGGCATCCAACCTGGAAACTCGGAAGCCTGGAAAGGTCAAGGGTTATCTTTGGCCAAGCT
>JALHSR010000014.1 GCA_022865315.1 Methanotrichaceae archaeon | reverse complement strand
TACCCGTACAATCTATGATTTGTCCTTTGCTGAAATCATATTGATCAGCACTATGACTGTGATTCAGAGCATAAGCTATCATACGATATGATTCAACAACTTCCTGTAGAAGCTGGGCTTTTAGCTTCATTGCTTCTAATTTGTTCTCTTTTTTCATTTAATCTTTCCTCCTTGAATTCAGCCAATTTTACATACTTTTCTTTATCACCGGGGAGCGCGGCGCATAATCATTGTTGAAGACATTGGTTTACGACTTACCTTATCCGTTCTGGCATGCCAAGAGATTTCGTAAAAGAGCTACGTGGGGATGTAAGACGAGAGGCAATCGATATTTACAATCATACTGACAAAGAAGAGCTACAAGAGAGCTACCTGGCGCATATACCGCAATTGGGAATTTGATAACCAAGTTTGTAGAGCCAATCATTGAGTTGTTTTAGAATGGATGATGATAATATTGTTCAATCAGCGCACTAAAGAAGGTTATAAAGAAGCCCTAAACTAAGGCAAAAGACGCTTAGTTTTCGGCTAAAGAACATTGATGACCGAGTTTATTCTTGGCCGTGATAGCATTTTGCCAGATTGCTCATCCTTATGAGCAGACTGGATATCTTGTAGAAGGACACATTCTCCTGACTATTGTCCATAGTTCAATCAAGATCCCGCGCATTAACCAAAGTCATGCTACTGGATTGATGAATTCAATTCGTAGAGCTTAATTCGCTACCTAATGGATCAATCTCATCTGACTCTTGAAGAATATCCTTGATAATGTCACCGAGAACATCCTTCTTTTTGCTAATACGTCTCAGATAGGTATATTCATACCACCATGAATCAAGATCTTCCAGTACTTTTTCTGTAACACGTCTATCCTTGGTTGTAGACGCTTCTTTTGGGAATTTTTCAATATTGAATTCTATAAATGGCTCTATTTCGCAATAATGCACTTGAATAAATTCAAATTTTCTTAATAAATCGGCTATAAATTTATTAAAATCGTTCTTGAATAAGTCTCTCATTGATCTTATATATTTGCTTGTTCTAATGATATAAAACGGAAAGCCTATATCATAAATCGTATTTGTCACAACCATTTCTTTTATTATTGCACCTAGAATTTGTAGATCTTTGCTTAGGTAATAGGGGAATTCTTTATAATCACCTTCTCTCTTTTTTAATCTTTCAGATTTCTTTGGTCTATTTGATTTTCTTGGCAATCCTTGAAAAATGAATTTCCTTCTCTCCAGCTTTTTTAATAACGGATTTAAATTGCTTTCTTCCATATTGAGGTCCCTTGCTAATTCCCACCCTGCGTGCCCCTTATTATCAAGTAAAATTAAGAGAATTTTGTACTGAGTTTCGGTTAACATTCTTTCATCAAAGAACATTTTCATTTTTTATATAGATTTCGCTATGCACAACCGTTTATGCTCAATTAAATTTGAGAATAAATGGTTATTATCATATCTGATTTACTATAAACGATTATTCTTCAATTTTTTAAATAATAAATAAAAAATATAAACATACAACGCCTTATAGGGTATTTGGAGGACAAACAAATGAAAATACCTCAAATATCCAAGCATGGTATCAAACCATGCAAGAAATCGGCAACCGAAAATGTAGGCTATCCTGAATTTGAATTCGAAGAGCAGCATAACACCATACTTCGATCCTATCAAGAGACGATAGGCCCTCTGCTGAAGGTTGAAGAGGGAGGAGGAAGCTATGCTCGCGTCAGGATAGGGCCAATGAACTTGATTCTGCCTTCAGGGATGGCAAGCCAAATGAGATCCTACATCGGCCAAAAAGTGGGCGTTCTGAGGATTGAGGCAGATTATCGCTTCAGAATCCTATCGAACCCGGACACTCCTGCGACCGAAATCGCAGGGGTGATGGCCGCACCGCAAGAAGAGCACATTAGCCTGGCGAAGAAGGACAGTCGGATCAAGGCCAGAACGGCCACTGAACCAATCGGAGTGGTTTGAGATGACCATTGATGAGCTTATTGGCAACAATGCAGGTGTTGGCTATATTGCCGCTCAATCTGCATTTCATTCCATTGAGAACAAATACGGCGGATTATGCGAAGAATGCGGATCAGAACAGAGATGGGATCAAAAGCATAACGAGTTGGTTTGCAGCAGTTGCGGGCTTGTCTGTTCAGCCCCATCAGCGATGTTCTCGCAACTTGGAGAGCAGGGTGCTACCGAGACGGGTAGCGTCCTGCCCAATTATGCACATTTAAGCGACGATGAACTCGATCTGATGATTGGATCTAAAAACAGAAAACTTATCAGAAAAATAGGCGACCCAAAGGAGAATCCGGCGTTAAAAACCCTTAAGCCATTCGCGTTGAGTGAACTTGGGTCGAAGGACTACGCCAAATTGCATGGAATGATTTTTGGGAGGGATACGCTGGGCCAGCCCATTAAAGTTCCACTTAGCTGCATAAGATTGGATTCCCTTATCAAAGAAAAACCGTCAATCAATGAGATCTCTTACAGAATCAAGTTCTCATTGGAAATGAATCCTAAGACCAAGAAGCCGAAGAGACTGTTAAGCATCAGTTCAGAAATTGTGCTTCCCAAAACACAACAGCAAGATCCATACAAACTTTGGCGGGAGCAGAAGAGAGTAGAACGCTCTTATCACAAACATAAGTTGAATCTAATAGCCGATCATGATGCTAATGGATTTTCTGCTTCTCTTAGGACTTCTAATCCGCAAGATGAGCGGCTTGAGGTTCTAAAACATTCCAGAATCAAAATAACAAAAGATATAGGCATTGATTATAAGGCGGCCGACCGTGCCTTGAATCGCATGCGGAAGAAAGAACTCCGAAAAGAAATAATCGAGTCACGCGCTTATGACGAAGGCGATAACGTATGGCTTCGGACAACCCAATGGCGAAGAGATTTAGAGCCTGAGGAGGAGGCCAGAAAAGCATACGGTCGAGATTGGATGAAACGAGAAGAACTAGTTTGGCACCCCCTGCTACCCTTGTCCGAACACCGAATACGGGAGCACATTGGACTATCAATAGGCTGGATCACTTCAACGAAGTTCTCAATGGCAACTCCAAACGATAGCGTTTGCGGGTCTTGCGCTAATATATGAGGAGAAGAAAAATCTCGTTTTCTTCCTCCTCAATGGGCGCATCTTTTTTGTGCCGGAGTTGAATGAAAATGTAAGATTGGACAATCCTAGTGGATATTGGGCCTGTCAAGGCTTGAAACGCGGTTGAACAAGAGCATCAAGAAGCATTGTTAATGAAACGATTTACTTGCGCTCCTTGATGAAAGAAGATATTCAATTTGTTGGAGGAATGAAAAATGCAAATGTTAATGCAACCAAGAACTGAGGAACAGTTGAAAGAGATATTCGACCTACTCGTGGCCAAGGCCACAAAAAAATTCGGAAAGAGACCTTTGGTCGACCTCGAAGAAAGCGATGTTGAATGGGAAGAAATCGATACTCTTGAAGGTTACGAGAGGGCAAACTTGTACTTCCATATTGTAGTGAAAACGGAAGAACATGAAGTGGGGAAAAACGGGATCTTGACAGAAAGAACAAGATCCGGCTTTGGTGTGGGCATAACTGAAGACGAAATACCCTACGTTTGTGAATTGCTTCGAGCGTACGATCAACCTGACCCGGATTTTGAGGGTGAGGTTGAAAGGGGGTACTGGGGATAGTTTGAAGATCCCGTGGCAGATGAGAAGCACCAATCCAAGCTTTTTGGACAACAGGGAGAAAGGCGATTGAACTCCTCGCTACCTTATTTTTAATTGGCAGCAACATGTGCATTGCGCTTGTGATTATATCAGGACGGGATGAACCTGAGTATCCCATACTTCAGTGGCAAGAAACAGAATGCCAACTACAAGAAGTGGTAGTCCAGGAATCCGTTCAACTAGCTGCATAGTTCGCTTACCTCGATTAACGACTGGAAATTTGGAGTTGAATGAAAATGTCAGATTAAACAATCCCTAGTATTGGGCCTATCAAGGCTTGAAACGCGGTTGAACAAGAGTATCAAGGAGCATTGTTAGTGAGATAATTTGTTAGCTCCTTGAT
>JALHSR010000013.1 GCA_022865315.1 Methanotrichaceae archaeon | reverse complement strand
GGCGAAGATATTTGCTTAGTTCCTCTCGCTCTTCTTCCTTCAGTCTGACACAGTACAATTTTTTCCTTGTCACAATCTATATTGTAATGCAAGTAATAAAATTTAAAACTTTTGTTACTGAGCACTAGTTTTCATAACTTTTCCTGCTTTTCCGCAATTCCCTTAAATATGTATAAATTCAGTAATCTGAGACTATTGGTGTGGAGGAAAAATTTGTCAGGAAATTATAAAGGATCACTGGTTCAATCTGATTCTTTCACAATTTTGAGGGAGCCAACAGAAGCCAAATCAAATAACGTAGACATTGCTGCAATCGGCATGCAACAAACTATTATTGATAAGACAGTATCCTCTTTATGTCCGATTTGTCTCAAAATAGTTCAAGCCCATATCTTCGAGGAAACTGGCAAAGTCTTCATGGAAAAGTATTGCGAAGACCATGGTGATTTTCGGGAGATATATTGGTCTGATGCTTCCTTGTACAAAAAATTCTTCAAATATTTGACGATTGGTCATGAATCAGATAGCTCTGCAGCAGAACAGATTGGCTGCACTCTAGATTGCGGTCTCTGCAAGAATCATATCACCAGCACACTTTTGGGGATCGTCGACCTGACCAGCCGATGCAATATGACCTGCCCAATATGCTTCGCCGATGCCGGAGGCGATCAATACGAGCCCAGTTTAGATCAGATCAAGATTATGCTGCAAAACCTTAGAGCAGAAGAACCGGTACCTTGCCCTGCCATACAATTTTCTGGAGGGGAGCCTACTTTGAGAGACGATCTCCCCCAAATTGTGGCCATGGCTCGCCAGATGGGTTTTGCCCAGATCCAGATTGCCACCAATGGCCTTCGGCTAGCATCTAATTTCAATCTGTGCAAGGCTTTGCAGAGAAACGGCCTTAATACGATCTATCTCCAATTCGACGGGGTTACATCGGAGCCCTATTTGGCTCTCCGAGGTCAAGATTATCTTCCAATCAAGTTAAAGGCCATTGAAAACTTCAAAAAGGCCAACCAAACTAGTGTCATCCTCGTCCCCACTTTGGTTAAGGATGTGAATGACCACCAGGTCGGCGATATTGTACGTTTCGCCTCGAAGAATTCAAACGTGATTAAGGGCATAAACTTTCAACCGGTTGCTTTTGCGGGAAGGATAGATTCCAAAGACAAAGAAAGAGAGAAAAAGAGGATCACAATACCCGATTTATTTTCCCTTATTGAGAAACAGACCAATAATGATATCACAAAGGATGATTTCTATCCCGTTTCATTCGTAGTTCCTATATCTCAGCTTATTGCGGCAAAATGTGGATTTCCTCAGCCTTCCTTTACCGTTCATCCATGTTGTGGAGCTGCAACTTACGTATACAAGTCAAACGGCAGGCTGATACCCATTACTAGATTCATTGATGTGGAAGGCCTCCTGGAGAACTTAAAATATGAGGTCGAAAACTACGATGGATCTCGTTTTGGAAAGCTAAAGATGAAGGGTCGTATCCTGAGGGACTTGCCAAGTTTTGTAGACGATAATCATGCTCCGGCTGATCTCAATATCACTCGAATGTTATTAGGGGTCTTTAGAAATGGAACTAGGGAATCCATAAGAGAGTTCCACCTCAACTCACTCTTTGTAGGAGTCATGCATTTTCAGGATGTATATAATATAGATCTGGAGAGGCTGCAGAGGTGTGGCGTTCATTATTCTTTGCCGAACGGGAAGATAATACCCTTCTGTGCATATAACACAATCCACAGGCTGAAGAACAATTTTCTGAAAGATTGAGAACATGTATGACATAATAGTAGTCGGAGCCGGGCCGGCCGGTTCTTCTGCTGCCAGAGTAGCTGCAAAAGCTGGGCTCGATGTTCTTATCCTAGAAAAAGAAACCTTTCCGAGGTACAAACCCTGCGGTGGAGCCCTCTCCGAACGAGCAATATCACTCTTGGATTTTCCATTGCCGGAAAATCTTTGCGAGAGGACCATAACTGGCGCTAGAGTCCATTATGGCGATATCGTCTTGGAGAGGAACAAGGGATACCGACTTTCCACGTTAGTTACGCGGAGCAGATTTGATCAGTTCCTTTTGCAGAAAGCTCAGGAAATCGGTGCAGAGCGAGTTGTCCAAAAGGTCCAAGAGTATAAAGAAAAAGAGAATCATGTCGAAGTTCTGACCAAATTGGAGGTATTCACCTCACCATTGCTTGCGTCCGTTGGACTTGGTGAGGAGGAGGCCATGAAACGTGGGATTGCAGCAATCATTCATAAACGGAAGACTTCCGATTGGTACTCGAATAGTCGAGTCGGAATCAAGCATTCTGGGTACAAAATCCTAACCGACGAGCAATCAGGTAAGATCATTGGGGCTCATCTCCTGGGTTATAATGCTGACGAGACGATAAATCTCTTTGGCCCTTGCAATCCGGGCCGGCATGAAGCTCGGTGATCTACAGGAGATGACATGGGCATATCCAACAGGATCATACGACATCAATCGGATACGATAATTCTATTACAGATGTCTTTTGTAGAGCTATTCACTAAATAGTGATTTGCCTTTGGCCCCAGGACGCGATCCCGCCGAGGCTCGTCTCAGGTATGCTCTACGTCACTCCTCGAATGTATTTGGTAGATTTACAGCTGCTAACCATCCTGGAAGAAGCCTACTCAGTTTCATTATCGTCAAGCATGATCCCTTGCGCTAATTCCTATATACCAAAAACGAGAGACCTTTATAATCTACAAAAATCTGTTTTCTTCTTTTTTTATTTTCACTTTCCTCCTCAATTCATGCTTTATGAGCTTCCAAATACCTACTCGCCCAATAATTAGTTACGCCAACTACCAAATGCGGTAATTATTGCTACAAATACAAGAAACCACTAGGAAGGTGTCGTATTATCCAACTCAATCCCTCTTCCAGAACTGCCACAAATGCCGATATTTTCCTTCCTATTCTATGAATTCAAGCAAAGTCAATCAATTATTTATCAAATTTAATCCAGTAAATTTTCCGACTTTATCAAGCCTTCGTCTAGCATTTCCGGTGATACGACTAGAGATATATAGGCAATAAACATCTGTCGAAAACTCTCTCTGTTTTGTTCCTTCATGGCAGCAAATCCTAGATCCGCCTTAATCTCACTTATTTGCTTTTGTGACTCTTTATCAGAGTGCTTTAATAATTCAGCGCCTTCTGACCAGATTATCTTTTCAATCGTTAGCATATTTTGAGAATTACGTTTTAATTCTCTAACAAACGGATTGCTATCAGGAGCCAACTGAGTTGCATAAATCTCCTCAACTAATGCAACCGATCCTGGGCACGTCATATTAAAGTGTATTTCTATTTGTCCTCTTTCAATATTCATACATGGATACAACACGCAAACTATTGGCCTTACTTCATAGATCCGGCAGCCCATAATTTCATCATAAAAGGGACAAGTTTTCTGCTTTGACATTCCTTTTAGCAAGAAACCTTCTTCAGACTTTTTATCGGTATATTTTTTTAAAAATTTTTTGCGAGGTAATCCAAGAAATTTCGCTGCCCTTGTGCAATCCTGTGGTCTAACCATTACGGCCATCGTACCGCTGCAACA
Organism: Methanotrichaceae archaeon; assembly: GCA_022865315.1. Taxonomy (GTDB): domain Archaea; phylum Halobacteriota; class Methanosarcinia; order Methanotrichales; family Methanotrichaceae; genus JALHSR01. The sequence continues at coordinate 2,352 of JALHSR010000013.1, read as the reverse complement.
GTTGCCACATTTCATACATTTGAAAGCCAATTGAGCTGCTGTCATAGCCATCGATTTTTTATCTACTTTTGAAACATGTTCAATGGCCTCTAACATCTTCTTATCTTTGGCATCAAAACAATTGCACCCACCTCACTATCCATCATCAATTTAGTGGCTTATTACTTGGCCATAGTGTCAGAACACACTTCCTATAATTGAACTGGTACTTGAAATCAATTCTATTACTTCGTCCTCTGTCGGCTCACATTAGATGGTCATAGTAATTTCGTATATCATTTATTCTCCGCATGATTAATAATGTATTTCTTGTTTCTTGAGGTCCATCTCGTCACCACACTCGCTTATAGATGAACTCGAACTCAGTGATATTCATAGTCCACAACTCAAATTACAATGGCCTTGCTTAATCTCCAACTTCGTGAGACGCCTATAAAGTTTGCTCAATATACCTGAATAGCTGCCTGAGACGAATAGAACTTGAATCTTTTCAGGGCATGGTTGGGGGGGTTGCGGTTGATCGTGGCTATGGAATGCTCTCTAGAGGTACTAGGACGTTGTAGGATCGTTCATAGAGTTGACTAAAGGGTGTTTTGTAGTTTGAAGTCCATAATACCTATTCTGAGGCCTTAGGATAGATGCCTCTAGAATGTGTAGGCGAAGTAATTTGTAATCTAGAGTTGGTATAGATATCTGCTGAATAAAGTGCCACGAAAATTAATATCTTTTTTGAATATTACGCCATGAAATTTAATATATCCATCGAATCTGGAATTTGTGATTGAAATTTGAGAATTGATGACTGGCCTTCCATTCTCTTGAGACAGATTGAGGCCATTAATGTCGAGATCGCCTTTTATGATGACGTTATCGTATTCTACGGGTTCCGCATTTTTGATCTTGGCAAGGATCTCGCTTGCATCTACTACTCCATTGTAAGTTTTGATCTTGTCGGTCATGCCATTGAATATTAACGGTAACATATAAGTTGAATTCTTCTCGAACTGCTATCCATCCACGACATACTGCCTGATAATCTCATCCACTTGATAGATCTGGATGTCATAGATCTCGGCCAGGATCTCCTTAGCAACCTGCAATTCAAACATCATGGGATTGACCACGTCACAATGGATACCCCAACCACGCAGCCTAGACTGGATCATGATAACGCCCCAAGGTGGCCTGATCTTTCATCTTCTGCCATGTCTTGTCAGTCAGCCAAGGCGGATCTCGAGGGGCCTTCCTTGAAATAGAACAACAAGGTCAGCTTCCTTTGTGAGAGCCTCTAATTTTGCATTTAAGGCCCTTTTATCAATCTTAATGAGAGTGGTATCTGCCAAAGAGAGCTTCCTGGCTGCAATGGACATCTTGACGACTAGGTTGAAAAGCTTCTCAAGGTTGTGGGCTGTTAAGAGAACTTCATATAACCTATTCTCATACTGCTCTATTTCAGGATCACAGCCAAGGAGATTCTGCAACAAGCAAGCTCTTATTACCTGATAGAGATGATGTACCTTCATGAAGAAACGGGCAAAGAGTAGAAGAAATAGCCCTGAGCTTATGAGACGAGGATGCAGAATAGCCTACCTTGGAGCCTATCTCGTTGGTTGTCAAGTTTATTGAAACGGAAGAAGTAGTGTCCTCTGTCTTAGATATACATCCACATTACCATTGCGCCTGATGCAAGTGCATGCCTAAAACCACTTCTTTATGAGTGCGGACTTGATTTTTGATGACTTTAACACATAACCTGATGAACTCTAATAAATGTTGTTTTTTTGTGTATTATAAAAAAATGCAGAATTTATATGGATAATTTGAAGATAAGATGCTCATGCTGTGAAAGCTTACGAGAGATTAAATGAAGTAAATAAAGTATAAAAAAGCTTAAGAGTACTGTGAAATATAACAATGTTGATTCTTATGCTCGAAAAAATCTTAATTGCAACTGATGGATCAAAACACAGTGAGAAAGCTGCAATTGCTGGTATCGAGCTTTCCAAGCTCACAAAAGGAAAGGTCACTGCCATATACGTCGAGGATCGAGCCAAACAAGGCATTGAGGCTACGGAGCGCATAAGGGATTTAGCGAGCAAAGCTGGGGTTCCATTTGAGGCAAAGATAATCGAAGGAAATCCTGCGAATGAAATACTAAAATTCGCCGAAGAAGCCAAAATGGATATCATAGTCATTGGCAGTATAGGAGTTACAGGCCTAAAAAAATTCATGATCGGAAGTGTTACCGAGAAGGTAGTTCGTCACTCGAAAGTGCCAGTAATGACAGTCTACTGAGGTTTTTGGAGAAGAATGAAGGAGCTGCTTACGACTTGATCGAATTGAAATAGTTCT
>JALHSR010000156.1 GCA_022865315.1 Methanotrichaceae archaeon | reverse complement strand
GTGAGCTATCGAAATTAGCTGAATAAAGTTGGAAAGATGGCAAGAATGGCCAAAATCAAGCTCATTTAAGATCGTTGAACAAAAAAACTTGGACAATTGATCCCACAAACTTTATGCATTTAAGTTGATCGTAATCCTCGATTAATCATTCAAAGATTACTGATTTATTTAAATCAGTTTGTCAATCCCTGGGCTACTCCTCGGCCGAGTTTGAAACTTCTTTCAAGAGTCGCTTTATCTGGTACATGAATGGCCGTAACCCCTGGCTCGATGACATTCATGCCAAAAGATTTCATCTTCTTTATGAGTGTTGGCACTCCCTCTCCGCTCCATCCATGAGAACCGAAAGCTGCGCCCACTTTGCCTTTCAGTTCCAGCTTTTCCATTTCCTTGAGAAAAGGATCCATCGATTTAATAAGCTTATAATTGTAGGTTGAGCCTCCAAGAATAAAAGCATCCGTATCCCTAACATCTTCGATCTTGACATCATAAGCGTCCTCGAGAAGTATATCTACGCCTTCAATGGTTTTGACTCCCTCTGCTATCGACTCTGCCATATGCTTCGTTCTTCCCAATCCACTTCCATAGATTATTGCAATTTTGGGCATACAGGTTCTCCTAGGGAAAATTAATCTTGATCTTATAACTAATTTATGTTTATTTCAAAACTTGGTTCTGTCAACTGCCGGTTTTGTATTCCGATTTTGGCGATTTATGATATTTACATTAGGATTTTTCTCGGAATCAATAAGCTATTTTATAGTTAACGAACAATCCAAAAAGAAGCTCTAAATGACCATTTTTTTAATTTATCAAAAAAATATATATGAATCTAATCGATAAGGTTGGAGTCAACCAACGGCATATTTAACAGCAAGGATGCCATTATTTTTTGAGCGAAGATTATTGCGAAATAAGCAGGTGAAACAAATGAGAGATCTACGCTGGCAAGTTCTCTTTGGTCTTTTCCTTATTTCCTGCCGATCGAGGTCCTCATCGTAACCCTAATCTTAGATAATATTTTGAGCTGGCGTGATAAGCAAAATCGTCTAGAGAAACTTAACATGGTCATTGGAGCCTTTTTTTCGGAGATTGGGATAAAGCTGTTGATGTATTTTTCAGATATGATCCTCATTTAGAAGAGATCCGCACTAAGCTCATTGTCAAGAGCGATTGGTCGGATCAAAAATTTCTAGAAATAAGCAAATGGCTGAGAGATTACGACTATGATGTGGACGTAGCAAAAACGGATCTTGAAAACATTCGCATTGACCTTCAGATGCATCGAGATTTCATGTTACGTCTGATCGAAAATCCATTGCTTCTTGAGCATGAGTCTTTCACAACGTTGCTTCTTGCGGTGTTTCACCTCATAGAGGAGCTAACCATCAGACCTGATCTTTCTGGGCTTCCTGAATCCGATTTGTTTCATCTGTCAGGTGATATAAAAAGAGCCTATGGGATGCTAGTTAATGAATGGCTAGATTATATGAATTATCTGAGGAAAAATTATCCCTATCTTTTTAGCTTGGCGATGAGAACTAATCCATTTGACCAGGTGTCATCGCCCATCGTAAGATAACTAGATTAAAATTCTTGGTCAATTAATTTATTTTTAAGATAATTCCTATACTTCTCCTATTCCTCGGGTGTATTATTGGCTTTGCCAAACATTTCACATCTTGAAGGCATGGGGATCAGGTCATTATCCCGCAGCTCATAATTAACCTCGTTTAATCCAATTTCTATATCCATATATCTGCGTAAGACTTTCTTTATACGCCCGCCTTTCTCAGGATTAAGGCTGTTTAAATTTACTAGAGCTTGTTCGATATGCTGTTGCATGGGCTTTGCCTCTAATTGCAAAGGATTTCCGCTTATCGATTTCTTCCCGGCGAGGGGCAGAAGTCTTGCATTTTTCTATAAGTATATCGGCAATGCCAGTTTAAGATGCGTGAATTATTAGGTTGGTAATCCTTAAGTTTTCGTAATTATCATGATTTTGGTTGATATGCATGGCGTTAATTAGGATCCTGGGAATGGCTGACCTTCATGATCAAGTCGATATGCTTGACTATCTAAATGGAATTGATTTTGATCTAGTTGTTTTTTGTGGAGATCTGCATAATGGCAGCGATAGGGAATTAGCCATGCCTGTAGCAGAAACGCTATCCAAGCTAGGGCCCCGAGTTCTGATTGTGCCAGGCAACATGGATCGCAAAGATGTCGTTCCAGATCTTTGGAATGAAGTGGGCTTAATTAATATTCATCGTGGATCTTATCATTATAGGTCGTTTGGTTTCATCGGAATGGGTGGGATGGTGGTTCGTAATCCAAATAGGCTTGGAGATCCCCTTAGGTACTATCATCTGGATGATGATGTCTATCAATCGCTATCAAAGGCATACTCAGATATTTTGCGTTCTGTCTACAGAGTTGTAGTGACACATCAGCCGCCCAGGGAGGCTCTGGATACTATTTATTCAGGCGAGAGGACTGGTAGTGTTGGTCTGCGGAAATTTGTAGAGGGGTATAGGCCAGATTTGCTTTTGTGCGGTCATATTCATGAGGATAGAGGCAAAACACAGATTGGCTCAACTGAAGTTGTAAATGTGGGCGAGATGCGTAAGGGTTACGCAGCAATAATCGATATCAATGAAAAAATTGAAGTGAGATGGATCGAGCCTTGAAAATAATTAGACAGGACTAGCAAATCTTGAACCTGCATAACTTTATTGTGAAGAATGAGCTTTCCTAGAAACCCATAATATTATACGATTCAACCCAGTAGTATCGGTAGTATTATATACTAATAATACTATATAATATGTATGAACTCTTTTCAAACCTGGGGATTGCGAGAAG
>JALHSR010000155.1 GCA_022865315.1 Methanotrichaceae archaeon | reverse complement strand
GTGAGCTATCGAAATTAGCTGAATAAAGTTGGAAAGATGGCAAGAATGGCCAAAATCAAGCTCATTTAAGATCGTTGAACAAAAAAACTTGGACAATTGATCCCACAAACTTTCTGCATTTAAGTTGATCGTAATCCTCGAACGGATATTAAATGCCGGGATTTGGGCTCCTTCAGGTATGAACCTGCAGCCGTGGAGGTTCGTTGTCATGAAAATAAGCATATCATCGAGATGCTCTCTCTGAGGACTAAAGAGCTCCTTTCTAAGATGTCATGGTCCGTTGATATGCAGGAAACCTTCAAATCGAAAAAAGGCACTATCTTTTACGGCGCTCCGCTATTGATTCTATTATGCGTTCCGAGGAAAGAAGAATGGAGAACAATTAACCTTCTGGACTGTGGTTTGGCCGCACAGAATATGTTTCTTGTTGCCTATCAGGAAGGTATGGGAAGCTGTTTTATTGGATTTGCCTGTTTCTTGAATCAAGATCCCAAACTTCTGATTCAACTAGGTGTACCTGAAGACCATGAAGTCATCGCTCCGATGATATTCGGCTATCCTGCCGAAAATCCTAGATCAAAGCCGAGAGAAGTCAAAATTTTGAAATGGATAGAATAGATTGATTAGTGTATAATGAAGCTGATGGCAAGATGTGGGCGTTGCCTACCTCTGCAGAATTTGCTTTAATTGGAAAAAATCCACTACCTCGAATCAACAGCAACTGTCAGTTTTCTCATAATACTGTTGATGATATTCTCGCGCTATGCAGAATAGAAAAACAGGTTCAATCCGTTCATCTTTTTTTAGGCCGTTCCGATTGGCTCAACTCTATCTTCTGATGCTCTTAATGTTATTTCTCGCTCCTTATGAGCCGCTTACATTATAATCGTGATTGAGTCGGAAAACGAATCATTCAATTTGTGGGTAAATGGAAATAATTTTTATTTTAAAGACCATTATGAAGATTAAATGTTAAAGGAGTTTGGTTTTGAAGCCAATTTAGCTTATATATATAATCTAATTTTATTATAAAATATTATTTTTTAATATCTCAGCAATCTTTGGTTTCATGCTAAGGGGGTAAATTCTTGTACCTCGGCCCTCTCTTCTGGTTGCCATACTCTTTATTCCGAGTTTCGATAGCTGAGTTCCTAGCGGTCTCGATTTAATGCCCACGTACAAAGACAGTTGCTGCGGTGTCGGTTCTTTACCCTGTTCCATCTGCACCAGAAGATATTCCAATGCCTTCTGAATTAAGTCGGCTTTATAATCATCTATTGGTATTTTCGTTTCAGGTCTAGGTTCTGTGATATGTAAAAAAGCCTTGTTGTATTGTTGCAGTTCTAACTGCGATATTGACGTTGTAGTGGTTGAGCGTTGTGTCCTAATATGCATTTGATGATCAATTCCCAGCATTTTGCAGAGTCGTTCATGCTCTCTGATTAATCTCAAGGGCGTAGGTTGAGGATCGAAATGAATTGCTGAATCGTTTTGGTTTGTTCTCAGGGACGAAATGACTTGGTTGGCCATGTAGCATTCATTGGAATCAATTGCTTTATAAAATTTTCATTCGCCAAATTTTGTCTATCACATCTGAGAAAGTCCCAAATGCTACAAGAAATCGTGAGCATTCGTTATTTAGCTGTAAAAGATGAGCAAGAATCGCACGGAGTTTTACCCAAGCGGTGCAAAGTGTATTTCGAAAGGTGCGTGGATCTATAACTAATCAGGGTTTCATATTGATCCCAGCGCCTAATTGGATCGAAGGGTGTTAGATTCCTTAGTAGCATATAATTCCGCATATTTGCGTCATTCAAGCGGCCAATTTAAACTTGGTTATTGTGAACTAGTTCAAATAATTTTGTTTTGCCTGTTCATTAGAAGTCTTTTAAGGGGACATATTGTTCCAGCTAATTATCCTTTCATGAGGCAATGAAAAAAAAGATTGGAGGAGGAGTTATGTTATTTCCAAAGATTACTTTTTATCTAATATCGGCATGATATTCCTGAATCGATTTCACAATAGATTTTCCATGGCGGATTGCGCTTATGCCTTTAGCTGCTGCTAATGCAGCGGGAATAGTTGTTATATATGGCACCCTATATTTTATCGCTGCCTTGCGGATAAATGAATCATCATCTTGGCTTGCCTTGCCTATTGGCGTATTAATAACTAGTTGGATTTCTCCATTCTTGATTTCATCATCAATATTGGGTCTGCCTTCATGCAATTTATAAATCAACGAAGTCTCAATACCATTAGTTGAAAGAAAATCGTTCGTACCTCGAGTTGATTTTATCGTGAAACCAAGTTCGGCAAAATCTTTTGCGACATCTAGAACAGCTATCCTGTCTTTAGATGCAACGGTTATCAATACTGTTCCTTTATCTGGAAGCGTTTGTTTCGCTGCTTCTTCGGCCTTATAGAATGCCATGCCAAAAGAGTCGGCGATGCCTAATACCTCTCCTGTTGATCGCATTTCGGGTCCCAGCAATGGATCTACTTCCGGAAACATATTGAAAGGAAATACTGATTCTTTTACTCCAAAGTAAGGTATCTTTTTCAATCTTAAGCCTATATCACCAATTTTTTTGCCCATCATTAGCTGGGTGGCAATTCGAGCCATCGAAACGTTACATACTTTTGATACAAGGGGCACAGTGCGAGATGCTCTAGGATTTGCCTCCAGCACATAGACAATATCTTCTGCAATCGCATACTGCATATTCATTAAGCCAACTACATGTAGCTCTTTAGCAATACGACGGGTATACTCATCGATCTTTTCGAGATGCTTTTCAGATATACTCACTGGGGGAATAACACAGGCTGAATCGCCTGAATGTATACCTGCTTGCTCAATATGCTCCATTACAGCTGGGACAAAAGTATTTTCTCCATCACACAACGCATCAGCCTCTGCTTCCATGGCATTTTCTAGGAATCGATCAATAAGAATTGGACGTTCAGGCGTGACATCTACTGCTACTGAAACATATTGTTCAAGCATTTGTTTGTCATAAATCACCTCCATGCCACGACCGCCCAACACATATGATGGTCTAACCATTAGAGGATAGCCAATCCTGTCGGCTACTTCTAAAGCATCTCGGAGGTTGCTTGCCATACCTGACTCTGGCATCGGGATATCCATCTTTTCCATCATTCTCCGGAATCTATCTCGGTCCTCAGCCAAATCGATAGTATCAACCGATGTTCCGAGGATCTTCACGTTAACATCAGCCAGTTCTCCTGCAATATTGAGTGGCGTTTGGCCTCCAAACTGAACGATAACGCCCACTGGCTTCTCCTTCTCGTAAATGCTCAAGACGTCTTCAACAGTTAAGGGTTCAAAATAAAGCTTATCGGAAGTGTCATAATCGGTTGATACAGTTTCAGGATTACAATTGACCATTATTGTCTCATAACCGAGATCTCGAAGCGTAAATGCAGCATGTACACAGCAATAATCGAACTCAATTCCCTGACCGATTCGATTAGGGCCTCCACCCAACACCATCACTTTGCGCCGATAGCTGCTTCCCACTTTATCAAGCCCATTATATGTTGAATAATAATAGGCTGCATTTTCGATTCCGCTTACTGGAACCAGGTCCCATCCTTGTACAATGCCGATGTATATACGCCGGTTTCGTATTTCTCTTTCTGAAATATTGAGCAGTTTTGCCAAATATTTATCCGCAAAACCATCGCTTTTGGCTTTCTTTAAGAGATCATCTGGCAGCATCTTGCCTTTGTGTTTGAGAATTTCTTCTTCAAATTCAACCAATTCTTTCATCTGTCGGATAAACCAAGGCTTGATAGAAGTGATTTCGAAAAGCTTCTGGACAGCTGCGCCCTTACGTAGAGCTTCATACATGATGAATTGGCGCTCACTCGTGGGCTCTTTCAGCATCTCCATGAGTTCATGCAAGGATTTTGTATTGAAATCTCTGGCAAAACCTAGCCCATATCTTCCATTTTCGAGAGAACGAATGGCCTTATGGAAAGCCTCTTTATAGGTTTTGCCAATACTCATAACCTCACCAACGGCCTTCATCTGCGTCCCCAATTTATCTTGCACGTTCTTGAATTTTTCAAAGCCCCATCTGGGAAATTTCACCACGACATAATCTCCGGATGGTGTGTATTTCTCAAGCGTCCCCTCTCGCCAATATGGAATTTCGTCTAGAGTCATGCCACCGGCCAATTTTGCCGATATAAGTGCTATAGGAAAACCAGTAGCTTTGGAGGCTAATGCCGAAGATCGTGAGGTTCTCGGATTGATTTCAATTACAACCAAACGTCCAGTCTTAGGATTGTGGGCGAATTGAATATTTGTGCCTCCGATTACCTTTATGGCCTCAACAATTTTATATGAATAATCCTGAAGTTTTTTCTGGAGCTCAGCGGAAATTGTTAGCATCGGTGCGGTACAAAAAGAATCACCGGTATGAACGCCCATAGCATCAACATTCTCGATAAAACATACCGTTATCATTTGGTTCTTGGAGTCACGAACAACCTCTAGTTCAAGTTCCTCCCAGCCCAAAACAGATTCTTCAATCAGGACCTGCCCAATGAGGCTTGCGGCAATTCCTCGGCTCGCAACTGTAAGCAGTTCTTCTAGATTGTAAACAAGTCCACCACCGGTACCACCGAGGGTATATGCCGGACGAACAACAACTGGATACCCTAGTTCGGAAGCCGCTTTTTCCGCATCCTCCATACTATAAACAGCAGTACTCCTGGGTACCTCAATATTGAGACTTTTCATAGTTTCTTTGAAAACAATCCGATCTTCTCCACGCTCGATAGCATCAAGTTTCACGCCGATTACTTTCACGCCAAATTTTTTTAGAATGCCAGCTTTTGCCAATTCAGAGCTTAAATTTAGGCCAGATTGGCCACCTAGGTTGGGCAAGATGGCATCTGGTCTTTCTTTTTCAATGATTTGCACCATTCTATCAAGATTTAGCGGCTCTATGTAGGTCATATCAGCCATTTCAGGGTCGGTCATTATAGTAGCCGGATTAGAATTGACAAGAACGATTTTGTATCCAAGCTCACGCAGCGCCTTGCAAGCTTGAGTTCCGGAATAATCAAATTCACAGGCTTGGCCAATAACTATGGGGCCAGATCCAATAATCATTACTTTATTGATGTCTTTATGCTTTGGCATCGTACTGCTCTCCTTTTCGCTATTCTTTGATCTTTAATATTCGGCACCTTATGGCCTTAACGCGATTAATAAAAAAACTTGGTGATTGGATCTCGGTCATTATCTTATGGATCTCATGCTAAATATGTGAGGATAGCAAGCGGAGTCTATAGCAGAATTTGCATTTTAGCAAGTCTCTATTCTAATCAATCGCGAATGAGGTATTGATTCTTGAAAACAGTGGAACTTGGTAAAGATCAGATGCAGTTGCATTTGGCTTGTTATTATAAAAACTGGAAAATTAGTCTCTTCATTGGCAATAGTTTTGCTTCGAGCTAAATGTGGAATTGGAAATGTTTTCAAGCCGAATTATCTCGATTAATAAACAATGTTCTTTCCGGATTTACTTTATAGTCTTCCGCACAATTTCTAATAATCAGTTTGTATTGTAATTAGTCCCCTCTAAGAATCTCCTTATCCAGCCTTTGGCATAACTGATCGAACATGAGAGCGCATTCCATTGGTCAGATATGAGTTTCTTCATGCTCTCCAAATCTGCCACAAATTCGAGAGATAAAACT
>JALHSR010000154.1 GCA_022865315.1 Methanotrichaceae archaeon | reverse complement strand
TATTATCATAGATTCCTCCCACAATTGGACGAAATGACTCCCAATCGATTAATGATTTTAATCCCGAAAGGGGATCGCCAAGTTCATCTAATCGACGGCAAGCCAGCAGGATGCCAAAGCTCATAAAACTATTCATGATATATAATAATATTTATAGTATATATAACTGGCGATAGCTCGGTTATTCGAAGTCCTCTAGCACATGAATGTCAAAGAGCTTTCGTTGGTCTTCAATGTGCGCCTCCCTAAACAGACTCTTATATTGTTCCATACTTCCAGTCATATAAGCCCACATCCTCACAGAAAGACCTGATTTATATTATATTGCCTCTTGAAAACATATGAAGTTTATGGCATGAGCCTGCCGACTATTATGTTTGATTTAAAGTTTTTTTCAATGGATAATATATAAATGTTAAATTAATAATTATAATTTATTTTTGCTCGCACGATTGATCCTTTAACAGGTCTTTAAAGGTTTTATTCATCAACATTATTTTATTTATCTCTAGGCTCTAATCTCATCGGAATCGTCTCTTTCCTTAGGACAATTCTCTTTCATGCAAAATGATTGGCCTGATTCAGATCTCCAAAAATTTCCAAACAAATTTCTAAAATTTTTAATAATATTGAATCTTGATAGGAGTTTTTTTCCGAGTATAATTGTAGCCATCCAGAAAGAGATCTCACCCAATATAATTAATGACATGGATAAAATAATCCGATAGGAAGAACTCAATGGGGCGAAAGGCACTAACAATATCATTCCGTAGAACATAAAAGATAGAGCAACTAGGATTATGCCTAGATTTCTCTTTGAAAAGTTGCTATTATCTGGATTATTTAGCATTCTCTTTTCCGGGAGGTGATAAAAGGATCTTATCCACTCGATGCTCATCCATGTCCATGACCTCAAAACGATACTCATCCCATTCGAAATGATCTCCTTCCTTTGGTATCTTCTCCAAATGCATCATTACAAATCCTCCAACCGTCTGATAAAGCTCCTCCTTCTCCCCTGGTAACTCAGCTATCTGGAAAGTCTCTTTGAATTCATCTATGGGCAACATCCCATCCAATAGCCAGGATCCGTCCTCTCTTTTCATTATCTGAGGCTCGCCCAATTCATCTATGTGAGGTATGTCGCCCACTAGTTCCTCCAATAAATCTGTAAGAGTGACCACACCCTGAACTGAGCCATATTCATCTATGACTATCGCCAGATGAATACCTGTTTGTTTGAACTTTTCTATAACTCTTAATGCTTTCATACTTTCAGGCACAAATAGAGGTGGAAGGAGATTGGACTTGAGGTCTACCTTCTCATCCTTGATTGAGCAATAGAGCAAATCTTTTGACTGGACTATCCCTAACACATTATCCAGTCGACCCTTGCAGACAGGGAAAAGGGAATATGACCCACTGCTTAATTTATCCCGGATCACTTCAGGGGTATCGTTTATATCTAGCCAAACGATCTCCTTTCTGGGAGTCATAACGGCATCAACGCTCCTATCACCGAGCCGGAAAACGCGCTCCATAATGTCCTGTTCTGCTTCTTCAATCACCCCGGCAGTGAAGCCCTTAACTAACATAACCTTGAGCTCTTCCTCGGTTAGTTTCGGCTCTTCGTATTTTTTAACTCCAAGGGCCCTCAAGATCAGTTCAGTCGAAGCGCTCAACAATGCAATTACCGGTGATGCGATGCGAGAAAATGTCGTCATGGGAAATGCAATTCTTGACGCAATTTTCTCTGGATCGTTGAGAGCAAGACGCTTGGGAACAAGTTCCCCAATGACTATAGTAAAATAAGTTATGACCACAACAACCACAATTATGCTTAATGCATTGCTGTATGGCGCTAAGGGCGGGATCATCTCTAGATAAACAGCCAAATTTTCAGATAGTGCAGCAGCGGCATAGGCACCGGCAAGTATACCTATAAGAGTTATACCCACTTGGATTGTAGAAAGAAACTCTGTGGGGTCCTCAGCTAACTCAAGCGCCTTCTGAGCGCTAGAATCACCCTCCTCTGCGTGCTGTTTTAGCAATGCCTTGCGAGCCGAGACAATTGCAATTTCAGACATAGAAAATATGCCATTAGCGATAATTAACAACAATAAAATTATTATCTCAGTTACCACAGTCGCAGCTCCCAAAAATCCAATCCAAAGGCATCTGGAGATAAAAACAAAGTCTCTGATGTAGCATCTATATAATTTGATACCATCCTTAATTATTTTCTCCAAAACTATTTCTGTAAATGGTATTATTTATAATTTAGGTGGAGGAGACTATTGAAATTTTGATTACCGCCTATTGATCCCGGAAACATCATCTAAAATGATAAGCCAAGGACAAACTTTAATCATATTATCTATTATAGTCCAGAACCAAACATTTATAACTTATAAAAGAACAATAATATACGTGTCTAAACCGGAACAAATACCACTTCAAAGGCACATGAGCCAGGAAGAACTTCAGAAGCGGATAAAGACCTTAGAGAATGATGTGAAAGTTTTGAAGAGGTTATATTTTATAAAATACAGATATGGTGGATTGACCGTAGAACAAGCTAGCGAGTTTGTAGGCGTTTCAAAGCCAGTGGGATATATTTGGCAGAGCAGGTGGAACGAAGGAGGCTATGAGGGTTTGATTCCGAAATACGGAGGAGGAAGACCTTCGAAGCTGGATCAAGATCAAAAAGACAGGCTAAGACAATTGCTCAGCCAGAAGGATGTATGGACTACGGATGAAGTACGATTGCTTATCGAAAAACAGTTCAACGTCGAATACACGCCGAAGCAGATAAGGATAATTGTTAAAAACTTAGGCATGAGATACGCAAAGCCTTACACACATGATTACCGCAGACCGGATAATGCGGAAGATATTTTAAAAAACCATACCCGAAATTGAGGAGAATACCATTGTTGGATTCCTCGACGAAACCTCTCCGCAAACTACTGCTAATACGCAGCGGCTATTGTCGTTTGATAAGCCTATCATCTATAAGAACACCACGAAGTTGAGATCAAATGCGTTTGGCTTCTATGCACTCAATGGAACTTCTGTCATTGATTTCAAAGAACATTCCAAGAAAGAAGATGTATATGATTTCTTGAAGAGCATAAGGTCTGCAAATCCAGATCACAAAATAGTGATAATTCTGGACAATTTTAGATCGCACAGAGCAAAAAAAACGATTTTATGTGCCATTGAATGCCAGGTTCAACTGGCATTCCTGCCACCCTATTCTCATGATTTGAATCCGATAGAATTCATTTGGAAAAGCATAAAAAGAGTTGTCTCGAGTTCATTTATAAGAGATGTAAAGCATATGAGAGATTTGATTGGGGAGTATTTTATGGCGTTCTCAGCACATCTGACTTATGCAAAAAGATGGAAGGAAGTATTTCTGAAGGATAAAAATATAAGTTAGAAATGTTAGGTTCTTAACTATAATTAATCCATATGAAAATTCAGACCTTGCTCTTCCTGGTCATTCTAATATTAGATTCATCTGCTCATCCATATTAAGGAAAAGGAGTGGTAACTAGCATAATTAGCGGATCATCTTTTGAAGTCAGTGGAATAGGTTGCGTGCGACTTGCGGATATCATGAGCTCCTCAGAAAATACATTGTCAGGCCTAAAGGCTCGCGAGTTCACACGAGATCAGTTAATGGGCACTCAAGTCTTCTTGGACCTCGATAATAAGACCGGCCGGGAACCGGATGGCTGTTGGCAAGCAGTAGTTTATAAATCCTTTCGCAATGGCACTCCGAACTGAAGGCAAATTACAATCAGATATTTGTTAACGCTGGATACGGCATCATCAGGGATTCTAATAATAATGAGTTTGATCCTAAAGATTGGAAGAGTTCCGACTAACCGGCGAGGGTATTAAATATTTTTAATATATAATATATATGGCCTGAGCGTGGAATGTCGTAATCAAATAATAACTCGATTATATTTTAATCCCGAAAATCGCCAATTATTGATGGACTCTCACGGTCTTAATAGGGCATCCCGACATATATATTATGCTTTAATCTAACTATTTTTGCCCTTATCAAACCAGCATCCACTGGACAATTTAGGACTGAGACAACCCGGTCTTTGGCCACCCCTAGTTGCTCTCCCCTGATCCAACCTGGACCCTTAATATCCACCCTTGTTTTTTCATTTTTGCGAAAGACTAAAGGGAGCATAGGTCTCTTTTCAATTCCAAAGTCCTGAGGCCTTAGCATCAATTTAAGAGAGAATTGTTCCTCCCATGCCCTGATACTCCTATTATAGAATTTCCACCACGTCTGAACTTTGATGCCAGAGGGCTTTCGACCGAGCTTGTGAGCCTCGAATTTTTGTATGCCTATGGGAGGCCAAATTTTACCAGCGCCAATTTCTTGAGAGAATTCTATAAGCTTAGGAATCTCGTTATCATTAATGCCAGGTAAAAAGACGGGTGCTATCAACAGGTCAATTTGACTTGCAGCTATTTTTTTTGCAGCATCTTTTATTTGCTCTATGTCGTACCAAGAAACACCCGCTAGCTGCTTTGCCAGAACCGGATTTAGTGCCATAATGGAAAGGTTAACCCGGTCCAAACCCGCGTTTTCCAATGCATTAATTTTAGTCGTATCGAGAAGCGTTCCATTGCTCTGCATTGAAACTACTGAAACTTCATCAATCTCTTTCAGAGCATTGATTAACTCAACAATCTGATGATAAAGCATCGGCTCACCTGTAGAGTCGATATGACACTCAACACCCGGTCCTTTGAACTTGGCAATCTGCCTAATCCAGTCCAATAGATATTCAAGTTCAACAAAATAATTAGTAACCCTAGAACGGGAGTCAGGTCCAGCATCGACCGAGCAAAAGGGGCAATTAAGGTTGCATATGCAACTTGGTCTTACCTGCAGAAGATTCGTACCTCGATCAATGACGCCAAAGTATAGGCATCCGACTAGCGGAATCCGGGTTTCCCTTGTAATATGAAAGATAGCCATTGAAAAGCGCTTCCATTTAATTATGATCTTGTTCGGTATTGAATTTACTCCCTGGAAGATCTATAGCTAAAATATAGTCAACAAATTAATTGAGACCCAGCCTAGTCAAATGAAAAAAATATAAAACTAATATAATTTTTTCGACATTTAGATTTCATCCGTTGAGGTGAAAATTGCTGAATTAGAGAATCAAAGCAGTTGCAAGATATATATATTTGTCGAATTAACGCAACAATTTTTATATTAATTTTCAAAGTTATATTAAAATTAATAAATGAAAATTCTTGCGAGAGGACTTCTATTAACCCTCATTAGCAATGGAGATATCAAGATCAGTGCTCATTTCTATTCTCTTGACGTCCAAATTTCCTTGAATCCCCTTTTTTTAGTTATTGTTCGATGGCTACCGCTAAGTCTAAATGACTCGGGCGTTCTTCAATGTGCAGAGCTGATAGAGGTTAAACGCAAAGGCTGTAACCATCATTTTAACACCAACTCTTCGGACCGTGGTAACTAACACT
>JALHSR010000153.1 GCA_022865315.1 Methanotrichaceae archaeon | reverse complement strand
TATTCCGTTATCAGTATTGCATTATGCGAGAGCTTGAAATAAGTTCAACATTATAGATGATAAAACTAAAAGAAATGAGGTATTTTGAGATGAAAATCTTAGGGATAAATGGAAGCCCTAGAGGCCCCAAGAGCCAAACACTCAAGCTTGTCGAGGAAATATTGAATGGCAATTGGTCGAGCAGATCTGCCAGGATGTAGATCTGCTCCATCAGCATTACGACAACGATTGCGATAGTATAGCCTTGCTTTTTGGATTCTATATGTACCGTCTGACACGATGGCAATAATCCAGGTACTCTTCGCCAAACACCTTTTTCATTTGCTCTTCCTCGGCCAAGACTATCCTGTGGTGAACAGCAATTACGAATATAGAAACCAAAAGAATTACTGGATTCAGTGTGTAAAAGACTGATGCAAGGAGCGTTAAATACACGCCCAGGTACATGGGGTCCCTGGTAAACCTGAATATTCCATCCATTTTCAAACTGGTGTTTTCTTTGGGAGATCCAATCCGAAAAGAACTCCCCAGTTCGAATCGTCCAATGAATAACAGCATAAATCCCAAGGTCCACAGACATAAGGAAATCCATTTCAGCGATCCTGGCACGGGGATGAAAGAGAGGTTCATGCTCCAGCTCTGCAAGACCATAGCCCCCCATAGGACAATTATTGAGTATTTGCTAATGTAAAAAAGTGTGCGGTCAATTGGAGGCTCGCCTTCCATATCGATGTTCCTGCGTCGAAACCGTTCCCCGCCACCAAACAAAACAATCAAGAATAGAATTGGCAGCAGCGTCACAAAAATAGACTCAATCACGACTAATCCTCTCACCATGAAATGCCCATTTATGAATAAGCAAATATTAATGAGAACTCCGAAAAACCCAATTTGATAGAAATATATAAATACTATTAATACCATACAATAGTCTCATGAGAAATCTCACCGATTTTGCCATCAGGCAGGAATATGAACGAGTTAAAGAATTGGGCGACCAATTAGTTGAGGTCGGGGATAGGATAAATTGGAAAGCTTTTAGACCGAACCTCGAGCTGCTATTTGATAACAAGAGCGATCGAGGCGGTCGACCAAATATCGACGTAATCGTGTTGCTCAAGTCATTGTATATTCAGCATCTATACAGTCTATCAGATGAGCAGCTTGAAAGAGAATTGGCAGATCGTATCTCCTTTCGTGTGTTCCTGGACACAACCGAGGTGGTTCCTGATTCCACCACGATATGGAAATTCAAAGAACGACTAGCCAATAGCGGCAGGGATGTTGAAATCTGGAATGATCTGCAGAGACAACTCGATGCTATGAATCTGAAGATCAAGAAGGGCATCATCCAGGATGCCACTTTCATCGAGGCAGATCCTGGTCACGCCAAGAAAGATACGCCTCGTGGCGATAACGCTAAAACCAGGCGTAGTAAAGATGGGACCTGGGCTAAGAAAGGCACCAAATCATATTTCGGCTATAAACTGCACAGCGCAATGGACCCGGAATTTGGTTTGATTCGACGAATTGAGGTTACCACCGCTTCGGTTCATGACAGTCAGGTAGATTTGGCCAAAGAGGGTGAAGTTCGTTATGCCGATAGGGTATTTTTCGGTTCAAAGACGAAAGGGTACGATGCCGCCATGAAAAAGGCTACACGGGG
>JALHSR010000152.1 GCA_022865315.1 Methanotrichaceae archaeon | reverse complement strand
TATTATCATAGATTCCTCCCACAATTGGACGAAATGACTCCCAATCGATTAATGATTTTAATCCCGAAAGGGGATCGCCAAGTTCATCTAATCGACGGCAAGCCAGCAGGATGCCAAAGCTCATAAAACTATTCATGATATTTAATAGTATTTATAGTATATACAACTGGCGATAGCTCGGTTATTCGAAGTCCTCCCTTGTCTATCGAAAGCTCAGGAAAACGGGAATTGCAGAAAGCGTAGTTGCCGTCGGTGACGAAATTAAGGTTATAATAAAATTATAAAATATTTAGTCGGCAGTATTGATACAAATGCAAAATATATCCAATAAGGAAAAATCCAAATTAAGTTGTTTTCCCATTTCCAAGAATGATAGATCCATGTGGGATTGGGAATGGCTGAAGTATTTTATGAAAGCTAGCTCAGATGTATATCTCGTCAAGTATACCGACTTTCCAATACCTGATATCCGCAATAAGACGCGTGCAGAGGTTTGGAAAGCACTAAGAATCTGGTCCGATGGATCAAATCTCATCGGCCGGCGAGTGTTGGAGATAGGTTGTGGAACCGGCTATCTTGGCAAGCAACTGGGACAAATCGCAGAGTTCTATCTTGGCATTGATCATTCAGCTCTTGCCATTTATATAGCGCAACAAGTATCCCCCTCCAATTGCGTGTATGCACTAATGGAGGATGAAAACAAGCTATCTTTCTATGAAAGTTCGATGGATATCTTAGTCGGAAGGGAGTTTTTCATACATCAGAATTGGGACAATGCTTTAGTCGTATTGAAGTCTGCCCATTATCTATTAAAAGATACGGGGACTACCTGCCTCGACTTCTACTTGAGTAATCCTAAAGTTCCGCAGGGACTTCTGCACTCTGCAAAGAATCCCCTCGATCCAGCTCACCCGTCTTGTGCTTTTATTTTCTCATATGAGGAGGTGTACGAGCTAGCCAAGATATGTTGTTTCCAAGTTGTCGATATCACTGATGACCTCGAAAGCCAGCGCCGATTAGTCACACTGAAAAGCCAAAAAAGCCAAAACTGCATTACGGAAATCAAGACGAGATCTTCTCGGTCTCAGTGGAGAGCTACACCTTGGACGATGCTATTTCTGCTTATAATATTGCTTGTACTGAGACGAAGAATAACGGGCCTCAAGCGACTTATTAATCTAATATCCACAAAATAGTCTGCTGAAATAGAAAACTATTACCGTGGCTAACTCCCATCAATACCATCACCAATGATCTTGCATCCTTGCTTCAACATATTCTATTGACAAGAAAACGTAACTGAAAACATATATATATATATATATATTTTCATAAATAATGATAATTAGAACGATACTATGTTCGAAAATATCCTGATAGCGGTAGATGGCTTAAAGCATAGCCAGAGAGCGGAAGATGTTGGTATCGGACTTGCCAAAGTTTCTAAAGGGAAGGTAACGGCGTTGAATGTAACTGATATCGGCAGTGAGTATAAAATGGGTGAAATAAGCGGGAATATAGCTGATGAAATCGTTGAAGGAAATAAGAAATATATTATTGAAACTGAAAATGAGAGGCAGCGTACCGAAAGTTCTGTAAATTGTAAATAAGCATGAGAATAGGCCCTGTATCCTACTCTATATCGAAGAGAATGAGGACACAGGGCCATGATACCATTATTAGGGCTAATAGAAGATTACCTTATCGACCAAGATGAGGGGGTAAAAAGACTGCTAACCTGGTTCTTGAACCTGGTTATGCAGAATGAGGCTTTAGAGCAGCTAGGTGCCAAGCGTTATCAGCGTACCCAGAACAGGAAAGCTCATCGTAATGGCTACAAAGGACGATCTCTAAAGACACGAGTTGGCGAGATAACCCTACAGAAACCTCAATTTCGTGAATTTTCGTTCGAAACAAAGGTCTTCGAGAGATATTCTCGCGTAGAAAAGGCATT
>JALHSR010000151.1 GCA_022865315.1 Methanotrichaceae archaeon | reverse complement strand
TTCTTATGGTATGTTGCAGTTGCTAAAGGCATTGAGAAAGATGAGCTTGATCTTGATATCGTTATCACTCTCTACTGCTAAGCTCTCCTCCAGTTCCTCAGCCCGCTCTACTCTGATGATATTCACCTTCATATGGATATATTAAGCAACGCATTATTTTATGTATTTCGGTGAACTATAAACTCAATACAAAAGCTCAAAACACTATACTTTAATGGATATGAAGAATCTTCATATAGACGAATCGAAGGAAGAGATTAGCCCGGATAAACTAATGACAAATGGACTTTCGTTAAGTCTCAGAGAATGTTTTTTACTGTAGCAATGACGCATATTCTGAAAGCAAGGAGAGCCAATTTGCGCATATCAGAGATATTCTATTCAATCCAAGGCGAAGGTCCTGCTATGGGCAGGCCGGCTACATTCGTTCGCTTTGCAGGATGCAATCTGAATTGCGATGGTTGCGATACCCAGCTTAAAAGCTGGAAAGAAATTTCCTGCAGGGATATATTTGAAAGAATAAGAGGTAAAAGGGTCATAATAACAGGGGGCGAGCCCACTACGCAGATGACTGGATTGTCGGAGCTAATCGATTTGCTCATTGATAATTCAATTGAGATTCATATTGAAACTAATGGCACAAATCCCATAACAAAAAAGGAACTTTCGAAACTACACTATGTTGTTGTCAGTCCTAAGCATGGCTCACAAGTTAATTTTGGATATTGGGCTACGAAGGAGAATGTTCATTTCAAATTCGTACTTGGCAAAGCCGAATGGTGCTGGCCTGTTGAGGCTATAGAGAAACAGATTAATTTTCTGCCAAAAGAGCGAATCTGGATAATGCCACTTGGGAATGACCCAGACTTGTCTCTTGCCAAGGATTCGTGGGATTTAGCCCTCCGTCTAGGCATAAATTATTCAGACCGATTGCATATTCGGATTCGGAGAAAATAATCCTAAAAAAGAACTGTCTTATGTTATTTCATCAGATATATAAATTTTAGCATCATAATGATGTGGCAACCGATGGGATGGGACCGCTCGCAAGGAGCAGCCAGAAGAGTTTAACCGAGCGGTCAAGTTAATCATAGTATTAATGTTATGAGTAACTTAGCTAGGCGAAGCGAAAGTATTCAGCCTTGCTTGATTGAATTAGGAAATCTTGATCCAATAGAGGAATATGCAAAATCTCGAGGGAAACTCCAATTAGATATCGGATTATATAGTCGGAAAATTAGGGGTGAAGGATTGAAGCTTATTGAGATCGAATTAGAGGGTAAGGGAACGGCAACTGCTGAGCTAGACCAGAGAAATCCAAATATTGCCCACGAATTTTATAAAATATTGCCAATCGAGACTAAGGTCAAATTATGGGGAGAAGAGATCTACTTCGAGATACCATTGGAATTGGATGATGAGAACGCTTCAGCCAGCTCTAGAAAGGGCGATATATCATATTGGTCACCAGGTAATGCATTTTGTATATTCTTCGGTACAACCCAGCCGTATTCCCCGGTAAATCATATAGGAAATGTCATTGAAGGATTGGATTTATTCCAAAATGCGAGAGACGGAGATCGGATAGTATTAAATAGAAAACAAATCATAATTTAAAAAGGCGAAATTCTGATGAAAAAGGTGTTAGTATCATATTTTTCTCTTACAGGCAATACCACGAAAATGGCAGAAGCTGTCGCCGCTGGAGCTAGGGATGCAGGTGCTGAAGTGAAATTAAAGAATATCAAGAAGACAAGTCTGGACGATCTCAAATGGGCCGATGGTATCATTATCGGTTCTCCCACTTACTACGGTCAGATGGCCGCTGTAGTTAAAGAGCTATTTGATAACTCCTCAGATATCAGAGGCCAACTTGAGAATAAAGTTGGTGCAGCTTTCACATCCTCCGCATCAATAGAAGGCGGTAACCAGACTACACTTATTTCGATTATCCAAGCTATGCTTATTCATTCCATGATCGTTATCGGTGATCCAATGGAAAACAGGTGGGCATTATGGGGCAATAGCCGTAGGAGAGCCTACCAAAGAATCGTTAGCTACTTGCCGAATGCTTGGATCGAGGGTTGCAAAGCTAGCTATTAGGCTCGGATGATAGTTTTATTTGAATATATTCAATACTGCTTGAAAAGTGATTAATTATTTTGCTAATAGAAAATTAATATCGATGGAACAGTTACCTTTCCGACAAGTGCTGGAAACAGCCGAAAAAATTCGCACAATGGAAGTGCGTGGTGCGGGGCACATTGCCAGGGCTGCTGCAGGAGCTCTCAGGGATTATGCTCTGGTTTTAGAAACAAAATCACTGGATGAGTTTAATTTTGAAATGAAAAGAGCTGCAGAAATTCTTCTTAATACTAGACCAACTGCCGTATCCCTTTCTAACGCTACATGGATGGTGATGAGGTACAAAGCTGATGACTTAGAGGATGCACGAAAATCAATAGTTTCCAATGCCAATCGCTTCATCGAAGATTCTCAAAGGGCGGTAGAGATAATTGGCGAGATAGGTAGTCACAGAATCAATGATGGAGATATGGTATTGACTCATTGCAATTCTATGGCCGCAATTTCTGTTATTAGCGCTGCTTTTA
The DNA here is from genome assembly GCA_022865315.1 of Methanotrichaceae archaeon. GTDB lineage: Archaea > Halobacteriota > Methanosarcinia > Methanotrichales > Methanotrichaceae > JALHSR01. The sequence goes on along the minus strand of JALHSR010000151.1, from coordinate 1,415 downwards.
GAACTGGAAAGGATATACAGGTTATTGCTACCGAATCCCGTCCAAGAAACCAAGGAATACTCACAATAGGCTTGCTAGAGGAACTAGGTGTACCTACGACTTTTATCGTGGATTCTGCGGTTAGAAGCTTCATGAATGATGTTGACCTGGTTGTTGTAGGGGCTGATGTCGTAACAGCTAACGGATCCGTTGTAAATAAGATTGGGACAGCTCAGATTGCATTGATCGCTCATGAAGCACGGACAAGTTTCATGGTGGCTGCAGAGACTTATAAATTTAGCCCGAAAACTATCCTGGGAGAACCTGTAATTATCGAAGAGCGCAGTCCCGAGGAAATACTTCCTAACGTTTCAAGGTATAAAAACATCAGAGTACGAAATCCAGCTTTCGATGTCACACCATATCAGTATATCGATTTGATATGCACCGAGGTTGGAGCTATCTCTCCGGTGATGAGCTATCTGATCATAAAAGAAAAATTGGGTTGGGAGCTAGGAAAGTGACTTCTCCCATCCCCTAACGGGGATAGACTCCTACCGATTTGATACGAAGAGATTGAAGCCCCAATCTCAGAATATTTATAGCTGCATTGAGATCTCGATCCATTGCCAACCCACATTCCGGGCAGTTATGGGCTCGTTCCGAAAGATCTTTCTTAACTATCAATCCACATCTAGAACACAATTGAGACGTGTACTTGGGATCTACTAATACAATTTTTGAACCAGCGTATGCTGCTTTGCTCTCAGTCGATTTGATTAACATCCTCCAAGCCACATCTGAAATGGACTTAGCTAAAGTATGGCTATGAACCATATCTTTAATATTCAAATCTTCGAACGCAATTACACCAAAACGGTTTACAAGTTGTCTACCCATCTGGTTTACAAAATCGGTTCTTCTGTTGGCTATTCGTTCGTGGATACGTTCAACGATTCGTATAGCTCTTACTCGTTGTAGTGTTCCCTTAGGTTGTTTTGATAGGTTTCGTTGTGCTTTGGCTAAGGCTTTCTCTTCCGCTCTGAAGAACCTGGGATTAGCGACCTTCTCACCATTAGATAGGGTGGCAAAGCTTTCTAAGCCTACATCAATACCCACGACTACGTTACCCTTCCAGGGTGGGAGTGGTTCAGCGAATTCAACCGAAAAACAAGCAAACCATTTCCCTGTTGGCACTTTTCGGATTGTTCAGGTCTTGATTTGGCCTTCAATAGATCGATGCAATTTGAGCTTAATATCACCAATTTTTGCCAGATGGAGTTTACCGTTATCACCTAATCCCCCCATGATTTAGGCACAGAATATTAAATTTCGCAATCATTAGCCGCAATCTATAAATAGTATTATGTGCCTAAATAACTACATGAAATCTTTTATTCGCGTTAAAAAGATAAATGGTCAAGAATACCTTTACG
>JALHSR010000150.1 GCA_022865315.1 Methanotrichaceae archaeon | reverse complement strand
TCCTCACCCCCCTTGGAAGATAAAGACTTCCTCCGATACGCTCGCCTCTCTCGAACATTCTTTTTAAGAGCTCTGTCTCTTTGGGGAATTGAGATTCGAGCCTCATTAGACTGTCAGCCCGCGCCTTGTAAGTAGATGAAGTTATATGCTTAGCTCCAGCCTGGAGAACGGCATCAATTAAATCCTTTATTTCAATATCGTTGAAGCCAGGAATAATTGGGTCGAGCCTCACAGAAACAGGAACGCCGTTATCGTTTAATTCCTCGATGGCATCAAGACGCCTTTGGGAACTTGGAGCGCCGGGCTCCAATTTGCTGGCAAGCGTATCGCTCAAAGTTGTTATTGTAATGCTGACCGCAGAAGACATTCTTGTTAGCAAGTCTATATCCCGGCTAACTAGGTCTGATTTGGTGATCACTAGGACACTGAGTCCTCTATTGGCCAGGATCTTTAGGCAGTTCCTTGTAAGATTTAGCTCTTCTTCCAGAGGAGGATAGGGATCAGAGCTATTTGACATTGCCACAATTGTTCCTGAGCCTGTCTTGCAAACTTCCGTTCTCAACTGCTTTAGCAGATCCTTTTTCGGCCGACAATTTTTGAAATTTTGGATATAAACTGATGCGTAACAATAGAGGCAACCATGAGAGCAACCAGTATATGGATTAAGGCTCAATTTTGGTGGACATGAACATGTGGGATTTTTCCATGGATCAAACGGTCTCAATATCATTTCAGCACAAAGATAAGATAACACCTGTAACTTAAAATCTTTCTATCCTTTTTGGCGCTAGGTCTTGATAACTTGTCAAAATAGTATTAAATAATTATGTCCGAATAAAGCTTTGATCCCATAAAATATCATTAGATATACTCAAGGTACCCTTATTAAGAAATCATGAGTGCTACGTTCTCCTGGCAGATAAGGAGAATTCGGATTCTTAACGATCAAACCTGGAAAGCCGGATTTATTCCAATCTGATTTGGTTTTTCTTAATTCTTCTTCATCTTCCAAGATAATTTCACGCGCTGGATTCAAGCCTCGGGAAGACATGTCTCGAGGATCTCCTAAGAGCAAAATCAATTGCTTTCGTCTTTCTTTATAAGACAAATTAGTCAGATCCTGGCCTTCGAGGAATAGCAGGTCTTGAGCAATTACGGCAGAATAAATTGTGCTCCGTTTATTATGATGTCTACTATTGATGTACTTGACTACGTCATTTCTACCAAGAACCCGGCCGTTCTGAATTGTAATGATTTCACCATCTATGACAAAGTCCTGCTCTATGTCCGAAATATCATTCGAGAGGCTGTTCATCGATCTCGTGATATCCTTTAGCCGCAATGTATAAACAGACATCTTTTTTTCAATCCAATGCAGCTGTATTCTTATGCCTGGATATTTGGGTGAATAAACTCCAGTGATTATCGGATCGCCCCTTGTGATTATCATAGGCTTTATTGGTCTTGGTGGAAGAAATTTTATAGAATGTATTTCTCTGCGACAGGCAGCCTCTGCCAGCAAGCCAAGTTCAGGAAGCAATGCGTATGCATTTTTTAGATCTTTATATTCATAATTAAAGGCCTTTGCCATTGCCTGGAGCAGAATATCAGAACGCACTCCAGAAGAACTATTCCTCATTATAGTTCTAGCTATATATTTTCCTTCAATAGGCGAAGCTTCTAAGAAGAGACCTCGTATGATCGAACTTTTCCTGTGCTCTGACTCTTTGCCAGTTTGATTTGAGATTCGATATAGACTTTCATAAACCCACATAGCATCCAATTGCTCAAGCGAAATAAGCCTCTGAATCTTGTCAATGAGCGCAGCTTCTGCTATTGCCCCAATTTCTATAGTTCTCTGCTTCTCTATTGAGACTTGATCACTGGATATTTCTCGAAGAACGTCCCCTAATAAACCAGGCCCAACATTCATCTCCCTTCTTTCCCAAAAGGGCCAGAGCGTTCCTGATAACAACCGTATAGCAGGACTTATTAAATTTAGCTCAAGGGATTTTAAAAATTCTGCTGGAAGTTCTATTTTCCCGTCTCTGGCACAGTGAACAACTTCTTCCAATAGAGAAGCTATCCTCGAATAGGCTAGCATCATCTCTTTATATTAATCTCTTTTAGTGCCTTAACATCTAACACAAGTCTATCTATCAATTGGTCCAGCTGGTCGATAAAAGGTCTTGTGCTCTCGGTAGTTACTGCTCCTGGAGCAGATGCTGCAATCAATCTTTCTTGCTCCAGAATCCTAAGAGAATAGCGCACCTTGTGGCTGGGAATTCTTGTTTCATCAGCCAATTTAAGAATACCTATGGGTTCATTCTCGACAACATGCTTAAGGATAATGAGATGCCGACGCAGCATCTCCAGCTCCCCTCTCACTTTTCTAGTAAAAATATTATCACATCCGGCATGGAGATTTACAAAATGTTAATCTAATGATAGCTTTATAATTCCATCGATTAACATGACACATGCTAACACGAATATTTAATTGAGTTTGGCGGTGATTTTCTATACATAAAAAATTTATTAATTAATATAAAAACCCAATTGTGAATTATTCTTAAAAGTCTATTCGCCTTGGATAACCCCAAAATGCGAATTTCAATGATATGTCAAGCTCCTAATAGGGAGATGAACCAAAACTTAGTCTCACCTATCCCGCATTTAGGACAAAGAGCTGTCCCCTGGTTGAAGATCCTATAATAAAATATATTGGCCTCAGAATCGGCTTCTTCTGGATAGAAAATCTATTCCATGACGGGTTGTTATGCGTCTTGATGTATCCTTGCCCAAGATTTGAGGAGAGGAAACACCGGTTACTACGAGCATAGATCTTATGGTGTTCTCAAGACTTGAATCAATCTGGGCCCCCCAAATAATCCTGGCGTCGGGATTAATTCTTTGATAGACTTCTTCTACTACAGTTTCAGCATCTGTTATTGTCATATCATGGCCGCCCACTACATTTACAAGAGCAGACGTTGCTCCAGAAACATCGACATCCAGCAATGGACTTTTAAGTGCTTTGTTTACGGATTCTTTAGCTCTATTATCTCCCTGAGCCTCGTCCATGCCGATCATGGCCACGCCTCCGTTTGTCATCACAGTCCTGACATCAGCAAAATCTAAATTGATCAAGCCAGGTCTAGTAATAAGCTCGGTTATACCCTTTACAGATCGCATTAGCACCTCATCAGCCACCTTGAATGCAGCTTGCAGAGGTAAATTAGGCACAACATCCAGAAGTTTATCGTTGGGAACAACTATAACTGTATCTGAAATCTCCCTGAGCCTCTTGAGACCGGATTCGGCGTTAACCATTCTTATTGTACCTTCGGCCCCGAATGGTATAGTTACAATAGAGATTGCAAGAGCCCCTGCTTCTTTGGCCGCTTCCGCAACTATAGGCGCTGCACCTGTACCAGTTCCTCCGCCAAGTCCGCAAGTAATGAAAACCATATCCGCACCGAAAACAGCGGCTCTTATCTCATCGATATTCTCTTCTGCTGCCTGCTCACCAATCACTGGGAGGCTCCCCGCACCGAGTCCTCTGGTAGTGTGCTTGCCGATCAGGAACCGACGGTCTGCGTTGATATGAAGTAGATGTTGAGCATCAGTATTTATTGCAATGAGTTCAGCTCCTTGAATTCCACATTCGGCCAGGCGATCGATAGTATTTGATCCTCCACCGCCACAACCAATTACCTTAATAACCGTTGTTAGATCCTCTAGAACTGAAACTAATTCCTCATCCCTCTGAATCAAACTTGTGGATTTAAAACTGCTTTCAACCTCGGCCCGGCTAAGTGCCTCATCGATAATATACTTCATATCCATCCCCAATACTTTTTTACGTCCAATTGTAGTAATCTATTAGTATATAGGTCTTTTCATATTGCTAAGAGCTAACTTAATAAAAATATTATTTATTATAAGTAGGAACGGCCATCTACATCAACCATTAACAAATATTGACTTAAAACTAAGGCTTCAATATTGTATGAAAGAATTATTTCTTTCAATTTCCTACTTAGTTTCTCATGCATATAATTATATAATTTTGTAGATAAAAATTGCTGGTATTTTAATCGGATTAAATATGCAACTGGGTTTTCATTGACTTCAGTTTTTCGATCTGCCTCATTGCTATCTCTGATTCCTTTGCCTCTTCTTGCTCAAGATAATTTATGATTTCCGGAAAACTTTTGTTCAGCTTATATACCTTATAGGGCCGACCTTTGCCAGGATTTTTCCCATCCCTCTCCGAAATCCAATCTAACTTGCGGAGCTCTCTCATAGCAATGCTAACTTCAGGCTGTCGAAGATCGGTATCCATCTCTATTTCTCTGGATGTTGACCCGTCTGCTGCCGCCAAATAAGTTAATACCTTAGCTACCTTTCTCTTCAGTCCCAATTTAATAAGTATTGATGCAAACTCTTCGAGCTCAACCTTTAGATCGGGTACAGCTCTATTTTCCAATGCATTCACCTGGTGTCTAATGCATCTCAGCATATATATCATTTACGTCGAAAATAATTCAGTATAATAGCAGAAACCATTTATTTTTTCAATTGATTACCCGTAGATTCACCCGTTAAAGTGATCATGAATGAATTCGGTTTCCGAGTATAATGATGGCCATTTACCTAGAGGATAGTTATGTAAAAGATTTTGAGGCGGATATTACAGCAGCTACAAAGAATTATGTAGCTTTGGATCGAACATCTTTCTATCCCCATTCGGGCGTTCAACCCTCCGATACTGGAATTCTAATTAACAGAAATGAAAAGTTCAACGTGCTCGTTGTGGAAGTGTCCAATAAAGAAATCGTTCATATTACAGATAGAGCAGGATTGAGCAAAGGGGATAAAGTGCATGGATGTATCGACTGGGATAGACGCTACAAATTCATGCGCAGCCATACAGCATGTCATATACGGAGCGCAGTGATTTACAGAGATACAGGCGCTAAGATTACTGGCAATCAGATTGATCTTGATCGGTCCCGCATTGATTTCAATTTGGAGAACTTCGAAAGAGACTTGATGAGGAATTATATTGAAGAAGCCAATCAAATTATCGAAGAGGACCGCCCTGTTAGGATAAAATTTACTCCATTAGCCGAAGCGATTCAAATCCCAGATCTAATGCGTCTAGCTATAGAGATGCCTGAAAGGGAGGAGACAAGAATTATTGAGATCAATGGATTGGATATGCAAGCCTGCGGTGGAACTCATGTTAAGAGAACCGGCGAAGTGAAAAAATTGCTAATGGTAAAAACCGAGAATAAAGGTAAAGCAAACCGTCGAATCTACTTTTCCCTGGAGGGCTAGTATTGCATGAGATGGAGCTCTTAGGAAAAACGAAAGTAAAAGTCAAGGATGAACATGTCATAGCGAGTGGCAAGCCCATGATAGATTGGTGTCCACTATTTGACAAGGTCCGGGGTATAAAAAAGGTAACTTCAGAAGCGGCATCTGAGAACATGCAGTTTCGCATAGACAAACATGGCATGTTCTGTCCACAACGCAAGCTAGAGATGGATACATTTGTTGGTTTCGGAGCTTCTGAATCCATGATGACCGGCATCAATAGAGGCATTATTGATGCTGCAGTCACTGTCTGCGATGGAGCTGGTACGGTAATAACAGATAATCCATCATTAATACAAGGTATGGGTGGCTGGATATCAGGATTGATAGAAACTGAGCCTATTCAAGATATCATTGCAGGCATAGAAGCACGCGGAGGTCATGTCCTTTCTCCTCTGGATGCAAAGATCGATCAACTTGCTGGAGCTCGAATGGCTTCGGCAACTTTCACCCGCTTTGCAGTGACAGTTGACGATGCGGAAACAGCAGAAAACCTACGATATCTTGAAGCCGAAACACAGGCAAAAATAATGATTATAGGTGTACACTTGACTGGCATAAATTATACGGACGCTAAAAGGCTATTAGCAGTTGCAGATATTGTTACGGGCTGCGCATCCAAGTCCATTCGTGAGCTAGTCGTACCTATGGTGCAGGTAGGAACATCAATTCCACTCTTCGGCCTTACAAAATGGGGTAAAGATTTGCTAGTGGAACGAGCCAAAGATGTGGAGCAACCCCTGCTTATTAACACGATGCCCTTACCTGTATTGCCCGAGAATAAACAACCAAGGCCGTTGGTTTAATTTGATTCTTTTTTTAAGAAAAAAATTAAAGTTTTTATTTTTATGGGCAGGGCAAGGTTAAAATCGATGCGTTTCCAGCTTCAATATCCATCCTCAGGTTAAGATTGCCGACATAGGTGCCACCCATAACATAAACAGGAGCACGGTTAGAACTCTCTTGTATCCTAGATCCTATCTTCGCTGTTCCCATAAGTTCTGTGTTTATCTCATATACCGATACCTGTTGATCCTGATAGATATTAGTATCTTTGATCAGCTCGCGTATATTGGAATAGCTCTCTGATATTACTGAGCCAACATCATAGTTCTTGGCACATAACGCATTCTTGAGGTCGCTCTGAATCAGTGGTGGCTGATAAGGCTTGTAACTATAGACACCCCATTCATTGAAGGACATATCTCTATAATCATCTCCTGTGAATACTTGAGCATCTATAGTGCGAGAGACAGTGACGCTCCCTCTCGTGCCGGTAACCAACTTTTGCCCTTCATGTCCTTTACCCGTTTGATAGATCCTCATATCATCCATGTATCCCTGAAAATACATCCATGAATGTTCAGTTACATTTCCCCTGGCATCCTGCGTGCTTGAGGATGCTGCCAAGGTCGATTGAGGAGAAAAATATGCAGAAATCAGCAATAAAGAAAATAACATCGACAATCTAAATCTAGACACCATCTTAACCCTCATTACAAGATAAGATCCTTTGAGATATAAAATTGATCCTTATTGATCGGATATCGATCCCTTATTGCGCCTAATCTCCGTTATCCTTTTTTCTAATGACTCCATTAATTCAGGATGTAGCCCACCACCATAGAAATCCAGCCTTGCAGCAATGGTCAGTTTGCATGCGATAGCTCGAGCTATTTTTCCTCTTAGCCTTTTCGGCGCACCAGAAATTGCTGGGTGTCTAAAAATCAATCCATGTTTTGGGGAAGGTGCCTTGCCCTTAAGATGTTTAAAAAGGGCTTTCTCGGCACCCAAGATCTGAACAGCACTTGAAGGCATTTGGTTTAAATGACGTAAACCTCCTGATTTGGAGATCAACCTGGTAGCAAGGATAGAACCAGCAATCATCGTTAGATTTGGCGCTAATTTCAAGGCTAACCCTCCAATCTCCACTTCAAATCTCTGTCGGGACATCCGGAGCCCTAATAGAACTTTCGCCAGTTCCCCCATCGTTTTATCTTCACTCAAAGAATTAGCTAAGTCTTTTCCGTGCACGACTTCCTCAATGTGCAGACGAGACCATTCATATAGCCTTTCGTCCAGGAGATTGATGGCAAGATTGAGGTCATCCAAAGCCTCCACTGCCTGAAGCAAATCCGCTTCCTCTGTAACCCTCAATTCCAGCTGCCTGCGAACCAAGGCTATGGCAGTTTCACGGACTCGATAATTATATTCCTCATCAGATTTAATAAATTCTGTCGTTTTGGCTATATTTCGTAATTCAGATTTATCATTGGGGCATGGCCCACTTTCCATTAGGATTCGGATCCTTTGATCTAAGGTAATAAATGGTTCGAATTCACTTTTCTCAGAATTATACTTTCCAAACCAAGCTAGGATCTCCATCATTGAACCTTAATACCCCATTGGATAGATTACTTTCGGGATGCTTCGATCTTCTTTATATATTATCTTATTATACATAATATCACCTCTTTAATAAAAACTAGGGGCAGTATTTATGAGAAAATTGGTGGATCAGATATCTGCTCGTCTTAAGGAGCAGAAGATAGAGGAGCCAGACAGCGAGATAGAGGCTCAACTGAAAAAGCTTATCGACGATTTTCGAGTCCCTGAATCCGAAGCAAAACGATCGGTTCTGAATCATTTTCTAAAGAAACATGGTATACCGCTAGCTAGGACTAAGAGCCAAAAAGTCAAGATCGCAGAGATCACTGATCCAGGCATATGGGTAGATTTGGAGGCTAAGGTTATCGATTTATGGGAGCCCCAAAACGAGACGATTTCTCAAACTGGTTTGGTGGGCGACGGTACCGGAGCCATTAGTTTTGTGAAATGGTCCAAGGCTGCACTGCCAAATGTGGAAATTGGCAAAAGCTACTTTCTCAAGAATGTTGTTACAGATGCATTTCAAGGCCGATTCAGCATAAAACTACATAGCAGAAGTCAGATCGAACCATTGGACCACGAAATCAAGACGCAAACAGAAACTGCTGTAATGCAAGAGATGAAAATTGCAGAGATCTCCGAGCCAGGAAAATGGATCAATCTAAAGGCGAAAGTTGTGCAGCTCTGGGATTCAAATAGCGAGACTATATCCCAAGCCGGGCTAGTAGGTGACGAAACGGGTTCCATTAGATTCGTGAAGTGGACCAAAGCAGATTTGCCGGAATTAGAAGAAGGGATGAGCTATCTTTTCCGGAATGTGATCACAGATGAATTCCAAGGCAGATTCAGCATTAAATTGAATAAAAACAGCCAGATCGAAGAGCTGAAAGAAGAAATAGAAATTGGTACCCAATCAGTAGAATTTAATGGAACATTTGTAGATATTCAAAAAGGGTCCGGCCTAATTAAACGCTGTCCGGTCTGTAAAAGGTCATTAGCAAAAGGCATATGCGGAGAACATGGCAAGGTAGACGGAATTTATGATCTGAGAATAAAAGCAGTGTTAGATGACGGTCGCCGAGTGCAGGATATACTCGTTAATCGAGATGCTACTGAAAAATTAGTAGGCATTTCATTAGAAGAGGCCAAACAGATGGCCATGGAAGCCCTGGATCATGAAGTAGTTCGCAGCCTTATCGAGACCAAGTTGATGGGCAGATATTTCATTGTGGTTGGACCAAGAGTCGACCGCTACATAATGGTCGAAACAATAAATGATAGCTTGCCGGTTAAGGTAAATGAAATAGATGACCTAATGAGCCTAATTGAGGTGGATTAAGATGGCCGGATTTTTAAGAGAGGTAGCACGCAGAATATTTGCCGAAGAGCTACGCAATTCTAACCTTGCTTTTAGAGATGGTGATGATTTGAACCAATATGCTCCACAATACCTCCTCACTCCTACAGGTGCCAGATGTAACCGTGTCTTTCTAGTGGGAACCCTGACCGAAAGAGACGACATTGGCGGAGATACGGAGTATTGGCGCGGCCGAGTAATCGATCCAACGGGTGGCATTTTAGTTTACGCCGGTCAGTATCAACCTGAGGCAGCTCAGGCTTTGACAAATATTGAACCACCGGCTTTTGTAGCTGTTGTAGGCAAGCCTAACTTATATCAAACCGAGGATGGCAGTGTGATAATATCTGTTCGTGCTGAAGCCATTCAAAAGGTGGATGACTCTACACGAAACAGATGGATTCTCGAAACAGCAAAAAGAACTTATGAACGCCTGGAAGCCCTCAAAAACATAAGTCTGGCTTCGCCTGAATTTTCAACCGCTGATAAGCCTATAGCGGTATCACCAGCCATCGATGCGGAGAGGGCTTTAGCTCATTATAAGACAGATACAATGCATTATAAGCAGATGGTGCTTCGTGCGCTCAGTTCCCTTCGGGCAGATATTGGTAATGATAATGCAAAATTTTCTTCGAAGGATGTGACAATAGAAGTCCCCCGAACACCTGAGACGGGCCATCTCAAGGTGAAGTCCGAAAGCACTGGTAAATCCAGATCCAAATCTACAAAAGGAGCATCTCTTGATAGTTGGCCAGAGGCGGAGGCGGATGATGATGTGGAGACATTTCATATAGGGAAAAAGAGTTGAAAAGTTTTATATAATGAGCAGAGGGTTTATAGAACTGGGTGAACAACATGGTGATTGGAGTAACAATGGTAAAAGTAGTGCCAGGACAAGAGAAGACTGTTTACAACGCACTTCAAAATATTGAAGGTATTAAGGATGTATACCATGTCTTTGGCGAGTTCGACTTCGTGGTCATAATAGAGGTGGAGGGCCTAAGCACCCTCAATAAGCTTGTTGACACAATCCGTGAGATAGATAATGTAACTGCTACTCAAACGGTAGTTGGGGCTGAGTTATAGCCCTTTCCTTTCTTTTATGGAGATAGCCGAGGAACTAGCTAAACAGCAGAGGGCCATTTCCGTAGCTGAATTTTTTGAAAAGAATCGTCAGATACTTGGATTTGACTCGGCGCCTCGCTCCATCATAACTTGCGTCAAGGAGGCAGTGGATAATTCGTTGGATGCTTGCGAAGACGCTGGAATTTTGCCAGATATCTTCGTGCAGATCAAACGCAAAGGAGATTACTTTCAAGTCATCGTAGAAGATAACGGCCCAGGAATCATAGCGGAGGAAATTCCAAGGGTTTTTGCCAAAATGCTCTATGGCTCGCGATTCCATACGCTCAGGCAGAGCAGAGGGCAGCAAGGCATAGGCATATCTGCAGCTGTACTTTATGGTCAACTCACGAGCGGCAAGCCTGCTAAAGTCATCTCAAAAATCGGTCCCAACAGACCAGCACTCTATTATGAGCTAATTATAAATACTGCAAAAAATGAGCCTGAAATTTTGCATAAGGGTGAAATAAATTGGGATCAACCACGGGGCACAAGAATTGAATTGGAGATGGGGGGGAGTTATGTAAGAAGCCGCAGACAATCTGTTTTCGGCTACTTGAAGAATGTCGCAATTGTGAACCCTCATACCCGCATCACCCTTGTTGAACCAGATGGCAATACGGAGCTATTTGAGAGAGCAACCGAAACCTTGCCCAAAAAGGCTTATGCCATTCAACCACATCCTTCCGGCATTGAATTGGGCGAATTAATCAGGCTTCTAAGGTATACTGAGCGCAAGAAATTAGGAGTATTTTTGAAAGAGACTTTCTCAAGCATTGGATCGATTGCAACTCAAGAGATTTGCAAACTTGCTGACCTAGAACCTGATCGATCTCCACAGAGCATAAACCATGAAGAAGCTAAGAGAATTCTAGCCGCCTTCAAGAACATCAAAGTCAAGTCCCCTCCTATAGATTGTTTGTCGCCAATAGGCGAAGATCTAATTAAAGCAAGCCTGGAGAAGGAGTTCAAACTGGACTTCGTTGCAACTGCTACAAGGCCAGTCTCAGTTTTCTCAGGGAATCCCTTTCTAGTAGAGGTTGGATTAGGATACGGAGGAGAGCTGGATAAGGAAGGACGGATCGATATAATCAGGTTTGCTAACCGAGTTCCTCTAATCTACCAGCAAGGTGCTTGCGCCATAACACATGCAGCAGAGAGCATCCCTTGGAAAAATTATTCTCTTGCCCATTCCAATAGTCTCGGCCTGCCTACAGGACCGGCTGTGCTAATGGTGCATATCGCCTCAACAAACATTCCGTTCACCTCTGAATCTAAAGATGCAATAGCCGATTTGCCTGACATCCTTTCCGAAATTGAGCTGGCGCTAAAAGAAGTCGGAAGGAAATTGAGAAGATACCTTGCCAGACAAAGCGTACTTTCTGAGCGAAGTGAAAAAGAAGAAATCATACGAAAGATATTGCCCAGTATAGCAAAGAAGCTCTCAGAGATTTTAGGCGAAAATGAACCAGATATATCGTCCGTAGTGGCCAAAATTATGGGCAATCTTCTAATTAAGCGAGTTGTTGATCAAAAAGACGGCTTGCTTTCCGTTAAGATCGATATTGAGAACCATAGCGAACTAATTCGAAGCTTTAAGCTCCACGAAGTCTTATCCCAAGGGGCATCTTCAGTAATGCCAGAAGCAAAATTAATACCCATGAGCGATGGTTACGACCATTATTGGAAGTTATCATTGAGTCCAAATGAACAGCAGCTTATAACCTACCAAGTACGCCTTGGAACCAAATTCTCGGAAATTGTCATAGAAGGGATTGAGCCTGAGGTAGTTACAGGAGCTAGAGTGATCTGATGGCTAAAATCGAGTTGGCACAGGATAAGCTTATTGACCTGGCAAGATCGCTTTTCAATCAATTTCAAGAAGGAGTAGTCCCATATATTGCCCTTCCATCTAGAACTAAAAATAATATTGAATATAGTATAGAAGATGATGTATGGGTGTATGGCGGCCAAGAAACCCTGCGTTCAGTAAAGACTGTCCGCGGGGCTAAGACCATCCTTAAGACTGTTCATATGGCAGAATTGCTTATCAAGGAGCATCTACAGAACAATCGAGGTTCCACTCTCAGAGAGATTTACTATATTTCAGAAAATTGGAAGATGGCAAAATTTCATGAACAAGCAGAGAGCGACCGATTGATTGAAGACTTAGAAATATTAACTGGATTGCAACGAGAGGACTTCCATATCAGACCAGAAGAATATGGAGCAGCCGTATTCGGACCTCTAAAAATAAAGGAGCAGACTCGCCGGGGAGAGCGAGAGCTCCATTGCCAAGAAGATGTTGGAGAGGCAGGATACAAGATTCCTTTTAATGTAGATAACGTAAAATTTCTTGATCATGATGCAAAGATAGTCATAGCTATCGAAACGGGTGGTATGTACGCTCGGCTTATCGAAAATGGTTTTGATGAGGAGTTCGATGCTTTATTAGTCCACATCAAGGGCCAGCCGGCAAGATCCACTAGACGAATAATAAAAAAAATGAATGAAGAATTGAATTTGCCAGTGGTCGTATTCACAGATGGCGATCCCTGGTCCTATAGAATCTTTGCGAGCATAGCCTATGGGGCCATTAAAAGCGCCCACCTCTCAGAACAGCTAGTTACTCCATCAGCCAGCTTTTTGGGTGTTCAGCCCAGCGATATCGTGAAATATGACCTATCAACGGACACGCTTACTGATCAAGATATACATGCTCTGAGGAACGAACTTACGGATCCTAGATTTAAAACGCCCTATTGGGAAAGACAGATCAATCTTCAGCTTGAGCTAAAAGGAAAAGCAGAGCAACAAGCTTTTGCAGGTAAAGGTTTAGACTATGTGACTAAGACCTATCTCCCTGAGCGACTTTCAGAGATGGGATTGCTAAAATGAATTTTACTTTTTTATAAACAATGAGCAGATATGTTCTCAAATAAAACCAGATTGCTCTTTCCCGCGATTCCCACAAAACCAAACACTTATATTTTTAGATGACTAGCAAGATGCATGAAACGCGATCTTCTTGATATCCTTGCATGCCCTTTATGCAAGGGAGATCTTACCCTTGAAGTCTTCGAGGAGAATGATCGTGAGATTATAACAGGAAAGCTATGCTGCAAGGCCTGCAGTGAATGCTATCCCATTGAAGACGGCATACCAAACATGCTTCCACCAGATCTAAGAGATTGAACTCATGAATATATTATGATTTAAAGAATATTATCAATTAAAATCTTTTAGATTAAATTTCTATACAAGGCCTATAAGCCAAGAAATTGATAATATCGACAAGGAGAAGCTCTTAATGTGGAGCTGTAACGCAGCCATATAGATTTGTGGTATTAATGCTTCAGGTCTATAGGAGGAAAGCAGTGTGCCAATTAATCCCATTAAGGAGACTACAAGAATAAAAGAGATTACATAAATATAAAATAACCATAACACTATCGTCTGGCAATAAGCAAAATATGCTATGATAGAAACAACAGGCGAGAAAGAGAAGGATTGTGATAATCCAACCTGGAAGATTGACGATTATGATAAAATTGAAACTAAACAGTCGAGTCACAATCATTGCTATCGCCAAAAGGATTTCTATGCTATTTGTCTTCCTCTCGTGAGAATAGCGGTTCAAATCATCGAAACTTATGCGACTAAGAGGAATAAGTTAGAGGATGCCAAGAATAGAAGATCATTAACAATATGTTGGATAATAAGACCACAATTTACGAAGACTCGAAATGTGTTACTAAATCGTCGACGATTTTCGGTTTAATTCAGAAACGTAAAAAGAGATATTCATATGGCATCACTTTCCATGTTGATATTCCCTGTAGTTATTTTAATTCTAACACTTTATACCTCAACTATCTTCAATTTCTTCGGGGCCCTGGAGTCATCGATTCTGATCGTTACACTTATCACATATGGCGCGGCAAACCTGCTGAAAGCGTGATTCTCCTTGAGATATATTGTGATCACTGGCGGAGTAATGAGTGGCCTAGGTAAGGGCATAACAGCAGCATCTATTGGCAGGCTCCTGATGAACAAGGGCTATAGAGTTACGGCCATCAAAATTGATCCATATATCAACATCGATGCCGGCCTTATGAGTCCCTTTCAACACGGCGAGGTTTTTGTATTGAAAGATGGCGGGGAAGTGGACCTGGATCTCGGCAATTACGAACGGTTCTTAGATATAGAACTTACAAGAGATCATAATATAACCACAGGCAAGGTTTATTCTATTGTTATCGAGAAGGAGCGCCGTGGCGAATACTTAGGCAAAACTGTGCAGATAATTCCGCACATTACGGATGAGATCAAAAGGCGCATTCGACAAGTCTCACGCACCGGTGGTTGCGAGATATGCTTAGTTGAGGTTGGGGGAACTGTTGGAGATATTGAAAGTATGCCCTTTCTCGAAGCATTGAGACAGCTAAAGTATGAGGAATCAGGAAATATCTTTTTAGTTCATGTAACACTAGCTCCATCAACCATAGATGGCGAACAAAAAACCAAGCCGACGCAACATAGCGTCAAAGAACTTAGGGAGCTTGGACTGCAGCCGGATATGATAGTAGTAAGATGCGATGAACCTCTACTTCCAGAAACCAAGACAAAGATAGCTCATTTCTGCGATGTTCCTGTGGATGCAGTTATCAGTGGCCACAATGCTAAAGATATCTATGAGGTCCCGCTACAACTCGAAGCAGAGGGTCTTACTAGATATCTGATGAAGGCGATGAGGCTCTTTCCTCTGGAGGAGAGAAGGGACTGGAAAGAGTTCGTCAATAAAATGGAATCTGTAAACGATAAAGTCACAGTAGCTATTGTCGGCAAGTATACAGTAGGTTCTCAATGTGCTGAGCCTATGGAAGATGCGTACCTTTCCATTCGAGAGTCTCTTAAGCATGCTGGCATAGAGGTTGGAGTGAAAATAGAGCTTCTTTGGATTGATGCAGAGGAGCTTGAGCATGGCTTGCCTGATCAAATCTTGAAATATGCTGATGGCATTTTAGTGCCAGGTGGTTTCGGAGCACGTGGCACAGAAGGGAAGACCAAAGCTATACAATATGCCAGAGAGTGCAAGGTGCCTTACTTAGGCATCTGTTTTGGCATGCAACTTGCAGTTATCGAATTCGGTCGCAACGTCTGCGGCCTAGAAGGTGCCAACTCGGAGGAGTTTGGGCCCACTCCCTACCCCGTTATTGCATTATTACCAGAGCAAGAGAAGATTAGGCAGATGGGGGCTTCCATGCGCCTGGGGAATTACCCAGCCCACCTCAAGGAGGGCAGCTTAGCTAAAAAAATCTACCATTCAAATGAGATAGTAGAGCGCCACAGGCACAGGTATGAGGTTAATCCCCCCTATATCAAGCTTTTAGAAGAGAAAGGCCTATGCTTTTCTGGAACGAACGGAGAATTGATGGAAATCGCTGAGATAACGAACCACCCATTCTTTTTTAGCTCGCAATTTCACCCGGAAATGAAGTCGCGACCAGGCCGTCCATCACCACCATTCCTTGCGTTTGTGGAAGCGATGAAAAAAGAAAGAGACATAAGCATTTGATTTAGATTAGATTATCTTATCTTATCTGAATGAGAGCTTTTGGAAAGATTCATGAATTGCAAAAATATTATTGAAATTCCATATTCGAATCGCAAAATCCTTTGCTAATTAGATATTTAGATACGACTAATTAGACTTGAATTCGATTTTATAAATTTATGAGTTATCATTATTATAAAATGATATTTGCAGAGGAAAATTCCGAGTCGTATTTCGGTTCATTTCCCCATTAACAATCTGTAATCATGCATGGACCTTAGTTTCCAAATGTCCGCTAGATTTGTTCTTACGTTGTTTGAGTGAGTGGCGTGAGCGTTTCCCTGATAGCTCCTCTAATTTTATCCATGCTCCCGATTCATCATCTTTCTCGTATTCTTCCTTGACCGCTGACCAAGCAGCTTCATGAGAAGCTTTCTCGCGAGCAATCTCATCATCCAAATCTGCATGCTCTTCCCAGACGCTATTGAAAGCCTTGAGGTAAATCGTTTTAGCCCTGCTGGGAAGATTGCGCACGGTTTTGGGAAGATCATTTATGCTCTTATATAGCACATATACGCCTCCATTGTTGAACATGCAACCGAGCTACTATGAATAAAGTAGTTTAAAGGTTTTCTGGTTAACAAAACAATGATGTGCTATTTAGTCGCATGGTAAGATTTCCATTTATAATTAGAATCCCGAGAAACCTTAGCAAATCAATCTTAACTTGCCCAAACTAGTCTATTCACGATTTCACATGGCTTCCAAGGCTTGTATACCCAAAGTCTCGAGTGTTGCCCTCAAAGCATTCCTTGAGGCTTTAACGAGAGCTAATCTGGCTAAGCGTAGGTCGTCTCGAGATTCCAACACGGGACAATATCTATAGAATTGATTGAACGCCTCGGCCAATTCACGTGCATATGTTGCTAGTGTATGAGGCTTAAGCTCTCTTGCAGCTAGCTCTATTACCAAATCGAACTCGGCAATCTTTTTAATAAGAGCCACTTCATCGTGCCCCTTCAAAAGATCGGGGTTATAGGTATCGATATTCTCAGCTTTGCGCAAAATGCTGCAAGCACGAGCGTAAGAATACTGAATGAACGGCGCTGATAGCTTTTCAAAATCCAAAGCCTGCCTCCAGTCAAAAGTCGTGGCCTTATCGGCAGAAACCTTAACGATATCATAGCGTATAGCGCCTGAAGCCACGTATTTGGCTACACCTCTGCGAAACTCTTCGCTCTCGTTCGGTCTCCTTTTGGAGACTTCTTCAAAAGCTCTGCTTTCTACTTCGTCTAAAACCTCATCTGCAGAAATGAACTTTCCCCGGCGGGTGCTCATGGAACCAGTGGGCAATGAGACGAACTCGAAGATCACCACCTCTGGCTCTCTAATTCCCATAAGATTCAAAGCCGTCTTGAGCTGAGATGAAATGAGCTTATGGTCCGCTCCCAATATGTCTACTATTCGATCGCAATTAGCCGCCTTCCAACGATGATAAGCCAAGTCCCTAGTAATATAAAGGGATGTGCCATCCGTCCTTCTTAATATCATATTCTTTTCAAAACCATGGCTGGTTAGATCGAGTTGGAGAGCACCATCCTTCCAAATCGTAAGGCCTGTTTCTTCAAGTTTGGCAATTACTTTGTCCACATCGCCATTGCGAACGAATTCCGACTCCCAGTGGTAGCTATCATGGTGGATGTCTAACCTTTGAAGCGTCTCCTCAATGCCAGACAATGCGAATTTTACCGCACTCTTGATCTTGCTTTCTGTCTCTGAATCGCCTGCCTCGTATTGCCGAATGATCTCGTCAGCTTCTCTCTTGATCTCAGGCTGAGATTCCATGGCTTTATGCGCAGCTATATACACTTGGGCTATAGCATGGTCATTCTTGATATTCTCCAAGCGGAAATGATCTGCACCCCAGACAACCATGGCTTCCTGTCTTCCCATATCGTTTATGTAGTACTGAGCTTCTATGGTACAACCGGCTCGATGCAATATGCGAACCAAGGTGTCGCCTATGACAGAATTTCTTATATGACCGACATGCAACGGGCCATCGGGATTTGCAGAAGTATGCTCGACTATTACCTTTTCCTTCAGCCCTCCAAACCAACAATTGTCGGCTATTGCTTGCTCTAAAACTTCATTTAGGAAACGTAAACTCATAAAGAAGTTCAGATACGGTCCGATACATTCAGCCCTGCCCACAAACCAGAATTCTGCCGGAAGGGCTTGATGGATTTCAGCCGCTATAGAAGCTGGTTTCCTCTTCAACTCAGGAGCAAGCCTAAAAGCTACAGAAGAAGCTAGGTCAGCATGAGGACTCCGATCTAGTTCTAGGTTATTCAAACTCATTCCAACCTTGAAACCGCTTCGCTCAAGCGCTGATAATAAGGATAATTCGACCTCCCTCATGAAATCAAGAAACATAACTGCACCAATTCGATGAATGAATTCTATTCCTGAGAAGGAAATAGCATATAAGCTTACGTGCAATCAACTATAAACCCTTTATATCAGAGAAAGTTTATATCCTTTCTATCCAATTTAAAATGGAGGCTTTATAATGAAACTCTCAATGGCTTTTCTTACACTCTTGATCTGCACGCAAATGTTATCCTCTTGTCAAGACGATGTCGAGGCAACTACAACTATTAATCTACCTATTGATTCTGTGACAATATACCCCGATGGCATGGTTTCAGTTAAACGATTGGGCACTATCGATATTCCAGAGGGCGTTAATAATTTCGTTTTAAACGTTCCCGAATCCGCGGATAAAACCACTCTACTCTTATCCGTAAGCAATGCTACAATCGAACGGGTGGTTTATAACGAAAATCCAACCTATACTCTCAACTTTTCCTAGTCAGGAAAACAATATTTTGCATTGAGCTACCTAATGTACAGATCTGGCTATTGGGAACCTAGATACGATATTCATTTAGGAAACGACTCTATGTTCGTTATAGCGCAAGCCATAGTTCGAAATAATGGGGGGGAAGACTTCAAAAACGTAAGCCTCAAGCTAGTATCCAGTTTGCCACAACAGGTAGAGCCCTACGAGGCCAAGGCATCTAGACAAATGCAATTGGCATTCGCTGCTCCAGCAGTCTCTATTGATCAGGAGCCTGCCCCCCAAGCGGGAAAATCCATCACCGGAGAACTCGAGACCCTCTATATATTCGAGTTGGATGGCAGGCACGATGTCGAGATTGATAAGGATATTGGACTGCCACTTTTGGAGAATGTCGTTCCATTTGCCAGAATTTACAATTGGGAAGCCTACAACAGAGAAGATGGACCAGTCATGCAAACGATCAAAGCAAACAATACGATGCTAATTCCCTGGCCGGCAGGAAAAGCTCAGATCTATAAAACCGACGAATACGTTACAAGCATCGCAATCCCCTTTACGCCAGCAGGCACGAACGCTTCAATAATCTTAGGAGCTTCCCCGGATTTAAAGGTTTCAAAGAAACTCAAAGATTACAATGAAACTGAGAATATTAGAGCAGTCAAAACCGGCGACAATGAGACCCATACTGTAAGGGATACAACCAAGAATTGGACATATGAGCTTAAGATCGAGAGTAATATTGACAATCTTGCATTACTAGAGGTTAGCGATATAAAACCAATAGAGGCCAAGATACTCTCAGCAAATCCTGAGCCAATGGAAACAACAGCATCCAACTTGAAATGGGAAATTGTCCTGGATCCAAGAAAGGAATTTGTCATAGACTATTCCTATCAAATAAGAACTACTGACCCCATGGACTTTCTAATACAATAAAATTTATTTTTTAAAAAAAATAAATTTTTTAAAAATAAATGAAGTTTATTCCACAGCAACCCTCTGGGCATTGATTACAACTAACTTTGGTAAGCGTACTTCTAGAATGCCATTTTCGTAGGTCGCCTTAACCTGTTCAGGCTTTACCTCTTCGGGAAGTTTAATCTCCCTTTTGAAACCCTTTGGACTTGTTTCTCTGCGCAAGTATTTCAAATCCCTAGGCGTAGTTTTAGCACTTACGACCATACCCTCTTCCGTCACTCGAAGATCTATCGTATCTTTCGCCACGTCAGGTAGACCTATTAATGCAATAAGCTCATCATTTGTCTCTAAAAGATCGATGGCTGGCAGGTCATAACCTTTTGAATCCCCCACATCAGAAGACATCTGCTCGAAGACTCTCTTAGCCGTTTGCTGAGCTTGACTGCCCATCCTTGCTGCCTCGACCGCGGCTTTATTAATCATGCGTTCAAGATCTGAAGAACTGGATTTCATGATAAAAGAGAGGACATTATTATGATAAAACCCTTTGCTTTTCAAGAAATCTGCCATACCCTGGCCTTATTTGAAGGTCTCCATCGTATACAACCTGTCCTCTAACTAGCGTCATCTGGGGAAAGATTGCTGGTTTTCCCTCATAAGGTGTCCAATCGGCGCGACTATGAAGCCTATCGGCATTTATCTGTGAAATTCTCTTTGAGTCGACAACCACCAAATCGGCGTCCTTTCCGACCTCTATAGAGCCTTTTGATGTCAAGCCGAAAACATAAGCAGGCTTTGTCGAGACTGCATCAACAAGCCTCTCCAAACTCAAAAGATTCCTCTTTACAGCCATTAGCATTAAAGGAAGCATTGTTTCAACTCCCGGAACACCCGGAGGTGCTTCCCAAATGTCATCCTTCTTCTCTTCAGGGAGATGAGGTGCATGATCAGAGGCCAGAATATCTATAGACCCATCTCTGAGGCCTATCCAGAGGGCATTGCAGTCCTTTGAGTTTCGCAATGGTGGGTTCACCTTCAAAAAAGATTTTTGCTTCAGATAATCTTTAATATCGAATAATAGATGATGAGGCGCTACCTCACAGGTAACTTTGATGCCTTTGCCCTTTGCTTCCCTTATGAGCTCAAGCCCCTCAAGGGTGCTGAGGTGGCAGATATGTAGATTCTTGGACCAGCTGAGAGCCTTTTCTATCGCTACTGCTTCGGCTTTATTTGGCCTTGCTTTGGAATAGATGATTGGATCATGGAGGTGCTTCCAAGCTTCAGTCTCTTGCTCCACTACTTCTCTATCCTCGCTATGAATGGTCGGCAATGCATGAGCGGTTTCTACTTCTTTCAGAATCTTTTGGAGCTCGATATCACTAAATTCATAAGAGAAGACTTCGCCTATAGCTGTCACTCCGGATTTAACAAGGTCATTTATGATTCCAGGACCACCATTGATGCAAAAATCTACCACTGAATTATGGCTGGCCAGATCGAGTTTTAGTTTAAATGATCGAGAATCCAAAGTCTTTGGTTCAGTGTTAGGCTGGTCGATTACTGTTGTTACTCCACCTGCTGCAGCCGATAAGGATCCACTTTCCCAATTTTCCTTATATGTTGCCCCAGGCTCTCTAAAATGCACATGGACGTCGATAGCACCTGGCAGGACAAGCATTCCGCGGGCGTTAATTGTCTCTTCTGCATGATGCGGACCGCCTAAGGAGCTGATCTTACCATTTTTGATCCAAATATCGATACTCTTCAAGCCAACCGATGTATATACCCGACCGTTCTTGATTAAGAGATTATAGCTTATAGCCAAACCTCCTTAGCAGCTTGCGTCGCTCCTCCCGTTTATCGGAGTCCTCCACGCCATTGGGTGACATTCCATCTACAACACCTAATATTCCTCGACCCTGCTCGGTCTCAGCAATTATTACCTCCAGTGGATTAGCAGTGGCACAAAATATTCCACAAACCTCTTGAAGGCTCTTTATCACATTTAGAATGTTTATGGGAAAAGCGCCCTTGAGGAGAATCACGAATGTGTGACCACACGATAGCGCTAGAGAATTCTGCTTGGCCACATCTTTAAGCTCCTCATCGTTTCCTTCGAGCCGAACTAGGCAGTCGCCGCTGGCCTCGGAAAATGCAATGCCAAATCTTGCACCAATAACGGTACCAGCAATGGCTTCGTAAATATCCTCAGCCGTCTTTATGAAATGGCTTTGGCCAAGAATTATGTTTGAACCTTCTGGAGTTACCATTTGCACAACCTTAAGTTCCATTTGCATCCCTTGACAAATGGAACTTAATAAGGACTTATACTTTGGCACGCAATGATCGAAAAAACTATTCATTCGATTCTTAAAAGGTATGCAATTCCGGAAAAACGTCAAATTTGCATAAACATATATATATATCAATTTAATATATTAATTTTAGCGATACATGAATCAGATGTATAGCATGAATTATAGGAATTTGTAGGAACGACATGAACTAAGGACTATATTCCCCGAAGCAACCAAGATTAATCAAGAATAAATAGGTCATACAAAAAAATAAAAAGAGTTAGAAGTTTAATATGAATTAATAGCAAGTAAATCTAAGACTTCCGCTTTCCCTTTTTAGGCCCTTTGACAATTTCGGCCTCACTCCTTTTCTTCATGATTATAGTGGATGTGAAGTAGTAGATCACTATAAAGAGAACTGCTGAGTACAGCGATATCTGCAAAGCCTCTAAATATGGTAGGGACAAAATGAAAGTAGCATAAAGACCATAAAGTAGAAAAAATAATATTCCAACAACAGCTGACTGGTAAAGGGGCGACATCATTCTAAAGCGAGCCATCAATTGAGATATTTCTACCAAGACTTATCCTCTTCCTGCAGTCTATTTGTTCTTGACATAAATAATCTGGTCCACCAAATCGTGGATAATGGCGCCAGCACAAGTATATTGATTAAACCGGTTAGAATGGATAGAAGCTGAAGTGTCGCAACATTTGTAGCAGCGGTTAAGCTATTCCCAATCATTTGCAGACCAATTGATAAAGCTAATACTATTAGCCAAATAACTATAACATCGAATTTATTATATCTAAAAAAATTTAAACTCGCCTTTATTGCATCCATTGGCCCAAGACGATCTATGACTAAGATATAGGGCGCTATTGCTAAGATTAAAGAAATTAGAATTAAATAAAATATTAGAAAAATCAATCCAACCAGCAAGAGCCCAAGAGCTCGAGGATTTCCAGCAATTGCAAATGGCTGGCTCCAAGGCAAATATGCTATTCCCGGCAACAAAAAAACGATACCTATCATCATTATTAATCCTGTTAGAATGGAAAGAAAGAACATATTAGCCAAATTATTCTTACCCGAAGACCACATTGTTTCAACGGTGGATCTGCCTGTCTCTAGAGCTTGCCTGGACATACCGATGGCCGCCGCTTTAAAGAAAGAGTTGATTAGTGAAAGCAATAAAATTAGTAATAAAGATCCTAAGATCCACCAAGACAGATCCTCCTTAATTTCTAAATAAAACGTTTCTGGAGAAAAAGATTCCAAATCAGAAGACAATAGAGCGGATAGAACTGCCAATATCGGCAACAAAGCTATTATTGAGAAAAAGATACCAAGAAGAAATGGGAAGCATAGATTAAGGTTATTCTTCCATATATTGAACCCATTGCCAAATAGAGTGCTCAGGTCCTCGTGCATGAAAACCTCATGGGACTTGCTCCAAGCCTTTCCAAATCAGATCCCCAATATGATGCAATGACTTAACTGCTTTGCCCTCTCCATGCATTTCTTTCCCTGGAATAAGGGCTTTGCCAATAGCTAAAGGCTTTCTATGCTTCTCATCAACAACAACTACTAGATCACCTGGCAATATTTCGGGATCTGCAGAAACTATGCCCGGATTCATTACATCCGCTCCGTTTGCTATGAACTTTACAGCTCCCGAATCCACGACAACAACCTTTTTTTGGGGCGACAACTCTATCGCCCCCAGAACTGTGAAGAATGGCTGACCTTCGACAAACATGATTAATGGCCGACCATCAACAAATATTAGATCGACACCCTCATCGGTTTCGGCCTTCTCCAGGGATAACCTCTTCATGGATGATGCATCACTCAATAATGGCTCTATCGCCGCAACCACCCTCCTGGCTTCCTTTCCCTTCAAGTGATGCCTGGACTTGATTTTCATAAGTGTTAATTATTCCCGATAGGTTTAAATACGCAACGTGCAAGTCTGAATTCGAAGCCTTTTGCGGTTATCATCGCTGGAGAGAGGTTTAATGGCTCAGAGACCGCTTGATATTCTGAATGAATCATTGAATAAGCCCGTTTTGGTCAAGTTGAAGGATGGAAGAGCCTTCAGAGGAGAATTGCAGGGTTACGATATACACATGAACCTTGTGATAGACAAAACTGAGGAGATAGCAGAAGGAGCGGTCGCACGCAAAGTTGGAGTCGTAATCGTAAGAGGAGATAACGTAGTATACATTTCACCATGAGGTGCAAGAGATGAAGGGAACTCCCTCCATGGGCCGGCGTCAGAAGAAAACGCACATAAGATGCAGGCGCTGTGGCAATAATTCATTTAACTATAAGAGAAAGGTCTGTGTTCAATGCGGCTTTGGCAAGAGTTCTAAGCTCAGAAGTTATAAGTGGATGTGGAAAGCTGGCTATTAGGTGAGGATTTGCACGACGCCTGCGGCGTAGTTGGTATCTCACTGCGAGACCAAGAAAATGGAATAGCAAAATCGATCTATTACGCTTTATATACAGTTCAACACCGCGGGCAAGAAGCGGCAGGGATATCGGTTTACGATGGCCAAACAATCCGGACCCATAAAGGATTGGGGCTTGTTTCAGAAGTCTTCGACGAATCCCAGATTAATTTTTTGAAAGGTTCGGTGGGCATAGGACATGTAAGATATCCCACAACGGGACAATCATGCCTGGAGAATAGCCAACCAGTCCTTGTAAAATATAAGAATGGTGCAATAGCTGCTGCTCATAATGGCAATTTAGTCAATACTGCACAGCTAAGGCAACAATTAGAGCAAGCTGGAGACATTTTTCATACTTCATCTGATACAGAAGTCATAGCGCACCTCTTTGTTCGAGAACTTTTAAAATACGATCTTGTAGAAGCTGTCCGTTCAATAATGCGTAAAATAATCGGATCTTACTCATTAGTTTTTTTATTCAGTGATGCAGTTATAGCGATTAGGGATCCTCTGGGTATCAAGCCACTCTGCATAGGGGAACTCGAAAATGGTTTTATGGTAGTTTCAGAGAGTGTTGCGGTAGATACTCTTAATGGAAAACTGATTCGTGATGTGAGACCTGGGGAATTGATTATTATTAAACATGGGGATTTGAAAGCCTACCAACTTGCTAGACACCCCAACACGGCCCACTGCGTCTTTGAATACATCTACTTTGCTCGGCCGGATAGTATTCTAGATGGACGCCTGGTATATGATGTGCGCGTGAATATTGGCGCCAAATTGGCAGAAGAGCATCCAGCCGAAGCCGATATCCTATCGCCAATACCTGATTCCGGTATAACATTAGCGTTAGGTTATCATCAGCGATCGGGCATAACTTATCGAGAGTGTTTGATGAAAAACAGGTACATTGGACGGACTTTCATTATGCCTGACCAGACTATGAGGGAGACAGCCGTACGCTTGAAGCTAAATACAATCAAGCCAAACATTGAAGGATATAATCTTGTTCTAGTGGACGACTCAATCGTTCGTGGAACAACCAGCCGTCGGATAGTAGATATGGTTAGGAAAGCTGGAGCGCGATCAGTGCATATAAGAATCGGCAGTCCTCCAATAAAGGCTCCATGCTATCTAGGAATCGACATGGCCAGCCGTGAAGAATTGATTGCTGCCTTCAAGTCCATAGCAGGAGTTGAAGCTGTAATCAGAGCAGATTCGCTTGGTTACGTGAGCCTAAAAGGTTTAGTCGAGGCTATAGGGATAACTGAGCAGAACCTGTGCATGGGCTGTCTTACAGGATTGTATCCAGTTGAGGTGCCAGGCGAAAAATGCATTATGGCCCAGACTAAGCTTACGGAGTATGTTTCTGCCTGATCGTTAGAATATCTGAATAAAGCTTATGCAAGAAAGTTAATCATAACGTATTTTATTTCATCGTCTCAATGATTGA
>JALHSR010000149.1 GCA_022865315.1 Methanotrichaceae archaeon | reverse complement strand
TTAAAATCGATTTTAAAATTTAATTCACAATTAGATATAAAATTACCTAAAGGCATTGCGAGCTGAATTTATCGGCCCTAATTTGCCAGTAAGGCAAAATTCTCTTATTTAAAGAAATCGATATGCTTAGTGGTAATTGGGAATCACTCATGGGAATTTGGCACATATTTACGAGTAAATAGGAATTTTCAGTCAAACGAAATAAAAAATACGTTAGTTATTATGGTAAATAAATCTTTCTCATTCATCTTAATGTAAAAATTGGATGATTCCTCAAGATCGATGTTGTGTGGAGTTTATTTCTGCGAGCTAAATGCCACAGGTAGGTGTGTAGACTTCATGTGAGTTCTAAATATCTCTTGGTTGATTTCTCATGTATCTGTGGGACATCTCAAAATGTAATACAGAACATTTAAAACTTATTGATTTGATACCCATATAGATTTAGCACAATATCATCTGAGGTTAACAATGAATGAATTGTATATACTTAACTTGCTGTTGGATGACTCCGAAAAGCATGCTATTGAATTTTATGATGGTATGTTCCACTACGATAAGATCGAAGATATGCTTCTAGAATTGAATAACAGAAGACCGCTACAGCTTCCAGAAGAGTTTAATGACATAATTGAAAAATCATTGAAAAAGGATAGTAGCTTTGGAGAGGAAAACCTCATATCTTACCTTAGAGAGGTTTTCAAGAATAATATAACATTCATATCATTGATATTAAATTATGTATATCCTGAAAAATACTTTTTCTATCGAATATCAATGTTAGAGAATGAGATATTTGCCGGATTCAAGTTTTTTAGCGATATCATAACTGAGTTTAATTTTCCCTTCTCCAAGATAGGAGAGGGAAAACAGAGTTTTGAGAATTATTTGCAGATAAATAGAGCATTGCACGTTTTTGCTAATATTGTGTGGCTCGATCTTAACGATCTTAAATCAATCCAAAAGAGGATTCACTATTTTATTTATAATGGACTAGGTAGCTTATTCCTAACAAGAAATGATTACAATCAATATTGGATTATGTCATCTGGAGAGAGAGACTTCGAATATTTAGACACAGAACCTGAAATTGGTTGGTCTGGAAGAGAAGAGATGCAAAAAGGGAATCTTGTATTCATGTACCGACAGACCCCAAGAAAAGCGATCACAGATATCTATCAGGTCGACGAAGATCCATATTTTGACCCGTTTGGTGGATGGAAAGGCTTCTGGGTTTCATTGAAGAAAATTACTCCGATAAAAGATATCACCATGGTAGAAATGAAGCATGACGAATCATTAAAACATTTGGGCTTTGTAAAGGTTAGTTCACAAGGAGTTTCAACTGCTCCTATGCCATATTTTGCCTATAATCGATTACTTGAATTGATTGATAAAGATATTAGAGATAAACATAACCTGCAACCTGAGATAACTGCAAATTTTGCCCTACCTAACGAATTCGCTACAGAAACAGAATTTGAAGATTCAGTAATAGAACCTCTACTGAAGCATTGGGGATTCAAACATCAAAGACAATTTTCCTGTGAATTCATCATCGGCAGTCAACATCATACATGCCAAGTAGACTTCCTTCTGAAAGATAGCAACAATGAAGACATTACCCTTTTTGAAAATAAAATTAGAATAGCGAATGAAAAGGAGCTTACTAAAGCAGTGGCTCAAGCTAAATCTTATGCGTTGCAGCTTGGAATGGGTGGTTTTGTAGTGGCATCCCCTGAGGGCTTCTGGGTATATAAGCTGGATAGAAATAGAGAAATTCCCATAGCTCAGATTGCTGCTGATAAAGTGAAAGAAATTGAAGAATTAAAATCCCTTATATTAAAATTTAGAGCTTCTTAATCATAACAATGATAGAGCAAATCTAGAATTCATATGGAAGTATCTCCTCAACAGCAACGACAT
>JALHSR010000012.1 GCA_022865315.1 Methanotrichaceae archaeon | reverse complement strand
GTTTCTTCATACCAATACTCAATCCCATTTTTCTTTTTGATTCTTCGCGTTGGTTTCATGCTGCGCCTCTATTAAAGTAGGCGCATAAAGTATAAAAGAATTTCTACGAGAAGACTTAACTTGACATTGTCATATTATGGATTCTTTGTTGATGGTAGTTGATTTATCCCTATGCTCAGATGATCGTTGGACGTTACGATGATGAGACCTTCTTGCAGACTCTCTCGCCTTGTGTTTCTCTTTGATGATCTTAATGATCTCGTTCTCGTCAACCTTCTTCTTTGGCAATATCACTTCGAGGATCTCTTTGACATCCTGAACCGTCAATAGATCTGTCTTTTTCCCCATTTGGAGATTCAGCATCAGGAGTGCGAGCATCGCGAGCATCGACATGGCGACATGATGATGCCATCCTGTCCAGGACCGGACTTCATAATCTGCGAGCCCTGCAATCCCTTTAGCATCTTCAAATGCCCGCTCGATCCAATACCTGCTGCAGGACATCTTAGCCAGCAGCTGAAAATTAGTTTCTGAGGGCGCATTTGATAACTGGTATTTCGCGGTACTTTCACCGTCGTCTCTCCTAATAACAAGCCATAGCTCTTTCCCAGGAAGGCCATCATCTACAGGATAAACGCGAATGCATGCGACATTGGACCATAGCTCCTGGCGTTCGGTATCTCTGATGAAAAAGTGGTTCCATAGCTGTGGATCTATCATCTCCTTAAGCGTGGAGACCTCAATCGGAGCCTGGTCCTCCTCAAGCACTCTTTCTTTTGTTGGAATCCGGCCACGATCGCTTTTTCGCGCTGGTATCCCGGTCTTTGGCAGGCTCAACCAAACACGAGTATTAGAAGGAATGTCGGCTATGAAGATCAATCCCTCAGCATCAAGCCTATTTCGGAGCCAGGTCTGCTCGCCGTAAAATGAGTCCATGCCAACCCAACTAAAGATGACACCGTTTTCCCTGGCATGTAGCACCATCTCCAAAGCAATCTCGGCCTTAGTTTTGAAAATCACTTCATCAGGAACATCGCATTTCCTGCGACGGACACGATCCTCTGCCCAATCTTTAGGAAGATAGAGCCGGCCATCGATCAAGGTTCGGTTTGATCCACTTGAATAGCCCAGGAATACGCCCACTTGGCAGTTCTCCACTTTCCCGAGACGACCGCAATACTGCCGCTTTGCACCAACGGAGTTTTCTCCTTGTTTGGGAAATCCTGATTCGTCGATGTGAATCGAGCCGTCGACTGCATCGCCGATAAGTTTAGTTATATCCCCCTGGATATGATCTATAACCGCCCGTTCATCCCATGGCGACTTTGAGATAAAGTGATGCAATGTTTGATTATTGCAGTCAGGTACGCTTCTTGCATAGCTACAGATGTTGCCACGGCCTTTACCGAGCAGAATTCCTTGTATATACTGACGTGATTGCCCGATAACATCGCGTGTCTTGCTGCTGAAGTGCAGAGCATATTGCATGTGAATCCAATTTAATATTGCTGCCGCTAGATAAAGGTCCTTCTTCTGCAAATTGAAATTCATCTCCTCTCCTCCCTATGATTGGACGAGGAGATATTAATAGAAGTATTTATATCAGTCTATCTTAGGTGATTCGGAAAGATTTGTGTGACAATGTCAAGATAAGACAGATCATTCAATGGATCATATAAAGTTAATTATAACAGAGCCGTC
>JALHSR010000148.1 GCA_022865315.1 Methanotrichaceae archaeon | reverse complement strand
TGCTCACATATATTAAGAGGAAGCTAATTAAATTTAATGCAATTTGATTGAAGCGTTTATGGCCAAAATTTTGTCAATTATATTCGAAACGAATTAAATCAAATGCAAAATCGATTGCGATCTAAAGATTATTTGAGAACAAGCTTAAGCGCACGTTGAGGACAACCGGTAACACATGCTCCGCATTGGATACACTTCCCGGAGTCTGCTATTACTTTCCAGTTCTCGAACCTAAAAGCTCCCGTCGGACATATAGAAACACAAGCTCCACAATGAATACATTCTTCATCATCCATGATTACAGGAATCTCCAACTGGACAACTTTTACTCCTCGTCGCTCAAAAGCATCCTTGACCAAGATACATTTCTCAGGGGCGACCTCAATTACAATCTCACCGCTAACAGCATCAATGCTTGCCCTCTCAATATTGACCAAAGCAGATGTCTCCAAAATTACAGAAGCAATCAGAGGCTGACGAACTATTCCTGGGTCCACATGCAACATCAACTTCATGTCCATCTCCTCCTTGCCAGAAGCCCAGATATGTGATCACTCGTGATCATACCTATCACACGATTATCGTTATCCACAACTGGCATGGCGCTAATGCCATGTGTATCCAAGGTCCTGGCCGCTAGAACGATAGGCTCATCTGGCCGGGTCGAGTAGACACGCCTAGTCATTATCGCTGAGATGCGTGAGACCTCGTCACTTGCCACTGCTTTCGAAATATCCCAGGCAGTAATAATTCCCATCAATCGCCCATCTTCAGATACCACGGGCAAATGATCGAAGCTGCCATTCACGATTATCCTTGCGGCCTCATGAACTTGGATATCATCCCGAACAACAATAACATCTCGGCTCATGACATCACCGACATTGGGGAATTCTTTGGTCTGCTTCATTGATTTAGCCGAACCGAGATGGCTCAAAGGTTCGACTGGCTGAGTAAGATAGAATTCACCTCGCTCTATTGACATCTTCAGTACATCAGCAATCACCAAGGCCATATAATAGCTGGATAAAGATGAAGTAGAGATCTCTTTGCCACCGACCTCTATAAACCCTGATTTTAGATCCTGATAGCTAACTGCCTTGATAATAGGTCTTCCTCTTCTCAGTACTCCATAATCAACTAAAGAAACCTGTATGTCTCTATCGCGAACAGCTGTATTTCTAGCGATTCTTTCATTAAGTATAGGGATTGGAATTCCAATACCAAGATAAAGGCTTGGTCCATACCTATGAAAAGTGGCCGCGCGAAGATAGCGATCGTTCATCTCCTTGAGATCTCCAGTCACCATAAGCGTGGAGAACCCCTTCTGCGGATCGTGCTGGGTGCCTGAACCTATCACATATCCTTTTGCCCCACCTAAGAAGATACGAGTGCCAATTCCTATATAATCAAAATTGGGATCATTGGATAGGGGGGATAGTACTCCTGCTCCGCTGTAATGGATATTTCCATATCTTGGAAGCAATGTGCCCATATATGTGTGAAGCGTTCTTTCCGAGGAGTTTGTAGCAGCATTGTATCGCTGATAAGCATTTCTAGGATTAACCATGGTTGCTTGATTCAAATCTTCCAGTCCTATCGTTGTCTCCAGTTCCAGCTGGGGATAGCAATCAGTCCCCACACCTTCTGCCTCGACATCAATTTGTTTTCCGGCCACTAGATCCTCGATAACATGGGACCCACCGTATTCGATTCCTTTATCCTCAGAAGGCTGAGTTGCTCCTAAGAATAGATCCACTGCTGCCACTCCCCCGTAGGCTTCCACTTTGTTGAGCCAAGCCTTGGCAATCTTTATAGGAGGATCACTATGACCCAAGTTCAGGAAGACGCCTGAAGAACACATCGCGCCGAAGGTACCAGTCGTCACGACGTCTACTTCCCGCACCGCCCCCGCCAATCCCAGCTCAGCAACAATATAAGGCATCTGCTCGGCCGTGACAACTCGAACAGATCCTTCGCGAATACGATTATTGATTTCGGAGAGAGACTTCTCTTGCACAGTTTTCCCATTCAGGCAAATTCCAATAAAAAGATGTTGGATTTGGGCACAATAACATTATCTTTCTGAAAGAAAAAACTTAAGCTGAATGTCAGGGAAACGAATCGTTCTTACTTCAGATCCAACCATGATGAGCAACTACCATGGTGGAGTTCTCCTAGGCTTTGCCTCAATATTGCCAGTCTCAGTTATGCCTAACTGGGCATTCCGTTGGCTATTCTGCCCAAATGCACCTGTTTCCCCAGAAGGACATGCTTTAATCGCACCCTGCGGAATGCGCAAGGTAGAAGCTTCACTCCTGGAATCAGGTTTCTCACACAATGAGGTCGTAGTGGCTCATCCAAATTTTCTTGAAAAATCCATTGGATCCGATACTGAAATTGTAGGCATAACACATGACGATCCTTTGGGTAAAATTGCTGTAAGAGAAATCGAAGAAATGATAGACAGAGGTGCTCCTCATAACAGGACTAAATTTTTGGAACTCTTAGATCATTCCCTGATTAAGAAATTTAAACCGAAGGTTATTGTGGGCGGGAATGGAGCTTGGGAGCTTATCGGGGAGGATTTGCCAATTGATCACATATATATTGGCGAAGCTGAGACCGATTTTCCTGGTATTTGCAAACAAATCCTTGCAGGCAAGATCTTTCCAAAAGTAATACGGGGTAGCGTTGTCCCTGGGGATGATATTCCAGTAAACCGGGGTGCCACTATCGGAGGCATAGTAGAAATTGGAAGAGGTTGCTGGAGAGGTTGCACTTTTTGTTCCCCAACTTTGCGTAGCTTAAGACATAGGCCTTTAGAGAATATATTGGAGGATACTCGAGTCAACCTGCAGAAGGGTCAAATTGACATATTGCTCCATTCAGAAGACGTGTTCGCTTACGGTTCAAATGGGTCAAATCCAAATAAGGAGAAACTTATCGAATTAGTGAAAGAGGTAAAGAAGCTCAAACCTCGAACGATTGACGTATCCCACCTAAGCTTAGCTAGTGTTTATCAAAATCAGGATATTCTCCGAGATATCTCCGATATTGTTGGCGTCGGGTCGTCCCAGAGGTATATGTCAGCCTGGATAGGTGTAGAAACTGGTAGCTGTCGCATACTGCAAATGCATATGCCTCGCAAGTCATTACCAAAAGATCCAAGGAATTGGCCCGAAATAGTAAAGGATTGCTACCGCCTTTTTGGTGAACAATCATGGCTACCTGTGGCCAGCCTAGTTTTGGGATTACCTGGAGAGACAGCAGAAGATGTCATCAAGACCATCGAATTAGTTGAGTCCGTGAAGGAATATCCTGGCTTGATGCTACCTCTTTTCTTCACTCCCATTGCCGAGAGCAAACTCGGAAAGATCAAAGGATTTGGCCGTGATATAGCCTTGGCGGAACATTGGCAATTGGTGGGTCTATGTCTGGAATATAACTTAAAACATCTCAAGAAACTCCATGAATTATATAGTGAAAGGATGAGCGCTGGTTTCACAGTCCATGCTGCTCTAAGGAGTATTACATTACTAGCAGATTTGCTGCTAAATAAATATATAAATAGAATGAAGAAGGGTCAGCCACCGAATTAATATAACGATATCAATAATTATCCAAAACTAACTTAACGACAGCCTTGTGGTCATTTTTCAAAGAATATACATTATGATCTCCAGAAACATCTATGCTCAATATGCCTAATCGTGTATTCATAAGCCCTACCATGGCTGATACACCCCTATAGCTAACATCGAAACCTTCTTTTTCAAGGTAAGTGTAAACATCCTCGGTAGTATAAGCTCCATCGCACAAAAAAAGCTTGAGGACAGCTTTCCGGAGTCCTACACCGTCCCGCTTTAGATAGTTCCTGAGACGCTCCTGGATTCGTTCCTCAGCGCTCCGCATCCGGCAAAATCACCACCCCATCGCATTGAATCAAAGTATTATAAAGGTATGCTCTCCACAATTAGACCTTTCTTCATGGGATATCTTTCAATTACTGAAACGATACAACCGATGCCTTTTAACTCTTTCGAAATATCTTCTAAGACATAAGGGTCGATCTCTATCTGATTTTCCTCAATTGCATACATCTTATCCGTCACTTTCAACCTATCGAGAACTTCTAGAACTCTTTCCAGATCACCATCTATGATACCATAGACGAGCGTTCCATCTTCAGTAATAACATCGAACGACCTCGCTATACGTTCGGCTCGTCTCTTTAGCCTTTCTCGCAATTGCACTGCATCCTTAAAACGTGAAGGACAATAATGCACATTTAGACCTTCAATCATGAAAGATTTTGCAATCTCCTCACTCCCTATTGCTCCACTGTGAACCTCATGAGGAACGAATCCAATATCCTGGAGTCTTCTGGCGTTGGTCTCGGAGAATTCCAATTCATTTATGTTTAGGAACGCCCCGGTGCTTTGGACAGCTTCTACGACACCAGGAGCTGGGCCAATTGCTGGAATTTCAACTCCTGTTTCTAGTCCCATAGATGTAGCGTCTATCAATGTTTTCTTGAGGATTATGGAATTGGCCCAATCTTCCCAAGCTGGATGAAATCTAATCTCATCCAAGCCAACTTCCTTCAATCTTCTGATGACATTTGAATCGGGCAATATGCCCGTATAGAGATGGACGTGATGCTCAATGCCAAATTCCTTCTTTAGTGCATTTATGTAATCGATGACCTTGTTTAGCACTAGCAGAGGTTCTCCTCCGGTGATCCCTGTGCCAAGTGCTCCAATAGCATTAGCTTCTTTCAATATATCATCAAGGTTCTCGACTTGTTGTTCATCCGCAAAGACTAGATTGTTTCTGCTGCGCGCTTCCGATATCGGACAGTAAATGCAACTCCTATTACATTTTCCCGTCACGAAGAGCACTAATCCTGCACCCTGACGGCATATCTGGCATCCCTTGGGAAGGTAGCTCCAGAAGGATCCGGAAGAATCCCAGTTCCAATTAGCCATTTTTGAGGCAATATATTGCTGTGATTAATTAATTTTGCGGCCTGTAGATCTGTATCAAATCGAAGGCTTCATTGGCAATTCTGTCTAAAACAAAACAATTATCCATTGGAAAAAGAATTGTTCACAAAATAGAATAAATAATAAAAAAAACAAAAGGAAGGTAATTAGTGAGAGAATATCTTCTCGGAAATGTGGCTATAGCCAAAGGACTCTTTGAGGCAGATGCTGGTCTAGTTGCTGGTTATCCTGGAACTCCATCATCAGAGATAATTGAGAGCGTGGTCCATCTTAAAGGAAAAAATCCTATACATGTAGAATGGTCAGTTAATGAAAAAGTTGCTATGGAAGTGGCCATTGGCGCCTCATGGACTGGAACAAGGTCCGCAGTAACCATGAAACACGTCGGCCTGAATGTAGCAGCTGATCCATTCATGACCTTGGCTTATTTGGGCGTTGGCGCAGGATTGGTCGTGATATCCGCCGATGACCCTTTTTGCCATTCGTCACAAAACGAGCAGGATTCACGCCGTTATGCTCAATTCGCCTCCGTGCCTTGCCTTGATCCGGCTGATCCCCAAGAAGCCAAAGAAATGACGGTATTCGGATTTGATCTATCTGAACGATTAGATTTGCCTGTCCTCCTCCGGTCAACGACGCGCATCTCTCATGCTCGTGCCGATGTCGAATTGCGCGAAGCCTCACAGTCACAGAGAAAACGAGAATTCGTCAAGAATCCTGCTCGACGTGTAGCCCTGCCAATTCATGTAAGACCATTGCATTCAAAGTTGATAAAAAAGCAGAAAGCCGTGATGGAGGCTCTTGAAGATTCTCCTTGGAACAGACTGGAATTGAGAGGTGAACATGGAGTAATAGCCTCCGGGATCGCAAGTCTTTATGCTGAAGAAGCAATGAAGGATCTGGAATTGAATTTATCCTTTCTAAAGATAGTCACAGTCCCGGCTCCATTTGAATTGATTCGCAAGCTATTGAGGCAAGTTAACAAAGTTCTTGTTGTGGAAGAGCTGGAGCCTATATTAGAAGAGCAAGTGGAAAGGATTGCGCTGAAGGTTAACCCCGAAGTAGAAATCCTTGGAAAAGACGACTATTTTCGGAAGGAGGGAGAACTCGATTTGTTCACGGTTAGAAATGCTATCTCGGCGATGGAAGAGTTGCCAATTAAATCATATCAACAGATCCCTGAAACTGATATCAATTTGCCGCCCAGACCGCCTGCGCTCTGTCCTGGTTGTAGTCATCGTGCAACCTATTTCGCCATGATAAAGGCGTTTGGAAAAGATGCTATATTTCCAAGCGATATCGGCTGTTATACAATGGCTGTGAATATGGGGACAGTAGATACATGCTTATGCATGGGAGCCAGCATAACACTGGCCACCGGGATACGTTTTGGCGGAGAAACCAGGGACATCTGTTGCAGTCTGGGTGATTCTACATTCCTCCACGGAGGTCTGACCGGTCTATTGAATGCAGTTTATAATAAAGCGCATATCACTATCACAATTCTCGATAATGGAACTACTGCCATGACTGGCCACCAACCGCATCCTGGAACTGGATTGATGGCAACTGGGGAGCAAACCACCCAGATTTCTCTTGAAGCTATCTCCAAGGCATTAGGTGCAGGTTTCGTTCAGACGATAAATCCCTATGACTTTCAAGAAACAGTTGAGATGTTTAAAAGAGCCAAATAGTTCCCTGGGCTCTCGGTGGTCATAGCCAAGCAATCTTGTGTCATTGAGGCCAAAAGGTCTGGAGTCAGACGCCCTAATTTTACTGTCGGTGAAGATTGCCTAGGCTGCAAGCTGTGCCTACAATTCGGTTGTCCAGCTATCGAGTTCGATGGTGAAGCTGCAACGATCAACTCTCTATGCACAGGCTGTGGCGTCTGCGCCCAGATATGCCCCAATATGGTCATAAATGAGGTATCTCCATGAAGACTTCCGAATACGATATAGTTATTGTGGGCGTAGGCGGTCAAGGGGTTATTCTTATATCGGAAGTAATAGGAAGAGCGGCCGTCGCAATGGGCAAATCGGTTCGTGGGGCTGAGACTCATGGCATGGCCCAGCGCGGGGGGAGCGTTGTAAATCATATACGTATCGGCTGCAAAATTCGGGCCTATGGTTGCGCTAGGATCTACCGATATTCTTCTGGCATTGGAACCAGCAGAAGCTTTGCGCTTTGGTCACTTCCTATCTCCAAAGGGTGTTGCGCTGTTTAATACTCACCATGTGCTAACCATAACAGTCACAACAGGAAAAGCTGAATATCCGACTTTAGAAAAAATCATCAGATCTTTGCTACAAATTAGCCAAAATATATTCGCAATAGATGCCACCGACCTTGGCAAAAAGGCAGGCACCGCTCAAGCAACAAATGCTGTTATGCTTGGAGCACTATCCAAGTATATACCGCTTCCTGAAGAGCTCCTTCTTGAGGAGCTAAACAAAGTTGTTCCGCCCAAGTTTTTGGATGTAAATAAGAATGCATTTGCTTTAGGAAAGGCTGAAGTAGAATAGCGCTTTCATCCTATGCCTATGGAAGAAGAAAAGAAGCCTGAAATTCCCAAACCAATCATAACCAGATCTATGGCAGAAGAGGTATCAACCTGCAGTACATGCGGTATCGAGGAACCGGAGATGCCTGAGGTTCTTCCAGATGCCAGTTGGTCTACCGAGAAACTTATTGAAACGTTAAAAGATAAACATATGCTGGTTAGGGCCAATGCGGTAATGTTACTGGCAAATCGCGATCCATCGCAGGTTCTCGAGCCCTTGATTCAGATGTTAAAGGACTCAGAATATATTGTTAAAACAAATGCAATGGTAGTCATTGCTGGATTTGGCCACCAAGTCTTCGATAGAATGCTGCAAGCACTGGATGATCCAGATGGTGATATCCGTGCAGGGGCTGCTTGGGTCCTTGGGGAATTAAAGGATCCTCGTGCTATTGAGCCGCTCGAAGTTGCCGCTAGAAATGACTATCCTTTGGCCCGGATTCAGGCCAAAGCTTCGCTTATGACACTTGGTAAAGGTTCAAAAAAAGAAAATGACAGAACTGAAACTGTTGGAGAATTAAAGGAGCAATAAACCTTCGAAATTTATTTAATCTCAACTGGCTCCAAATTCTGGCTCTTTCAAACGTTCATTTATTTATGTTATCTCGATCTGCCAGGGCTTTGCCTAGATTCCGGAATATAGATTAAAAAATAAATTGGAAATATTTTTCTATTGAACTTATCGCTCTGCAATATCTATTATACCCCTCTCCCAAAATTGAATTTGATAAGTGCCACTTAATTGTTTTATTTAGAGAAATTCTTTGTATTCCGAGATTAATAGGCGAAAGAATATATGGGCAATATTTTTTTTGGCTAAAAGCCAATTATATGTTCTATTAAGCTCATTATAGTTCACCGAAATACATAAAATAATGCGTTGCTAAATATATCCATATGAAGGGGAATATCATCAGAGTAGAGCGGGCTGATGAACTGGAGGAGAGCTTAGCAGCAGTGAGTGATAACGATATCAAGATCAAGCTCATCTTTCTCAATGCCTTTGGCAACTGCAACATAC
>JALHSR010000147.1 GCA_022865315.1 Methanotrichaceae archaeon | reverse complement strand
TCGCTTTTCGCCTATTTCATTTTCAAGATTCGCATGTTCGGCCTGCAAATCAGTAACATGACGCTCTATGTCTGAGGAATCTCGACTAGGAGGTTCTACCTTATCCAACCCTGCCCAGCCCAGAGGATCGTACCAGGCGACGCGGATAGTGCCGTCGCGGTTAAATTTTGGACCGGCTGGTCCTCTTTCGCCCCCAAATCGATCTCTAGTATCCATGCCCCACAGCCCACGGTAATCCTCCGCCCAATCCATACTTTCCGTTGTTATTATGGGCGTCCAGTTTTTCTCCTGCTCCGGACCTATACTTACCCCATCTCCTCGGGCATAGTCCAAATAGGGCATGACAAAACGGGTTTCCTTTTCAACAGTTGGACTGTATTCGGTTGCCTGACCGAGAGTATTGGACCAGAATAATCGGACTTGCGAGGCCACATCATTAATTATATGCAAGAATTTGGGTTCTATGCTCAGGAGATAATCGCCAGGCAAAAAATAGTTGGAATGAGATCCTCCGCCGGCATGAGATACAGGGTGGGTTCCTATTTTATGAAGCTCCGGATCGTCCCAGCGTCTGCGCAGATTGTCGCCAGTGAAATCGTGGGAGGAAAAAGCGACCCAGAGCGGAACTGGATTCTCGTCGTCGGAAAGATAAACGAATATTTGCTCCCAGTCGGATTCGTGGTCGTTGATTCCATCGAATGTAGAGCGATAATCGTTCATAAAATAGAAGAAGATATAATGTAAAATTATGTAGCCTGCTTCATGAAGAACTCTGGCGTAATAAACATAACGCGGATCTTTGTTCATAGCATCTTTGTATTCTACATCGGCTGCGGCTGTCGTACCGCCCGGCACGAATCCTCTTATTAGAAAAGATGCGTCGACAAATGAATCCACAGTCCGTGAGAACAGACCCACTCGAGCCATGCGCCCACCGGTTGAGAAGGAGGGCTTATCAGCTCGAAGCGACCATTCTTGGTACTCAATGACGCCCATAGGTTTGTCAACAAGACGCAAAAAGAGCACCTGATCCGGCAGGATATCCCTAAACTGGCCTAGCTTTTCAGCCGAAAGCTCGCCTTCGGCGGCTAGCTGCTGCTCGTTGCCGTATTTATCGCGTACCCATAGGCTGCAGCGCTCTAGGTAGCCATCTACAGCGCTAGGGAAGAAAAGCTCTCCCTTCGTGAAACGCAACACGGGCTCGAACTTCTGCAGCAATGTTAGGTCGTCCATTTCGCCCTCGGCCAGTCTCTCCTCGAAAACACCTTCTTGACCTCACGTTGATTAATATAAAATACGATTATGACACTCAGAATCATAGTTAGGTAGGAAGGATTGCCGTTAAAGTACCCCCAAATATCGGTTGCTATCAACAGTCCCTGCCAGACCATTAGAAGTACCCAAGCCCAACGCTGTAAACGCCATAATCCTAGCGCAAGAACTAGGAAAAAAATAGGAACAATAAGATATGCAACATGGAAGGGGCCTTCGAAACCCAGCAACCAGAGCATAAAACTACTCATTTTTATATTTAACGGGAAAAAGAATGCACCTGCCATCAATAACACATAAACAGCTATCAAGAAGACGATTACCGATACTCCAAATGGACGTTTTCCTGAGGGGCGTTTGATGGTCAGTTTCATTGATCCTCCTATGGAAACGCTGAAAGTCAGCCTAACCCAATTAGTTATCGGTTGTACTGTAATCTAAAGCATAAATACTTCATGCCTTTAAAATTGAATCTTTATTCTAATTGATCCCAAACGATCTGCTTTAAAGGCCAATCAAAGCTATTATCTTATTATATTGCCGCAGTCCCTGCTGATTACTACGAAGATGCTAACCCGGCAAAGAGAGGTATTAAATATGTTTCATCATATCAAATGGGTCTTAGGGGATATTCATCAAGGCTGAAAAGGATCTCAAAGGAATAATCTCGAAACATAAAATAAGAACTGAGGATTTCAGGATTTTGAAGATATTCATGGTTGGAGCATAATGGCAAATGGTTCATTATCTGAGAAAGATAGTCTTAATTCATCAAATCCGATGCATAAAGGAAATCGAAAGCTTATAGATTATCTAGTCAAAGGCCTACTAAGTTTGATTATCCAAGTTAGCGTTTTAGGGCTTATTGATATCATTTCCTCAGGTTTCAATGTGAAGACCCTTGGAGCAGCTATTCTATTTGTGATAGTTCTTGGGCTTGCTAACAGCTTCCTTCTCGCCCCTATTATGAGCCTTTCTGTCAGGATACATCCTTTGCTCTTTCCGATAATGATTTTTTTTATCAATGGCGTCTTAGTCGAATTATTAGGCTATTTTGTCCCAGGGATTGAGATCAGCTCAATTTGGACAGCGATTGGTGTTTCACTGGCAATCACTATGACCGGAGTAATTGTGGGTGTCATGTTTGCGGCCGATGATTTCAAAGCCTACGAGCGATTTGTGATACGACCCCTACTCAAACGTTACGAGAAACCAGCCAAATCGGATATTCCCGGTTTTGTCTTTCTCGAGATAGACGGCCTTTCTCAGGCCGTATTCGAGAAGGCAATTCACGATGGTTATATGCCAACAGTTAAGAGATGGCTCGATAGTGGTAGCCACAAGATTGATGGATGGGAGACGGATCTTTCCTGCCAAACAGGCGCATCCCAACCTGGAATCCTGCATGGTAACAATTTCAATATTCCTGCGTTTCGTTGGTATGAAAAGGATAATAGAAAATTGTTGTCATCAGAGAAACCCGGTGATGTGGCCGAAGTGGAGAGAAGAATATCCAACGGCAAAGGTCTTCTGGTCAACAATGGTGCCAGCAGAGCTAATATGTATTCAGGAGATGCCACGGAAAGCATCCTAACCGTAAGCACAATCGGATCCACAAAACGAAACACTATGGAATATTTCCTCTTTTATGCCAATCCCTATATGGCAGCTAGAACCCTCGGGCTCTTTCTATCCCATTTTATAACGGAAGTTCTGGAAGGCTGGCTTCAAATGGCATTAAATGAGAGACCTCGAGTCTATCGTGGCGGATTTTATCCTTTTCAGAGGGCCACAACTACCGGGATACTCAGAGAATTGAGCATATTTTCTTTAGTAGGAGACATGATACGTGGCCTGCCGACTATGTATGCAACTTTTGTGGGTTACGACGAAGTCGCTCATCATTCGGGTGTAGCGCGCAAGGATGCTCTGCGCGTCCTTGCGGGTTTGGATAAGACATTTGATTGGCTGGAACGCATTGCTGTGCGAGCCGCCAGGCCTTATAAGTTTGTAGTGCTCTCGGATCACGGTCAAAGTAATGGTTCAACATTCTTGCAGCGAACGGGAATGACTCTGGATCAGGTAGTAAAAGATCTCTCTAAGTTAGATACTATTTCGCCTGTTTCCGAGGACGAAACCTGGCTGAGAATCAATGCTCTGGTTACTGATGTATCCAGACAAGGAACTACATCAGGCAAGCTGCTGAACCGAGCGGTTAAAAACAAGACATATGATGGAACGGTAATGTTTGGCCCAGGGACTAAACAGATGAGCATCGAGAAAGATCTCAAAACAGAGGATAAAAGCAAAGCCATAGTGCTGGCGTCTGGCAACCTGGGATTGATCTATTTTACTGCTTGGAAGGATCGCATGACGTTAGAGCAGATCAGTCAAGCTTTTCCAAACTTGATTCCTGGCCTATTGAAATATCATTGCGTAGGATTTGTACTAGTCCATTCTGAAAAACAAGGAGCATTAGTTTTCAGTTCTAATGGTGTATATCATCTTGAGAAGGATACATTTGAGGGCGAGAATCCTCTCGCTAACTTTGGACCTAATGCCGCCTTGCACTTGAAACGAGAAAGCAGTTTTGCCAACGTGCCTGACCTCCTTATCAATAGCTTTTACGATCCTAAAACGGATGAAGTTGCAGCCTTTGAGGAACTAGTTGGCTCTCATGGTGGTTTAGGTGGCAACCAGTCGAAGGCTATTCTCATACATCCTTCCGAATTAGCAGCCAAGCCGATGCCTATAGTGGGAGCCAGTGAACTGCATCATATCCTTAAGAGCTGGGTGCCAGATAGTTAGAAGGACCCTGGTACATAAATAAGAACTAATTATATAGTTAGACAAATTTTTCTCGCATTTTTTTATTCCATTGGTTCAAACAGGTTTTTAATGTTGCTACCGGCGAAAGAAAATAGCATCATATGGCTCCTTGATCATAATTTATTGAAATGATAACTGATTGGAATTGCGAAAAAAAAAATAAGTCCAAACTTATCTTAACTCGGAACCTGCCTAGCACATGAAGACAAATCGAGCTCATAATGCTTGGCTCTTCGCAGCTGTATCAAGGCTGCTCCAGCAGCAAGAATTAGCCATACTATGGCTAGAATATGAAATTGCGAGAGGATCGATTCCCAGGATCCTAACTTCAGATCGTTAACTGAAATTGAGCCTGTAAGCAAAAGCAAACCGCCCAGAATGGCCTCAGTCCCTATAAGCGAAGTGAGCGCGATAACCAGATATTTTGGCAAGTTCAGCCGGACGACTATGATGACTGCAATAATGGCTAAAATCAATCCGGCAACAAT
Source organism: Methanotrichaceae archaeon (assembly GCA_022865315.1). GTDB lineage: Archaea > Halobacteriota > Methanosarcinia > Methanotrichales > Methanotrichaceae > JALHSR01. The sequence continues at coordinate 6,712 of JALHSR010000147.1, read as the reverse complement.
TTGAATCAAACCAGTTTCAAATCCAAGGAAGGAGGCAATAGCCGATCCTATCGTGTAGCCAAATAAGGCCCCCAGCAGAATGATCGCTAGGTTGAAGGATAGATAAACAATCACGGCGAGAAGTAGCCCCAAAATCAAACCGGCAACCGCTATAACTAAGGATGAAAATATGCTCACGCCATAAACATTTGAAACCGCGTTGGACCCAGCTGTGAAACCAACTGCGAATGCCAATATCGGAAGCAGTATCTTGAACCATTTGTACCCTTGGAGCGAGAGTGCAATTCCAAAGATTAGTAGCAAAGCAGCCACGAATAAAGTTTCCAAAGCCAACTTCTATCCTCCGACCAGAAAATAAATCGAGTTCTTCATAGTTAAGCTTAGCGCACTTATTTCATTTGATTAATCTTCAGGCATCTCGAGAGAATATCTCGGCAAGAATCACGGTTGCATTTCGAAACGTTTGGCAGTTAAATGAGAATCCATTTCAGAGAAGTGAAGGTTACTTAGAACTAGTTCATTTTAAATAGTAGAACGACAAATATCAACTCATGCCACGACCTGAGCAGGTTCAGTTCCTGATATACCCTCCTTCCAGGGAGAAGCTTGAGGAATGGAGGGATGATTCAAAAAAATTCGGTACATCTCTAAATAATTATATCATAGAGATGATCGAGCGAGGAAAACGATCAGATGAGGGGGAATCACGCGCACAGATCTCAAAAGAATTATCAGATCTTAAAGAAGAAAATCGCAAGCTTAGAGAGGAGCTTAAACTAAAGTCGTTGCTTCTTGAGCGGCAGGAAACGGAATTGTATAAGCTTCGCTTTCAATCATTTGGAAATGCGGAGGTGGCTGGGACTAGAGCTATGGATGCTGAATTGGTAAAACTTCTAAAAAGAGGACATATATTACCCGGTCACGAAATCCTAAACGAGCTTAATATTGATCCTAGAGATTCAGAGGCCGTCAAGCTCGTTCGGAACCAGCTTGAAACGCTTCAAAGGTATGAGCTTGCAAAAGAAACCCAAAGGGGTTGGCAATGGTTATAAGCCTGATCGAGCGTTTCGAGTCTGATTGCATTATCAGAAATATTTCGGGATCAAAGATTTACATCCTTTACGCCCAGGAATTTTCCAATTTCCTTCAGAAGAGTGGCAAGGAGCCAACTAATATAACAAAGGGCGACTTGAAGGCGTATCTGGCGAACCTTAAGGCCCGTGGGCTTAAGCAAACGTCAATTGATCGCATTTTTTCATGTCTCTCCAGCTTCTATGCCTTTTTAGTGGATGAAGGTCTTTCGTCAAGTAATCCTATAACCCCATTCAGAAGGCGTTATCTAAGAAAATATAAAGAGGATAATAGCTCTGACTCAAGAAAAATCATTGATATAGAGCAAGCATCAATATTGGTAAATTCAATCTTGGACAGCAGAGACAAAGCAATTGTAACCTTACTTTTCAAAACAGGAATGCGCAGAGGTGAGCTTTGTCGACTTGATGTTGGAGATATCGATCTTGATAATATGAGCCTGAAGCTAAAGCGAACCGCTAAAAGATCCAATAGGGTATTATTTTTTGATAGAGAAACAGCCGAAGTCCTGAGAATATGGTTACGAGTTAGAGATGCGCGAAAAATGGATGATGTGGCGCTATTTCCAAGCAGATTAAGGGGCAGAATGAGTCTCGCACAGATAGAAAATATTGTTAAAAGGCATGCAGCTCGCGTAGGTCTGCATAATTCCAACTCAAAGTGCCTCGAAGATCGCTTTACTCCTCATTGTTGCAGACATTGGTTTACGACTTATCTCATCCGTTCTGGCATGCCGAGAGATTTCGTAAAAGAGCTGCGAGGGGATGTAAGGCGAGATGCTATCGATATTTACAATCATATTGATAAGAAAGAACTAAAAGAGAGCTATCTGGCACATATACCGCAGTTGGGGATTTGAGAATTATTCACTATTGCCTTTATTTACTGTCCCCTTTTGCCTTCTTCTTTTTCTTTTCTTCTATCTTCATAATATAATCAGGGAGACCGCCGTGCTTTATCTCCCATGCCTTTTTCATTTTTTCACCAGGAGTGAGAAAATGATCATCATATTCTGCAAATTCAATAAATTCTTCAAACGTAATGAAGCCTTGGACTTGAGCACACTCTGCCAAATGTAAATACTCAAATTCTGTTAAACCTTCTACGAAATGCAAAACAAAGCTTATTCCGAATTTCTTAATAAAATGACCAGCGTACTCTGAGCGAATGAAATTACGCAATTGATCACTTATTTGACCGCTTAATAGACCACTTGATCGATCATCCAATCGAGAATGCTTTCTTCTTCCTAGGAGTAAGGAATTTACAATTAACTCGAAAACTCTGAAATCATTATTTATATAAAAAGGAATCTCTCGTTTATTCGGTTGAGTTGATTCAGGATTTGTTGTACGACGGACTTTGTCGTACACTATAGGTTTTCTAATCTTGGCTATCTCGTTTGGATATGCCTCCTCCAAAAGTAACCTGTTAAGAATTCTGAGTTTATCACCCTGCGGGTTCTGCCCAATTAGCTCCCTAGTTAAATTGCTTAATTCGATATGCATAAAGCGTTTTTCATCATATAACGATGGATCAGAAGTAAGATCGGTTAAGCTGAGAGCTAAGAACACTACCTCATTATTAGATTTAAAATCAAAATGAAACTCTGGCTCGTCCAGTAGAGTCCTCACACCTGGAATGCCGTGTTCTTTCACATAAGAGGAGACTGGATCCTTGGCCAAACGAAGCTTATTTACTAGGCTTTCCAAATCTATTATATCATATTGAAAAATTCTCAAGTACTCATACGTAGTTTCGCATGTTTCTTTTTTAAGGCGATGCAGCGTTTTTAATAAATTGCCTTCGTCTTTATTTAGCCGTTTAACTAAATCCCGCAGCGGCCATTCTCTATTATCGGGGCCAGGATCTCCTTTGCGGTTTCTTTGTGGCAGTTCTAGAAGTGGTATGGAATAAAAAATAAATGATCCAAATTCTACTTTGGCTTCGATTCAGCCATTAATTTAGTATTTGCCTCTACAGCCTGATCCACATTAGCAACTGGATGTACATCGAATAGAATATATGGCATCCATTTCAACAGAGTGGCGAATATATCAGCTTCAGTTCCCTCTGCAATAACATATCCATTATAGCCATCGCAATAAACTCCCCAATCTTTAAGCATACCTGATTTCAATGCTGCCTTAACCCCTTCGAGCAGAGATAAATTTTGTTTCGCCATCTTTTCAGGATCCTCTGGTATGAGGTTCTTGTGCCATAGAATAAGGAATTTTGTCATTTTTCATTCACCTTCTAAATATTGCCTAGGACTGAGATAGCAAATGATTATTAATTAAGTTTTCTCTCATAAACCTTCGGCAGAGAAAATTTAAGAAAAACTATGAAAGAGATGGCCTTCTTGCAGAGGTGTATAGCTCAAACTCCAATCCCGTCATCCGAAAATTCACAATGTGTTGCTGAATCAGGTCGTAAACCTCCGAAATCTCGATTTCAAAAATATCGGCAATTATCTCCTTGGCAGCCTGCAGCTCGAACTCCCGTTCGCCCACGATCCTCAAAGCTATTTCACTCATTGGTATTGTTCAACTCTCTGGCTTCCGATCTATTGAATGAAAAGATCATTATTCTATTTACTGAAAAAACCATTCCTCCTGAAGATTCAGGTTCCTTGATGCAAATTCTTGGTCCAGCCAATTTAAAAGCAATTGCTTACTATCGGTAATGGAAGAGTGCTGACTATAGACAATCCATGTTTTAGGATATTTTAAAGAGGCGTCCAAACATCCATAGTTTTTTAAGTTTTCTCGAATTCCAGATATCTAGACCTAAACCATATCGGGATCTACACAATAATATGTAAGGCCATCTATCGCATTTGCAGGAACAACGATTATGATATCATTGGGAAACGAATTTGCTTTTAAATATAAAGCGGCAGGCATCCAATCCTCAAATTGTCAATTGAAAGTCTTATTCAAAAAGAAGACAACAAGCTGCACTAACCAAAGCCTTACCGTAAATCGCAGTCGGTAGAAGAGACGAATTAGAATAATTTTACATGAATTTCTAATATATTTAAATGTAGCAAAATAGTAAATCAAATTATAGTCTAACACCTAAAGATTTAAACTAATAATCGGCAAGTTTAGCCCCAATAATAGGCTCCTTTAGTATAAATCTTTACGTTCGCAACTATAATTTGAGCATCGACGGTTACAATTGCAATAGTATCCCCATGGGCCAAATTAAAACATTATGAAAACTATTGCTACAACTCAATAAAGGATTTCGATATGCTTTATCCATTTCTTTAATAATCGTTATTGATTGGGGCCTTCTCCCTATCATTCGAATTCTCAGACCGTACTATCCACCGAGGCGTCTATTCTTAACTTCTTCTTGTCATTGATTATGAAAATAAATTTATTTATAAAATTGACTGGGGATACAAATCCGGCATGAAAGCTTCTCATAATCTGAGTATCCTTCCAATCCCATAACCGTTCCCTATGTGTATCAATATCTGGGTCTGAATCCCAACTTCCGTTGGGATAATAGAATGCGCCTACCAACTGCACAAAAATTGACCATGCCAAGCATAAGGATATCAAAGATACAACCAGAATGAGGGCACTTCCTTTCACATTATGCTGCAAGCCATCAAGGCTTATACCAAGGAATATTGCTAAGGCTGGCAAGATGTCTGTTAGGAATCTGGGGCCGAAACAATATCCACCATACCAAGTGTGAAAGAGGCTATACATTAGCATCATCATTGCTATTGAAATTCCCATAATCAAGAAAAAAGTTCTATGAGAATAATTTTTGTTTTTAATTAATATATAATATCCATAAAGAGAAAATAACAAGATTGGAGAGTAAATTAGAAGGCCTCTATTTGGACTGATTAAGAGGCCAATATAGTTAAAAATAAACTGAGAGCTAAGAATGAATAAACCCAGATTTCGGGAATATCCTCCAAATAAACTATTGAAAAAATAATAATTATATACAATAAAGGGTAGGGCAGCTAGCATCAGGAAAGAAAGATAATTAGCTATTACTTTAAAACTTTTAAAACTAACAATATAATATAAAATAGGCAATAAGAGAATAGCATCTGGAGGCCTATTAAATAAGAATAATCCTGATACCAGCCCTAGGTACATTATAGTTTTTATATTATTATTTTCATAGCTCTTTATTACTAAATAGATAGCTAATGCCAGAAGAAACTCCGATAAGCCATGCTGCCACAGAGTCTGACTTGATATTGTCCAATTGGCCGTTGCTAATGCAAAAATAAGTGAACAGGTAAGAGCAATATATTTATCTATAATTTCTCTCAATATCATAAAAACAATTATTACTGTTGCAGAAGCTAATATCGATGCAGATAATTTCTCCCAAATATTTACAATTAATTCGAACTGAGGATTAATTAAATCAATAGGAATACTATTGAGGACTTCGAGCAACCAAACTATCGTAAATTATATATACTATAAATACTATTATATAATATGAATAGTTTTATGAGTTTTGGTCTCCAACTGGCTTGTCGCCGATTGGATGAACTTGGTGATCCTCTTTCTGGAGTGAAATCATTGATCGATTGGGAGGCCTTCCGCCCAATCATGGAAGGAATCTATGATAACAGGACAGAGAAAGGAGGCCATCCCAACTATGATGAAGTGCTGATGATCAAGATTCTCGCGTTGCAGCACTGGTATGGCCTTTCCGATCAAAAGATGGAGCTAGAAATGGTCAAGAACATCTCATTCATGAGATTTCTGGATTTTCAAGAGGACATTCCCGATTCAACGACCATCTGGCTCTTCCGAGAACGACTTAAGTATAAGGAGTTGCTTAATGCCATTTGGCAAGAGCTTCAGAGACAGCTAGATGCTAAAGGATTAACTGTTAAAGAAGGTTGCATCCAAGATGCCACTTTCATCACCTCAGACCCAGGCAGATCAGGCAATAAGAAACGTGGTGATGAAGCAAGAACTCGAAGAAGCAAAGATGGCACATGGGCTAAGAAGGGTGAAGAAATCTATTTTGGGTACAAACTTCACAACAAAGTGGATGTGGGGTATGGTCTGATACGAGCTATGGAGACTACTACTGCATCAGTACATGATAGCCAGGTAGATCTATCAGTAGAGGGCGAGACTGTCTACAGAGATAAAGGCTATTTCGGAACGTCAGCTAGAGGCCGCTCCATAACCATGTTCAGAGCCACTCGAGGTCATCCTCTGAATCGATGGGATAGACTCAGAAACCTGCAGATCAGCCGAATAAGAGCACCCGGTGAACGACCGTTTGCTGTATCGCTGACTCTAGTCAGCGAGAGTTTCGACGCAGTCGAAACATCATTAAGACGGGGTTCAAATCAGCTCATGTGCTTGTTACCACCGTTCAAAGGGTTCATGTTAAGATGGTGTTTACTGCCTTTGCTTTTAATTTACATCAGCTCAGGACACTTCGGAAAGCAAATGCTGTCTGATCCCAGCGTTAGCTATCGAAATTAATTGTATATAGTTAGAAAGACGGCAAGAATGGCTAAAATCAAGCTCCTTTGAGATCTTGAACAGAAAAACTTGGACAATTGATCCTACTTACTTTATACATCTAGGTTGATCGTAATCCTCTA
>JALHSR010000146.1 GCA_022865315.1 Methanotrichaceae archaeon | reverse complement strand
TTTAACAACTATATTCGCAATAATATTCGTAGTTATAGCTTCATTGTGCTGTCTGTCTGCATTATTTGCGGAGTAGTGGTATAATATAGAAAAGCGGAGTAGCAACCGCCACGTGCAGAGAATTAAATCGTCTTTAAGCTAGTGCCTGATGCCCACCATTCTCTGCTGGTGATTGCTACAGGCACAGGCATTAGTCTAAGGACGATTTTTGATTGGAGAATATAATGACTATAAATATAGGAAAAAGTTTAGAAGAATTAGAAAGAATAAGAATTAATATTCCGGCTATATTATTTTCTGGACTTACCAAGAAAGAATTTATAATCTGTTGCTATTTACTATATTTAGCAGGAGATAAAGATGTATTAGAGACATCTCCATATAATTTATCCGATGAATTGGGATTTAGTCCATCTTCTATAGTAAACCATTTGCGTACTTTGAATAATAGAGGATATATTGGTGTATTGCCTAGCCTTATTGATATTTGTATCGATAAATATAATTATTTGACAATCAACGTCCATAATTTGCGGTAATTTTGTATAAATAAACTCCTTGCTTATAGGCGGAGCGGATAGGCGAGGATACATACAAACATGAGAGGAAACTCTCAAGGCAGAAACCGCTTCAAACTGTTACTGTCGTAGACAACGACTGGTTTAACCTCAAGAAATTTGTGCCTCGGACAAAGCAGAGAACAGCGAGGTTCGCGCCCTAACAGGGCAATGCGAAAAGATGGTTGAACCGACTTTCACCTCGAAAGGGGTTTACACAATGTTCTTTCTTGCTTGGTTTATTTTTTGAACTTGTGTTTAGGAAAGTCGCCAGGGCTGCCCTGGGTGAACTATTTAAGTTCGCTGCTGACTCTTACAGAGTTCCAGAAGCAAGGCTAATATGCAATTAGCAAACATGGTATACTATATCAGAAATCAGACCTGCCCTAACAGGGGAGGAGAGAGGAATGACTCAAACTATGACACGAGGTATACGACTGGCGATCACCGAAACTCTTGCTAAGTACGGTATTGACAATGTGGTTCTGGACATGGAACTCACAAAAGTTATAACTGATATTATCCAAATAAAAAAGCCCCAATTAACTACTGAACAAATAAATAAAAATACAGAGAAAGCGTATTTTGCGTCCCTATCTAATAATTCAGTAGGATACGAACAATTTCCCGAGGATATACGTCCTTATGCGGAAAAGTTCTGCACGTTATATAAATTGACACCCCCCATTAAACCGCGCAAAGAAAGTGAACGTAGCGAGTTCTCGTATTGGATAATTTCCTTGCGTGAATTAGCTAACGCTTGTGGGGAATATGGAAGTGATCTATTGATTGAAATGCGTTCCGAATACGAATCTGAAATGGTCAATGGTGCAGTACCTTTTCGAGTGAACAGTCCCTCTAGTCTTGTTAAGACCGCGCGTGGTAAAGCAGGTATGAAACGACAAGGAATCAGTGGGGTTATAAAACAGGGTAAGCCTGAGCATCAATCGAGATTGGATGTGTGATGATTTATTTAACCGGCGATCAACATTTTGGTCACATAAGCAAACGCGGAGGCATAATTCAATACTGTAATCGCCCGTTTTCTAATATTGAAGAAATGGACGAGGCGTTAATAAGTGCGTGGAATAAAGTCGTGAAAATAAACGATATAGTTTATCATTTGGGAGATTTCACGCTTGGAGGGGAGGCGGAATCGTTATTCAAGCGACTTAACGGGTATATTCGC
>JALHSR010000145.1 GCA_022865315.1 Methanotrichaceae archaeon | reverse complement strand
GATTCCATTTGAGGCAAAGATAATCGAAGGAAATCCTGCGAATGAAATACTAAAATTCGCCGAAGAAGCCAAAATGGATATCATAGTCATTGGCAGTATAGGAGTCACAGGCCTAAAAAAATTCATGATCGGAAGTGTTACAGAGAAGGTAGTTCGTCACTCGAAAGTGCCAGTAATGATAGTCTACTGAGGTTTTTGGAGAAGAATGAAGGAGCTGCTTACGACTTGATCAAATTGAAATAGTTCTATGACGTATCTTCTAAATGGATTCTAATTTCATTGAGCAAAATCATAACGATCCGCCTTGTTCATATGCTTACTCGTAAATTGGTGCGGAAATCCCTTGAGTAATTCCCAATTACCATTATGCATATCGATTTCGTTATATAGCTGGATTTTAGCTTGCTGGCAATTTGGGGCTGATAAATTCGACTTCAATGTGGTTCTCTTCCATAGTCGTTCAATAATCATGCCAATAATGACATATAAGAATTATAACATGGTGATTTTATCTTTAATTGTGGATTAAATTTTAAAATCGATTTTAAGCCATAAAGTTACTCGGGGTTAAAAGCAGTTCGTATGTGGCATCAAACAATCCATATGGATAATAGGATGCCATCTCGCATTCAATATAGCTTGGTGATCGATGCAATTGTGCAATATCTAGCGAGATTCGGTCAAGTGAAGAACATGATCACAGGGCTGCCCTCGAAGCATGTCTAGGTCGGATATCGCGCGGAAAAAAGCAAAAAAAATAATTAATGGATTTCCATAATAACAAGGATTGAAACCAATTTTCGAGACAAGGGTAAGTGCTATGTTATTGATCCCCATTGGAGCTAATATCTCTGAGGGCTGGCACGCCTCCTAGAGACGTGGCCTTTTGAATGGCATTTACAATTGCTCGGGCTGTCGCCTCTGCAGAAAGGGCTCCAATTGCATTTACATCGGCCTTTCTTTCCTCGCCCGTCGCCAATGCAAAGATGGTATCACCATCAAACATGGTATGAGCAGGGCAGACTGTTCGCGCTAATCCATTGTGAGCCATCTGAGCAACCTTATTGATGGCTTCTTTATCTAATGTCATGTTTGTTGCCACCACACCGATAACAGTATTGGTTACTACTTCTGCAAAACTCACGGGCATCTTTGAAATTAACTGGAAAGTATTGGCAAATATACCTTCGGGCATCTTTCGGGCACCAGCCATAATCCGACCCGTTCTCGGATCGAGGACATCGCCAAAACAGTTGACAGCAAAGATAGCACCCACAACAAGCCCTTGTTCCAGCTCGATGACTGCAGTGCCCAATCCACCTTTCATGCGACCTTCTGGCCCCATGATATCGCCTATAGTAGCCCCAGTTCCCGCTCCGATCGTGCCTTCTTTGGATGAAAAGTCTTCAGTAGCCGAATCGCAGGCAATATAGCCCATTTCGGCAGTAGGACGCACATCAGAGCGACCGATGCTAAGGTCAAATAGAGCTGCGCTCGGAACAATGGGAACACGAGCAACTCCTACATCCAACCCTATTCTGCGTTCTTCCAACCACCGTATCACGCCATCGGCAGCGGCCAAACCGAATGTGCTGCCACCCGCCAGCAATATTCCATGCACTTCCTTAACCAAATGCATTGGACGAAGCAAATCCGTCTCCCGGGTGGCAGGTGCCCCACCTCTTTGGCTCACTCCACAGGCAGCACCTTTCTCGGTCAGGACTACTGTGCAACCTGTTGCAGCATCAAAATCTTGAGCATGTCCTACCTTTACACCAGGGATCTTTCTGATGGAACCCATAAAATTACTTAGTTATTATTGGATTATTAATCATTGTCCTTTTCGATTCAAGAGAAAATACAATGTACATAGACCTGTATATCTGACGCGTGCATTATCAAACGACTTAATTTCGCTTTGCCATATCATTATAATGCCTCCATTGTAGACTGATCCTTTATCTTCGGCTTAGGTCTTGGCCGTCAGTCTAGGTGGATTTCGAGGCCCCTTCCTTTAAGCAGAATACATGGTCAGCAATCTTGGCTAGATCCTCAAGGAATGGATCGATTTCTGGTGAGTATAGCAGCACTATGCGATATAAAACCGATATCGGATTATGCTCTATACAATGAATTAAACTTTTCGATTTTAGTCAAAGGTTTTTTCTCTTTTTGGACAAAAAAAATTAATTCCAAAAAGGTAAAATAGGTAAAAAGCAATTTTCACCTGGCTAAGTTAAGAGATCGAGTGGAATGGTTACCTTAGCTAATTGAAATCAATAAAAAATAGCGCAGGATGAGGTGGATAAAAATGGAAGGAATAACCGACGCAATGCTTCAATATAATAAGTCTGTTGAACAGATTTTGAAAAATAAACCAAAACATCCGAAAGCACATGGGATCAAACGGCCGGAGTCGACGAATATAGTCGCCATTTTGGGAGCGTTATTTGTAGTCTTCGTAATAGTTGCTCAAATGATGTAGAGAAATATGGGAAGGGGAAAAACCTATCTGATAGCGGCTCTTTTGGCGGCTATCGGAATCGTCTGGTGGTGGCTGCTGAAACCGTAAGTCTTGGAACCATTTATTCCGTCTTGGCTAATTGAAATTCAAGAAAACGCGCAAGATTGGGTGATCGACGACATAAATAGCCGGCGTCATTATGAGTAGTTTATTGAAGAGATCTTGAAAAAAAGGGTTAGACACCCCAAAACATACGCAGTTCAACTGTATGGATATGAGAAACATAGTCGACAATTCGACAGTCTTTCGCAATCTTTGTTGTAATTGCCGAGATGACATAGAAGAAGATTTGAGCAGCAGCACAAGGTCTATATCTCTTTTTCAATTGATAGAATATATCTTGCTTGAAATAGAGGATGGCATTTAGCTTAGCCATTCCAAGTCTAACTCGCTAATAAATAAAAGGCTGCAATTTTTTTTTTGATGGTTCGGATTTCATTGGCTTCAGTGTCTATTTCATTTTGATTAGAGCGTGATTCTTGCAAAAATAATCTGATATCATTTTTTCAATTTGGTAATTAAATCTACAGCGAACAATGATGGCATTTTATTGAGCTGACAAATTGTCAGCACACGAAAAAGTTCATCTCTCTGCAATGAAGCAGTATGTTGAGCTACATACAGCATTGCTCCTTGATACCCTTCATCCAGAAGAGCCCTTTTGAGGTGATCCAAAAAAGCATCAGCAATATTTATCTGCGTTGTACCAATATTCTTAATCACTTTTTCCATAGTTTCATTATTCAACGTGTTGTTAACTTCGATAGAAAAGGCAGAATCTTGGACAAAATTCAAGGCCTTCTTTGAAACGGCATCCAATATCAACTCAGAGGCAAGCTTTTTTAACGTCTTGCCTTGGAGAATAGCTTCAGCCTCTAACGCCAAATAGGCCTGTTGCGTTACTTCTATTCTAGTATATTTGACGCTTGGCATTTGTCTTGCGCCCTTTTTTTAATCTTGATGCCCATTTACTTCATACATATTAAAGGACTACGATTTATAGTCTTCCGCACAATTTCTAATAATCAGATTGTATTGTAATTAGTCCCCTCTAAGAATCTCCTTATCCAGCCTTTGGCATAACTGATCGAACATGAGAGCGCATTCCATTGGTCAGATATGAGTTTCTTCATGCTCT
>JALHSR010000144.1 GCA_022865315.1 Methanotrichaceae archaeon | reverse complement strand
TTGAATTTCGCCAGGCTTAAAATTAGTGCTTAGCGTGAGCTGTCGAAAAAAAGGACTGAATTCAAGAAAATGAGGGTGTTATGGAGGTGATGAAGGCTTAATCCGATTGTTTGAATGGAAATAATGGACAATGTATCTCATGAACTCTAGCGACCTTAAGTTAATCGGAATCCTCTATGCTCTTCTCGATACCCTGGGAGACCAATAGCGTTGCCGCAGGAAAAGCACTAAAATAAGCTTGAGTTACGAGATAGGGATAAGGCAATGCTATTTGGCGTTTACCGAATTTCTTCCTAAGTCGGATTTCGCAAAATATGAATCTCAAAAGACCTTGTACATTCGAAAAAAGTCCATAGAAGTTTTTTTTGAACAGTTATCAGATGAAATGGCAAAAAAATAGAGCGATAATATCTTGGGGAAGAAACTTATGAGCAAACGTGGCGAAAGAATAGTTACTATAAGTGTCTTGATCGTGGATGATGAACTAAATGATCCAACTGCGACGAGAAGAGCTGCTAGAGCTTTAGTGGAAGAGCTGCAGGCTCACGATGTGGATATTGTCACATCCATCTCCCCAGAGGATGCCGAATCTGTTGTTTTAACCGATCCTTCGATACAGTGCATGCTTCTGGATTGGGATCTTGAAAATGACGATCCGTTAACTCATGCCAGAGCAAAGGACCTTCTGAAACTTACTCGATCTCGTAATGAAAAGATTCCAATCTTTCTCATAACCGAGCCAGGCGATGGCCCAAGTTTAACCGCCGATGTTATGCAGATGGCAGACGAGCTAATATGGCTTCTTCAGGATACCGCCTATTTCATCGCCGGAAGTATAATAGCTGCCGCTATTCGGTATCGTGATCAGCTGACTCCGCCCTTCAGCAGAGCTCTGATGGAGTTCGCCCGTGTTTATGAGTACTCCTGGCATACCCCCGATCATACTATTTCGTTCTATGACACTTTGGACGATATTAATTGATAATATCATAGAACTTTTTGGAGCAAAAAAAAGCATCCAGCTCCAGATCTTCAGCTTGCCTAGTAGCCAGTCTTTCTATCGCCTTCAGCTCTTGCAACCTCTCATGACTTTAACAGCCTTCAACTCTTCGAGTCTACGCTTACGTTTCATTTTTCTATCTATGGCTTGGCTCCTGATTTCACTTTCTTCTTTTCTAGCCTTGCCTTTTTGGTCATCGCTTTTTTGCTTTTGCCTTGGGCTCGGTTTTTGTCAGCCATATCATCACTTGCCACGAGCCAGGGTTTCGATACCAATGCTTATCTATCCTCCGATCATCTTGATTGTTAATTTTTGAATTTACATATAGATTCATATTTCATTACTGTAAAAATAGACCACTGCAAATTGTTTTCAGGCCAAGTTACATATCCTTACAAGATCTATAGCATATTGGAGGCGTTCTATTGATGTGATTCAAGACGTGCTTCGAGGGCAGCCCTGTGATCATGTTCTTCACTTAAGTGAAACCTTGCCATATACTACAATTGCATCGATCGCCGAGCTATATTGGATGCAGGATGGCATCCTGCCGTCCATAGGGATTGTTTGATGTCCACAATGGACTCTCCTTTTAACCCCAAGTACTTTTGTGGGCTAAAATCGATTTTAAAATTTAATTCGCAATTAAAGATAAAATTATCTGCTTTTGCCTCCAAGTCACGAGAAGTGCATCTCTTTTTCTCGTGAATCCGTCTACCTTGGAGGCGTTCTCATGATCTGATCTAGTGACATCAGATCGGATAAAGCTAGGCAATTAAAAATTATGAATAGCTTAATTATTTGCTTACCCATATTTGGCATCACAGAAAATTCGGGTGAAATTATGGCGGGCGAAGTTCAACAGG
>JALHSR010000143.1 GCA_022865315.1 Methanotrichaceae archaeon | reverse complement strand
GAATGTATTCAAGCTTTTGACCATCGAGATAGGGAGGTCAGCTACTGTTCAGAGGCAAATCAAATCTATAGTTATCCGTTCGCTGACGGATTGATCCCGCAGATTACGAATGACCTCTGTAGCCGCTATCCTGAACACAATAACATTGTGATTGATTTGCACGTTCTTTTCCAAGGGGATGAAGGATGTGTGCCCGGAAGAAATAATTGGGATTGGCCTGCTGCTACAAACTACCGGATTAATTGTCGGCCCTACGCGGCACAATCCGATGTTCGCCTAAAATCAAACATAACTCCTATAGATATCGGTTTGCAAGAGATTCTGCAATTAAACCCTGTCACATTTAATTGGAAAAAAGACTCCAACGGCTCATTGCATTATGGTTTAGTTGCTCAAGAAGTAGAAAAAGTAATACCTGATGCAGTAACCAGATCGGCCGTTGTCACCAATGACACACCAGACGGTCAAATGAACCTGAAATATGAAGAACTTATTCCAATTCTCGTAAAGTCTATCCAGGAATTGAATGCGAAAGTCGAATCGCTTGAAAATGAGTCGGCTGGGGCATGATGTAATCTATTGAGCAACAACAAGACAAAACTATTTGGGCATCTTGAAGGCACAGGACTTTATAGAACCTGAATGCCTTCCAATTTTTTGTATTGATATTCTTTCAATGAATTTCTTATGCTCTGTAAATAGGCTACTATGGAAAAAATACCGGTATAATTTTTGTTCTATCAAATGCTTTTCGATACATGATTTATTTAATGCCATCATAAGTTCTTAAAATAGCGTGAGTCTTTCATGAAGGTTTTGGATGGCTCCTTTTGTTCACAAGCTTTGCGTTTCCATAACCATTAACCTATCCTGATATGAACAGATGATCATCCCAAAGGTGCAAATTCCTATAGGCGTTCTTAAGACGCATCCTGGCATTCGAATGATGAGAGCTAGTTTTACGAACGAGATCAATCGTCTCAATTGGTGCACAACCTTCACTGCCCACATCAGGGTCAATTAAGCATCCAAAACAAATCACCTTTTATATGCTTCGGGCATGAGCAGGCAGATCATGTAGGTTTTACTCGTAAAAACCGCGATTTGTAGCAATAATTGAGGATTCCCAAAAGAACGAATGTTGTGCTTGGTATAGACCATTTTGAATAATCGGCATCGTCTAAATCAAAAAAGCGCTGTAGAATCCATAGCGTAACCGTAGGGGTTTGAATTTGGAAAAATATTTTATAAAAATTATTTTATTGCCATTTCTGAAAGCCTTCTAGACTCTGAAAAGTTATTCACTGTAGTATGTCGAACTTAAGGGATTGGCACCTCCAAAATCACAAAAATCATAACAAAAGTTAATTATAAATTCAATGCCCGTAATCTGTAGCTATTTTAAAGAGGTAGGGATATGAAAATTAACTTAATTCTGACTATTTTTCTGGGTATAATTATATTAATAGCGACAGCACAGGGCGCTCGACCAACATTTAAAGGCGATCCAGCTGCCAGTGCTTGGTACACTGATACGAGCATACCCAATGGTTTGGAGGACTACGGTGGAGTGTTCGATCCACGTGCGAATCCTGATTGGAGAACGACGAATGTCTATGACCAGATAAACGTCTTTGCAAGGTCGGACGACGATAAACTATTGTGGTACCGTTTGACTTATCATCCTGGGTATGATGAGGCCAGTGGCACCTTGAGCGTTGTCTTTCCGCGAACCTTAAGAATCTCCTCATCCCCATCAGTCGTTCAAAGAGGACCCAATACTATCGACGTCTTTGTGGTGGGAGCGTTCAGTGACGATCGGCAGCCTCGGGAGACTGGTCGTCATTTGTATGATCTGATTCAATTAGAATGGGATGGGAGTTCTTGGTCCAGGAAGTACGTAAACCGCGAATTTACAACCCAAGAAACCGCATCTGCAGGTGGCATTGCTGCAGCATGGTGGGGGGATCCTAATCGAATCGATCTTTTTGTGACTACAAATGCGGAAATATCTCCTTGGAGAATTGGGTATATAAGCCATTACATTTGGGATGGAAGAAACGTGCAGGACTATTTCGATCCCCGAGTGGAGAATATAACGCCGGAAGAGGGGGGTTTTAATTTAGATCCAAGAGGAGAATTTGGGAGAGGACACCTAATGCCGCCAGGCGGCGCTAAGTCAGCTCCGGCAGCAGGATCCTGGGGACCCAATCATCTCGATTTAGTAGTAAGGGGGAGAGATAATAGCTATTATCGTAACTCGTATGATTTAGGTAGGTGGAGCGGTTGGCAGTCCATCGGCGGAATATTTACCTCAGCCCCTTCTATTACGCCTACGCCACCATTTCCCGGAGGAGGAGGAGAGAGGAAGATCAACATCTTTGGTCGAGGTGGAGATATGGGCCTGTACGCCAAAGGCATCAGATCTGATGGTCCACCGACTATATGGGGGGATTATGGAGGAGGTCTGAACTCTGCTCCAGCAGCGATAAATTATGTTGGAGATCACTTTACCGTATTTGCCAGAGGAATGGATAACACCTTATGGTGGCTTGATTGGGACGTCGGAGCTGAGGATTTCCGCTGGCAACCAGTTCCCGATCTTCTGGAAGTTGAAACTAGAGAACGGGAAGTTGAACCTATTCTTACCGAGGAGGAAGGTTCGATCATCCTAATGGTGAATGATACAAACATCCCCGGCTCGGACTACAGAGATTTTGATCTCAAAATCGCCGACCCGAAACTATGTGCTCAGGTGTGCACAGACGACCCTACATGCGTGGCCTGTACGTATGTCAAGCCTGGTTATCAAGGGCCTAATGCTCGGTGCTGGCTGAAGAATAACGTTGCCTCCCAAGTCCAGGATGAATGTTGCGTATCCGGTGTAAAAGGGGAAGAGGCTAATGTTCTGACCAGTGTTGTAATACCTTAAGCGCTTCAACAGCCTGCGATTGTTACTCCGGCTCAAGTCGTTCCAATTGGAACAGATTATTTG
>JALHSR010000142.1 GCA_022865315.1 Methanotrichaceae archaeon | reverse complement strand
CTTTCTATGCAGCGACTTCTCAGCCGCTCTGTTCTTCTTCTCTGCTTGGATGTAGTACTTAGGATAGTCGAAAGGTTGACCATTCGAAGTTGTTACCACATGGTTTATACCCAGATCCACACTCAAGACGGTATTAGGCTCCGCCTTGGTGGGGATTTCTCTCTCTGTTACGAATATGAGATAGGCAAGAAAGGAGAGTCCTATGATCAGATTATTATCAGGCTGCTTGATGCAAAGGCGGGGTACGATTCATCTCCGGCCTAAAGACCGAAGTTTTCTCTACCCCCCTGCGCCCCGCTTCTATAAATGGCCGCAAGCAAGGTTCTATTTGTTATGGGATGCCCTAGAGTACCGATTCCGATGAGTAAAGTCCTCTATCTATCGAATAGATTATCTAAAGATGGCAATGAAGTAACATTAACTGGAACAGATGTGGGATTCCAGCCTTTGAGAAATTTCGATCCTGAAGACTATATTTCAGGAAAACATATGATCTGGATGATTGTGCAGATATTATGGAAAAGAGGAGGATTTCGATTATTGTCTTGCATTCATGTATAACAACTGCATGTGACTTATAGAGCAAAATAAGTGTTAATATCGAGGGCTATCTGCATATAATCGTTTTCGGGAAGGATGCAGAAGCACTGGCGAACCTATCGGGTATCCGACAAAGAAGGCAGTAGCAAAAGCGGTTCACAGTCCGTTGCCGCTCAAGAATTACAAAATAGGCATGGTGATAGAATGAGCTGCATTGAGCAGATGAAATATAAGCTGCTTTTGGAGCGGACATCTTTCAAGGAGGCTAGGGAGTATATCGAGAAAAACTCCGATGAGGTCTATTATATTTTATTGATCCCGGTTACAAAATTTTCAATAATTATTATATTGTCGGAGTACCACTTGTGGTCATGGGGGGCACGGGCAAGGAACTGATTTTTACCTATGTAATGCCTTGTCATGGTGCATTCGTCATGGCTATAGAGTCAGAGGAGGAGATCAATAGGTTCCGAGAGGATTACAAACTGAAGCTGTTATCATCCATTAAGAAAGGTAGGAAGTAGAAATATGAGGATAAAGGTCAAGGCGTTCGCTATTTTCCGGGAGATTTTAGGGGGAGAGTCTGAAGTGGAGCTGATGGATGGCTCTACAGTTAAGGACCTCTTGGAGTTTCTTTCTGAACAGCATGCGGATCTCAGGAATGTTGTTTTTGATGTTTCCGGATATGCTAGCGAAAATGTGTTTCTAATGAGGAACCGTACCAGGTTAGATCGTCGAAAAGACCTTTTGTTGGTGCTTCATGAAGGTGATGAAATGGCAATATTTTCCCCAATGGCAGGGGGTTAAGTTCCTGATCGAGATCACTGAAAAAGACTTCTCTATAGACGAAGTGATCCTGAATGCTAAACAAGAAGATGTCGGAGCAATAGTAATCTTTCTTGGCATTGTGCGTAACGATGGTATTACATCAATGGAAGTAGAATCGTACCGTATGGCAGCTATATCGGAGTTGGAATGCATTAGAGACGAGGCTATGGGCAAGTTTGGGCTAAGAAGGGTTGATATTATTCACCGTGTGGGATCATTGAATGTTGGCGACAATATAGCTCTAATTGTCTGCTCTGCTCCACATAGAAAAATGGCTTTTGAAGGATGCAGCTTCATCTTAGAGGAACTGAAATCTCGTGTTCCGATTTGGAAGAAAGAGATTTCGGAGGAAGGAGCTAGATGGGTGGGATTATGACGGAGTTCGTATTGGTCTTGAGCACAACGCAAGTAGGAGATGCGGATTGGATAGCTCGGTCGCTGGTAGAAGAAAGGTTAGCAGCTTGCGTAAATATATCTCAAGTAAAATCTCATTTTATTTGGGAGGGCAAATTATCTGAGGAACAGGAGGCGATGATGATTATAAAGACAGAATCAAGGCTGGTTGATCGATTAAAGTCTCGGATAAAGGAACTCCATAGTTACCAGCTACCGGAGATCATCGTAGTTCCTATCGTAGGGGGAGATGAGGTCTATCTACATTGGATAAGGGAGTCAATTGATTAAAGGCTTCAAGCCTAAACAGCGTGGGATTAATAATGGCAAGAGAGCTTGATGAAAGGGATAAAGAAATATTGAAGAAGCTTGTACCGGAGCTGGATGATATGCTGCGTTTAGGCATAGAGATGGAATATATGAACATCCTTCCTCCAGTTGCCAACCATCATTCGCGGGACGAAAAGGATTTTAAAGAACGTCTGCAAAAGCTTTCTCCAGATGATATCAAATATCTAGTTGATAAAGTCATGGATGGTTCTGAAGGTTTAGGTTGTCTCTATCCCGAATTTGCTGAAGCTTTTTTTTCAGTTACCCAAAGAAAGTATTCTAGTGATGTGGCGGATAGGCTCAGGAAAGTATATGAAACGAGCGAAGAATGCGGATTTTAGATAGAAAATCAATTTTATGATCGGAGTAGCTTTGATCAGTTGATGGTGGCGATCATGCCTGACAATTTAGATAATAACTGTATATTTTGCAGGATCGTACGAGGCCAAGCTGAAGCTCATAGGATTCATGAGGATGAGCTTTCGTTGGCCATTCTGGATATCAATCCTTATGCAAAAGGCCATTGCCTAGTCATTCCCAAAAGACACGTTCCTTGGTGGCATGATCTTACAAAGGAGGAAACTGAAAGCCTTTTCGGCATTTGCAGAACCGTGGCCCAGAAGATAATGAAAGCCTTGCATCCTGATTTCATATGCGTGATTGCCCGTGGCAGAAGGATTCCTCATGCGCATATCTTTCTTGTTCCTACCCATAAGGGCGATCCTCTGGATAGGTTTTTTAATGCACTAGAGGGCTTCCAAGAAGCGCCACGCTCGTTGGTGGATTTAGCTGACGAAAAATCTATGCAAGAAACGGCCGCCCTTCTTAGGAATATAATAATCGAATAAACATATATAAAAAGAGCAACTTTTGTAAAATTAATATCTCATGCTTGCCATGAATCTAAGGATTATTGCTGTGGGAAAACTAAGAGAGCATTATTGGCAAGAAGGACTTGCTGATTATCTTCGCCGTCTAACGCCTTATGCAAAGTTGGAAATTCTGGATATATCGGAGGCCAAGATTGTCGATGGAGCCACGATTCAGGAAAAGGAGAGGGCGCAGGCACAGGAAGCACATTTGATATTGGGTAAGGTCGAGAAGCTAGGTGGGCTTATTGTTGCCTTGGATAGGCAAGGTATAGCTATGGATTCATTGGAGCTGGCCAAATGGCTGAAGAACTGTATGATAGAAGGCCGGAGTGAGGTCAATTGGATTATCGGCGGCCCTCTAGGTCTCGATTTTTCAGTTCTGAACCGGGCAGATCTTGTGCTCTCCTTTTCCAAGCTTACCTTTCCACACCAGATGGTGCGTTTGATCTTGCTTGAGCAGCTATACCGGTGCTTTAGGATAATTCATAATGAACCTTATCATAAGTAATTATATAATTGCCTGCAGGATTACCCCACTGGCTTAAGTGGCTGTTCAAAACACAAAAACAACGTTTATACTTTTGTAGCTGTAGCATTTCCTTCTTCCGTAAGCTCTTTTTCTTCGAAGTACTCATAGCTACCAACAAGGATTTCTTGAGTTGGGGCTAGATTTAGCTCGTACTTCTTCTCGACTTTGTTAAGAGTTCCATCAACAACCATATTGGCATCCAAATAAATGATCTTTTCAGAAATGTTGCCTATAGCAGTCACTGGAATCTCGGTACTATTTTTGATCAAGCTTCCATAACCTTGCAATCGATCTCCAGATTGGATCAAGATTATTTCAAGATGATCTGCGGCCTTATCTAGATTTATCTGCCACTTTCCAGATATATCCAAGAAATTCTCGGTCTCTCTCTGGTTTGGTATAGTGGATTCATTTTTTGTTTTAGCTGGGTCGGTAATCTCGATAGAATTTTCAGATGATCTATTTGTTTGATCTTTAAAGGCGGCATCAAAGACCGGATCGGCCAAGTAGTCTGTATTTTCACGTACGACCCATCGTCCGCAGCCGGCGGAGGCTTGAGACGAAAAAATTATCGCTATCAGCATTAATAAAATCAATAAGTTGAATTTTATCTTTATCATCTGATCACCTTGCTTTAGCAAATATTTCTCATGAATCAGCAAGATGGAACTCCTCAAAAGGTATTCAGAAGCTATGGGCTCAGCCTGTTGATTGTGATATTGCCCCTGGTCACAGAAGTCTCGCCTAGATATTCTTCATAAGTACCGGTTAGCGTTCTATTGTCCGGCATGAGCTCAAAATTGTATCTTTTGTCTATCCTGTTAACGAACTCTCCAACTACAGTTTTTACATCAAGTATCACCTTCTTGGGTCCCACCGAACCTTTGGCAAAAATCTGTAATTTATTGCCGTTCTCATTAAGTATTCCGGAGCCCATAATATCCTCATCAGTTTGGATAAGTATCAGATCTATAGAACTTCCAGCATTGCCTTCAAATTCTGCAGACCACTTGCCGTTCAGGTCGAGGAATCCAGCTTTTGGCGGTTCAGGTTTTGATATCTCTGCTGGTTGAACTCTCACATTAGTTGTATTATTGGTCGGTTTTGGGAGTATTGGATTGGGAGCGGGCATGCTCATATTCACTGGCGATGGATTCGGATTGACTCTTGGTTGCTCGTCTGGAGCTAATTTCTGTTTGCTAGAAATTGAGCTCGCTCCAACGCTAGAGACCCCTATGTCCTGATTCTTGCTTACCCAGAAATCGGGATCGTTGGTATCGCTTCCCAGCCAATTGGTCCCACAACCGGCCCCGGCTGATACATTGAAGGGAATGAAGGTTAGCATGACCAGCAAGAACATTAATAAGAACATCAGTTTCATTTATTCCTGAACCTCCGCCTGAGGCTGAAGATATGATATCAAATGTTTAAAGTTTGCCCTTGAAAACGACATTTGCCTTATTCGGCATCGACGCATCCGGTCAAATGTATATTTTTTACAGATAATCAGCAGTCCTTTTTAAGTGGCGGGATGAATGAGTACAAGTTCCAAGCCCCATAAATAAATTATATACAATTAAAAGGTCAATTATAGTACTATGCGTAAAACGTATCGCTTTAGGCTGTACCCCACAAAATCGCAAGATTCCACAATGAACCAAAGTCTTGAACTTTGTAGGCAAGTCTATAACGATACATTAGCTCTACGCAAAGATATTTGGGAGAAGGAAAACAAAACTATCTCCATATACGATACTAATAGCATCCTTGTATCCTGGAAGGCGAAGAAGCCGGATCTCAGACAAGTTTTTCTCAAGTTTTGCAACAGGTTCAAGCCCGAGTAGATTTAGCTTTCAAGGCTTATTTTAGACGGGTCAAAGCTGGTGAGAATCCTGGGTATCCCAGGTTTAAAGGAAAAGGTTGCTATAATAATATCACCTACAAACAATTAGGGTTCAAGATTGATAACGGTAAACTCCATCTGGCAAAAATTGGTGATATTAAGCTCAAATTGCATCGATCTATTGAAGGCCAAATCGAGACCTGCACAATCCGAAAAGTGCCAACAGGGAAATGGTTTGCTTGTTTTATGGTTGAATTCGCTGAACCACTCCCACCCTGGAAGGGTAACGCTGTCGTGGGTATTGATGTAGGCTTAGAAAGCTTTGCCACCCTATCTAATGGTGAGAAAATTGGTAATCCCAGGTTCTT
>JALHSR010000141.1 GCA_022865315.1 Methanotrichaceae archaeon | reverse complement strand
CACGTTGATCATGCTGACAGCAATGCAGGATTCAACATTGCAAAGCGTCCGTGCATAGATCGATCAGTCAGAGAAAGAGATCTGGCTGAAGGGACCACTGATAGCCCTAAAGTTGCTCTGGCTTGAATCCAGCTAACAATAGAACCCAAGGTGCTTTAGCCCTTGGAGTATGTCAGTGTTAATAATTTATAGATTGTCAATAAATCTGTAAGTATCTCGTTCAAAAAAAATTGATGATATTTCCAGAATTTCAAATAAGAAGTAATATTTTGGATCATTCATATTAAGGGGAAGGTTTCCCGATTTTAAAGTTTCTGCCGAGTTCGAGAAATTTTGCTCATTGTAAGCCAAATTGTTGATATCAAACAATATTATATTTATAAAAAAATATTTTTGAGACGCCGAACTCAATTCGAAGGCAATAAAGAGCTAGATTTGCAGAACCCTAGTCAATTTATCCAAATAATAATTGAAAAGTTCCATTCCCCATTCTTGTGCTTTCTTCCCAGTGCAGATCAAATCTTCTACCATATCATAGACGCCATCCAATCCAAATAATCCTAAAGAAATTAGACTGTCAGTCACTGTAAAAGCAACCTTTACTTCATGATTTATTTTATATAATTTGAAATCCTCATGTTCAAGTAGGTTCTTCAAAATAATGTAATGGTCCTTAAGAACAATTTTCATTACATTCTCCGTAAGTATAAGCTCAACCTTTGCCCCATTATTCACAGCTGCGGCAATAGCATTAGCATATTCGGGCAAGACTATTGGGGAAACGCCATAAATATTCTCTGATTTCAATAGTTCAGAAATAAAATTTTCATAAACCTTCAATAATGCAGCCGGATCTGCAGAAAGTATCTGAGATTGACTCAGCACTCCGATTCTAAGCAAAAGATTTTCAGGTATCCCGCTAATGTCATGAGTAAGCCAAAAATCTTTATATTGATCCAAAATGACCATGGCGCTTATAAGATCATCCAAAAGTTTAGCTTGGATCTTTCCGATATTTGTGAGGAAATAGCCCTGACCTGACTTGCCAATAAGATTATGCTCCATCATATCCTTTATTGAATGAAGAATTGTCGATGTCCTAATCCCAATCTCGTCTTCCAGTTCAGCTGCCGTCTTAGCTCTTTCCTCTAAGCAAAGCAATACCTTTGTCCTTACACCAGACCTCGTAAATCCTTTGAGTTGTCCTTCAGCAAGATCGAAAAACTCACATGCGCGATTTGCTACTACGATTCTTTTCACTTCCTACAGCTTAAGGTGCTAAGATTGTATTCATATCTCTATTTTAGTAATAAAAAGTTGCGTACAAAATATAGTCCTTGAAAATGCGGCCATTTTCAGAGATATCGAGATTCAAGTGCTATTTCCCTTTCATCTGGAAGATTATAGTCTTCCGCACAATTTCTAATAATCAGATTGTATTGTAATTAGTCCCCACTAAGAATCTCCCTATCCAGCCTTTGGCATAACTGATCGAACATGAGAGCGCATTCCATTGGTCAGATATGAGTTTCTTCATGCTCTCCAAATCTGCCACAAATTCGAGAGATAAAACTCGTTTAATGGATTTCCAGATGAACTCGATGGGAT
>JALHSR010000140.1 GCA_022865315.1 Methanotrichaceae archaeon | reverse complement strand
GACGCAGAACGCATCCCAGATTGTTTGTCGGAAATATGTTTTGGTATATCTATAAAAAGGCTCGAAAAAAAGCGATTAGATCCAAACATCGCTAGTGAAAAAGCACTTTTCCATGGCGGTCGATTTTTCCATCGATTATCCGGGTCGAACTTATCCTCATATGGTCCTGTGCCATTTGATATTCGATGACCGAAATCTTGATTGGCTTAAGTCCCCTTTTCTCCCTGAGCCGATTAATCTTTTGAGCTACGGGAAGCGTTTCAGGGGAGACTACGATATAATCGAAGTCTTCGTAGATCGATGAGCCACATTGATCGCTGATCTTTATCACTTTGAATGCATCCACTCCAATTTCTCTCTCGATTGTCCGCTGCAGGTTCCTGAGTCTAGTATCGAAACCCCTAACTGGCCTTGCCCTGCTGCTTCTGGCCATCTCGTCTGAAGTGAGACCTATCACAACCTCTCCGTTTTCGCCAAGATCAAACGCCCGATGAAGTAGGGCAATATGTCCATCATGAATTGGATCAAAGGTGCCACCAACAGCAACTCTGGCCATACAGGCCCGCCAAGGGAGTGCGCCGTATAAGTACTTAGCGGCTAGATTCTGCGGCCACGATAACGCTCAGGATCTTTGCTATGATTCTCCTGGAACTGCATAGTAAGCAGGATTCGTTTGCTTCAATTCTCACTATTTTCGGATCAAGGCCCCGTTTGGACAATTCAGTCTTTAGAATGAGAGGGTCAAAGTGCTGGTCGTAGCCCAGAGTTATGATATCCGGTTTTAGCAACTCTATGGATTCGAATATATCCGTCTCGCTTCCTAATATGGCATGGTCTACAGCCTTAAGAGCTAAAACCATGCGCAACCTCTGCTGTTCGGGTACAACAGGTTTGGGCTTATGTTTTACATTAATATCTCTTGCGACTATTACTATAAGTTCGTCGCCTAGGGTCCTTGATTTCTCCAGATATCGAACGTGACCTGGGTGAAGCAAATCGAATGTGCCCGTGCCCACTACTCGTGTCACGTGTCTGCCTCGTCTTTACTCATATAATCTTCCGAATCCATTGAATCGTTGAATCCATTATCATTGAATTCTATATCCAAAACGGAAAGATTACGTTCATTTCCAAGGATATCGTAACAATTCCAATTCTTCTCGTCAAAAGGTGGGCCAACGATTATATGATACTCTCCTGTGCGGGAGAAGAAGAGAAGATCTTGATGAGATGGGCGGATATCTGAAGAGGGATGGCTATGTACCGAGCCTACGATGCTCATATTGGGCAGCATATAGAGCCTGACCATTGCACTAATTCTCGACGTTTCAGTGCCCGGCAAGATAAGAACGTTTGTAATAATCCCATTTTCCGCCTGAAGAAGCCCTGCAAATTCGTTAGGCATAGACGACCGCGATATCTCTAAGATGAACATTAATGTATCTTTAGCTATTCCTTGGACAATCCGTTTGCTCAAGCCCATGTCTCCTCTTTTTCCTCCTCACTCAGAGTTCGGAGGTGGACACAATCGCCAGCCAAAACACGTATCTCTCCTTCTTGAGTTCTTAGGCATAGTGCTCCATCTTCTGTAAGGCCTGCAACCTTACCTTCGACATCGCCGAGGATGGACGAAACTCGCACATACTTTCCAAGAGTTGCAGATCTCTGGCACCATTCAGCATAAAGCTCATTGGTGTCTATTCCAGCGTAAAGAACATCTATTTCTTCTATAAGCTTTCGGATAAGATCCTTTCTTGGAATATCGTGGCCTAGTTCACAGGATAGCGATGTTGCCATCCATTGGTCTGGGAATCCGGAAACGTTTACATTAGCATTAATTCCTATGCCCACGACAGCATAATCCAGCTTATCCATCTCAGCACTTACTTCTGTAAGGATACCGCAGATCTTCCTTTCGTTAATGAGCAAATCGTTTGGCCATTTTATGCTCGCCTTCAATCCATAAAGATCAAAAAAAACCCTGGATATTGCTGTGCTAACTGCCATATTTATTCTAAAAAAATTGGATAGCGGAATTCGGGGTTTAAGCACTAGGCTCATCCATATGCCTCCAGGAGGAGAGATCCATAATCTGGAGAGCCTGCCGCGGCCATTCGTTTGCGTCTCGGCCAAGACCACCGTTCCATCTAAACAACCAGAAGCAATAGATTTAGCAAGGTTATTGGTTGACTCAATTTCAAAAAAGTATCGTAGATCTCGGCCAATAATCTTGCTCTGGAGACTTTGCAGAATAATCTCAGAGGATAGAAAATCAATTTTCCGAGCGAGGCGGTAACCCCGGTTAGTGGCAGAATCGATTTCGTATCCTTTAGCTCTCAGACTCTGAATCTGTTTCCATACTGCTGCTCTGGAGATCCCGAGCTGAGATGCAATCTTTTCTCCTGATATCCAGTAGCCTGGGCTAAGGAAATCTAAAACATCTTTGTTGCCTAAACTCAGACCTTGCTTCCTCCCTTGGATTGTGACATATACGATCCCACAGCTGCGGAGATGGCTGCGATTTTGCGGGTATCCGCATCTAAAACAGAAGCCAACGAAGCGCCTTTCTCATAATCCCTTTCTGTCACTTCTTTAACGGATTCCAGGATGTTCTCCTCAACTATGAAATGTGTATTGATATCACCGCGTCTAAACCGCTCATTCCTGAGAACAGCCTTATGGAAAAAGATGTTTGTTTTCAAGGGCACAATAATATATTCGTAGAGTGCTCGTTCCATACGAGCTATGGCTTCTTTGCGGTTTCTACCATGGGCAACTAGTTTTGAAATCAGAGAGTCGTAATAAGGAGGTATTACATAGCCTGTGTATACGCCACTATCAACGCGGATTCCCGGCCCGCCTGGACTCCGATAGCGCTTAATCTTTCCAGGAGAGGGTGTAAAGTCATTCAATGGATCCTCAGCGTTGATTCTGCACTCTATGGCCCAGCCGTGGATATTGATATCATCTTGCGAATATCCTAGATCCTCGCCTGATGCGATAAGTATCTGTTCCTTGGCCAGATCAACGCCTGTGACCATCTCTGTTATAGGATGCTCAACCTGAAGTCTTGTATTCATCTCCAAAAAGTAGAAGTCCCCCTGAGAATACATGAACTCGACAGTACCAGCGCTCACATACCCAATAGCTTTGGCCGCTTTGACCGCAATTGAACCCATATTTTCCCTGAGCTCTTCTGTCATGACGGGGGATGGAGATTCCTCAATAAGTTTCTGGTGGCGGCGTTGAATAGAGCACTCCCTGTCTGATAAATGGATAGTATTGCCTTTCCGGTCAGCCATTATCTGGAATTCTATATGTCTCGGTTCTGCCAAGTACTTTTCAATATAGATTGTATCGTCAGCGAATGCGGAGCGTGCTACAGATTGCGATGAAGCCAGAGCAGGCATAAGCTCTTCACGGCCATTAACTATTTTCATTCCTATTCCGCCGCCCCCTGCGGCAGGCTTTAGAATAACAGGGTAACCTATGCTGTCAGCTATGTCTACTGCCTCATCTGGGTCAGATACACCTTCTTCAATGCCCGGTACAATAGGCACACCTGCGTTTTTCATTGTTCGCCGCGCGGTTATCTTCGACCCCATAGCATCTATGGCTTCATGTGGCGGCCCAATGAATACTATTCCATTTTCCTCGCAGGCTTTGGCAAAAAGCGTATTTTCGGATAGGAAACCATAGCCGGGATGAATAGCTTCAGCATTCGTCTCTCGGGCAGCTTTTATAATATTATCGATTTTTAGATAGCTCTGCGATGAAGGTGATGGACCGATATAAACTGCTTCCTCCGCATATTTGGCAAATAGGGCATTTTTATCTGCTTCGGAATAAACAGCCACAGTTGAGACGCCAAGCTCGCGGCAGGCTCTCATGACCCGGATAGCAATTTCTCCGCGGTTGGAGATCAGAATCTTATTGAACATCCGTCACAGAGGGGTATTATGAAGGTAAAAAGCTTTGGAACATTAAGGGAAACATGGCTTCTCCTTTCTAGGTTGCGATCCCAAAACTTCAGCTATAGAATTGTTAATAATAAAAAATATTGTAAATAATTTAATAAATAAATTCTAATTATTTTAGATTATAGTCTTCCGCACAACTTCTAATAATCAGATTGTATTGTAATTAGTCCCCACTAAGAATCTCCTTATCCAGCCTTTGGCATAACTGATCGAACATGAGAGCGCATTCCATTGGTCAGATATGAGTTTCTTCATGCTCTCCAAATCTGCCACAAATTC
>JALHSR010000011.1 GCA_022865315.1 Methanotrichaceae archaeon | reverse complement strand
GGATAATAATACAGATCTTCCCGGATCAGACTACAAAAACCTTGAGCTCTCAACCGCCAACCCGAACCTATGTGCCCTGGAATGTTCAGTCGACTCAGCATGCAGGGCCTTTACATATGTCAAACCAGGCTATCAAGGGCCAAATGCTCAATGTTGGCTGAAAAATGCCGTTCCTGACCAGGTTCAGGCCGAATGCTGCGTATCCGGCGTAAAAAGAGAAACTAATGCACTGACCAGCGCTGAATTGCCTGAAACGTTTCAACAGCTTGTGCCTAGCCCGCCTGGAGTTGCTGCTCCAGAAGATGCTAATGTGTGGACCAGCGCTGAAATACCTGAAACAGTTCAACAGCCTGAGCTTACTGCTCCACCTCAAGCTCCCACTCAAGTCTCAATTATGGATAACACGGACCTCCCCGGCGCGGACTACAAGAGCTTTGACCTTAAAGAAGCAGATCCGAACCTATGTGCCCGGGCATGTATAGACGATCCTCAATGCAGAGCCTTTGTATATGGCAAGCCTGGTTATCAAGGTCCCATTGCTCGGTGCTGGCTGAAGAATGGTTTACCTAGCCAAATTCAATCTGAATGCTGCATGTCGGGAGTAAAAGGGCTAGAATAAAGCATCGAACCTAGTATTAAGACCAGAATTGGTCTACAGAATCCCTCCCCTTCTTTTTGCTCTATGAAAATTTGTTCAGCCTCATAAAATAAAGGGATTTCTTCTCGAAGCCATTGGCCGTTATATCAAAGGTGAGCCGGCTTTCGCCAAAGCGACTGAGCTGAGCAATGAGGGTTGACCAATTTATTCTTTATTAGGCAAAACTTACCTGTAAATTAGTGCGTATTTCCCTTGAGTAATTCCTAATTACCCCTAAGCATATCGATTTGCTCTACCACAATTGACCCGTATCTATGGGCATGGCTGCTTTGTACCTAAAGTTTATGGAATACGTTTGCCAACTCGATCGGCATGGGATCGGCAATATCGCAATGGATACCCCAACCGCTACGCCCAGACCTGACCATGAGAATGTCTCCAACCCATATAGGTCTTGAAGATGTCTCATTACCATCCCAAAAAAAGCTTTGAATCGTCGGGTAATGTCTCTAAAGGAACTACATACTCGACGTTATCGATTTTATCAACCAGATCAGTATTCCAAATGACACAACAGCCAGTAAAATTATACTTGCATCCATTTAGTCCCTCTTCCTTCTTAGTTAGTCGGTGGGTGCTTATCAATCCTACGGAGCTAGAACCAAATAGAGAAAAGAATGTTGCCCCAGACATTACGACACGCACACGAAAAAAGAAGGGAGGTGGTCTCATCCCGTCTTGGATTGCAAATGCACAAAAATATTACTGCCTCTGATTACAGGAGGTTACACCTCTCGTGATGTTTTCAAGTTTTGTTCTATACCCTGGCAAAGTCGATCAACTACCTATCAAATTTCATCCAGTAAATCACAATCAACATGATACCGATATATATAAAAATAGCAGCCCATGCATAAATATTGTATTCAATCTCTATCCATGTGATCCCTGGAGCAGGTGACATATAACCTATTGCTACGGCCTGAGGATTTCTTCTTGCAAAGCTACTTTTTATTTTTCTTTAGTATAAATAATTAATAGCATTGCTAGAGAAAAATCTTTGCACCGCACATATCTATTCTTGATTGCTAAATTCGTATTCACCTTACTATTTATGAGAATTTGGCATTAAAAGAAAAATTCTAATGTTATTAAGTTTTAAAAAAAATTTAAATAGTTTCAGACGCATTACACATTAACTAATATTCGGAGGTGAAATGTGAATGAAAACTATTGCAATACTGGTTTTGCTGGCATTGTTGATTGGCACCATTACTATCGGCCCAGTTGATGCTAAAGCCAATGAAAACAACAATGGAAAAGGTAATGATTTTGCTCCGGGTCAAACTGAACTTAATCCGGGGCAGAGCGATGCAGAGCCGCCTGGACTAAGTGATCAGAATTATGGACATTCAGATAAAGGTCCTGGTGGTTTACCCGGATGCGAACAGCAATTAGCAGCTAAGGATACCCTGATAGCAGATCTTACCACACAATTGGCAGAAAAGGATGCTCAGATAGCAGCTGGGGATACCCAGATAGCAGATCTTAACCAACAATTGGCAGAAAAGGATGCTCAGATGGCAGCTACGGATACCCAGATGGCAGCCACGGATACCCAGATGGCAGCTAAGGAACCCAGATAGCAGATCTTAACCAACAATTGGCAAATTGTAATGGAGGAATAAGAAGTACCAGTAATACCTTGAATCATAATTTTTTTTTTGGGATATTTCAGGAAATGTATACCGGTTAGTACCAGCTTAATTTCTCCTTTTTTTGAGTTCATTACGAGAAAGATAATCGCCTAGCAGAGGTATATAACTCAAATTCCATCCCTGTTAGACGAAAATCCACTATGCGTTGTGAATCGGACTCTTCACCACTGAGATCTAATATCGTATATCTCGGCCAGGATCTCCTTGGCAACCTGTAACTCGAATGGCCTGGGATTATTAATATCACAATGAAAACCCCAATCGCTACGCTTTATGAGAATGCCTCAAAGGCAGCCTTGATCCTGCTACTGATGTAGATTTCTAGAAATTCTAGCCAAAAATGAACGTAATTTTTATATATTATCAAACCCATAATTAAATTGTATGGTATATAACCTGCGAAAAACGC
>JALHSR010000010.1 GCA_022865315.1 Methanotrichaceae archaeon | reverse complement strand
GAGCACGGTTGGATGGGCGGTCCACTTGTGTGAAATTGCGCTTCTGAGCTTCAGAAAGTTTTTGACGCCGTTTCGCATTTGCTCTGTTTTTTCTTCGTTTAGTAAGACCGCTTTGTTTGAAGCGACAAGCTCGTATAGTAGATCAGCCCAAGTTTTGCAGCCAAGCTCCACTTTTAGTCTTTTTAGCTCTTTGAGTGTGCCTTCGGGCAAGTTTTTAACGAGGATTGTTGCCAAGAGATCGCCGAGGTTTATCTGGATAATCCAGAATATAAAGCTTATCTGTCTATTTGTTTGGTACACCGTACAGCGAGGTCGTATATCACTCCACTTATGCCCTATCACTGGAAGTGACGATACAAGAACCGAGCGATAGAAGCCATTCGCGCGTATGCGTGTCCCTAAAATGGCAAAAAGTGGTTTTATTCTTCTTGTGGGGTTTGAGACACTTTCAGGTATCGCACATGTCCATGCCTTTTATGACAAGCAGCTCTTCCCGAAATGCGAGAGCGGAATTAAAACCATTTCTGACCATTTTAGGAACAACCATGTGCGCAATCATTCAGAGATCACAATGATGCTACGCCCTTATTGCGTATCTCAAGCCATCTTCTTAGTACCTATTTCCATGTTTTTCAAATATGCGATGCATGCGCTCCTGATGATGTCTGTCCTGTTCGTCCTGAGAAGCTCAGCTACCCTGTCGATGCGATCAACCAGCTCCTCTTCTAGCCTACATTCTACTCGTTTCTTCGCTCTGCCTCACCCCGATATCAGCACACGCGCCACTAACGTGGGCACTAAGGCAAATTCGACTTCTGCGATGAATGAAGACAGATTTAGGGGATAATTCGTCTTGAAGAGATGAGTTGGACTGTTCTCAACACATCGTCCCGGTAGCCCCTCGTTTTCACTTCCTTGGCTAACTCGCTCAGAATGCTTGACATTTTCCAAATCTCAATTTCATACGGTTAAGCATTAATTACGGTTTACAATGATTAGCGCATGCTAAATATTCTCGTAACCTAACGCGCTCCATAACATGACTGCGAAAAAATATCGCGCTCTCGGTTGAATAGCCAAAACATTAGTAAAACCTAACCGTTTCAATTGCAATCATGTTAGTTCTTACTCGCAAATTGATAGTATTCAGAAAAAGTTTGAACCGAGAGTCTGAAGCCATCGGTACTAGAACCTAAGACGGTTTAGGCTTCTATGGACTAACACCCAAATGGGTCCAAATCCTAAATCATCGCTTAGCTGTCTCTAATTATACATGGCGGCCACATGGTTCTCTGCAAGCTTCTGCCAAGCTAGCCAGAAACCACATCATCAATACCAGAGTCGTCACGGGTAGTAAACTTAGAACCACGGGCAATCCCCACAGCCCAATAACACTAGTAGGAACTAGACAAAGAAGACCAAGCACACCCATCATCGCAATCCAATATGGTTGAAAGAAATTGCTCCACAGCCGGCACATTGCTTCCCACTGCTGCTTTTTCTTCTTTAAAGCTATGAAGTTGAAGATTATGGTGGGAATCACTGACGCAATTGCCATGATTTTTGCTATGACAGGTATCGGCAACAAGGCAACAGCAATGCTAGCTGGAAACCAAATAGCATCAAAAACACTTCTCACCTTAAAAACCATTCTTATTCTCCAACAAGTAATCTCAGCCCATCATAAAAACCAATCTTCAACATTAACATCAGTCTAGAAGTCGGGATTTCAATTCTTTCTCTTCTTTGGTGTTCTCTTCTTTTTTGAAGGAAGACAGAGTTCCTGAAAATTCCCTCACTGCGATGATTCGTTAAGAGGCTGTCCGCCGGGATTTGGACCCAAACGGGTTCAAGTCCAATACGTCCTTCATTTTATCCGTGCTTTGGCGCGACCGCAATGACCACGACTTGCACGGGCTAGAATGTAAAAGTGGGCGGACGGACCGGACTTAAGCCCAAATGGGTTCAAGTCTTTGCTTTGAATAATGCCTCAGATTAGCATATGTGGATCGGACTGGACTTCTACCCATACGGGTCGAGCTGAAATTATGCTTTACTTAACGACAAGATTCTGATTTGATCAATGATAACTTGTATGGGCGACTTGTCTTGTCAAACTTGAGAAGGTCTTTTTCCTCCATCTTTCGGGCATATTCTCGAACAAGATGATCAGGCAGATTCTTAGCTTGTGAAATACTCTTAATGGTTGTAAGACCATGGGCAATCGATTCAGATATGAAATCCTCGCTCAGTTTTTCTTCGGCTATCTTTCGCAGTTCCTTTTCTATTGGCGATCTAATTTTATACCTTTCTCTTAGATCAATCAGATTCTGCAATAATGCATCTTCCCAAAGTCTTCCTGAAGTATTGGATTGGTGTCGACATTCTTTTTTTATTACTTGCCAATCGAGACCGGATTCCGCCAAAAGACGCATATCATCCAAGTCAGCTTCGCGTTCTGTTATCCCCTTGAAAAGAAAGATATCTTCTTTTGAGGCAATACTTATTACGGTTCTGTTTCGTGAATAGAATTCAGTGGCCCTGGACACCATATTATCTGAGAAGGACAGCTTACCGCAAATTGCTCGATGAAAAATATCCCATCTAAAGCCATCGTCATTTTCCATGATTTTTGATATTTCCATTTTCTCATACGGTTTCGAGACCAAAGAATCTTCTAGCGCATGGTATTTTGTACTTGCCAAAGATTCGATTAGGATGTCGAGATCTTGTTCACTTAGAACAACGACGTCAACGTCCTTGGTTGCTTCTTTCAATCCGTAGCTAATTAGAGCTAGGCCGCCTATGATGAAAATTCGAGTGGGAACAACAATTCTTGAAGACAGCTTATTCAGTTCTGTGAGGATGTATTCTTGATCAAATGACGGTCTCTTTGTCAAGTTGCTGCCTCAACCTCGTATTCTCTCACCTTTACTAGAAACTCATTCCACGTCGGTAATCCTGAACCAGTGCGGATACCTTTGGTTCTAAGAAATTCTAACATTGCGTTGATTTGTAAACTCAAATCATACCACACGGCTTTCTTTAAGAGGTAATTTTTGTCAACCTGCTTAAGTTCCTTCTTCAATAACAAGAGACCGTAAGTTGCATAGCGCACATTTCCCCTTTCAATTAGCAAAGTGTGAAGTATTATATCTTCTAGGCAAATCCCTGTTTTTCTCCTAGAATAGAAGTATATGTCAGAGTCGGACACTAACTGGATGCCAAAATCCTGCAGACGAGAAGTTGCTGTCTTTGTAAAACCCTCATGCGAAACTTGCGTTGCCTTTGATACTCTAATCAAGCATTCAAAATCTTTTTGCCATAGCACAATTGCATCACTAGAAACCGAACTGATAATGGTCTTGATTATGAAATTCTGATATTCGTCTAGGAAGTTTGTTAATAAAGAAAAACGGTCATTGATCTGAAGATTTTCGCCATTATCCGTAACTATCCCGAGGGCCATAAATTCCCTGGAATATCTCCAAAATGTGGCAGGTGACACACTCTCCTTGATGCTGCTGGAACCAGTTAGTATTTGAAAAAGGATATCGATACCTAATCCGGATAAGACATTTTCCCATTTAATGTGTGAGTATTTTGTTAAGAGTTCTCTTAGAGTCAACGAGTGTTTTGTTTCTTGGAAAAGCATGCTTCTCCTAGAATTAGCGAATTTTCCTTTGAAAGAAACGGCTCCTTGTTGGATTTTTACTATATGTTTTTCTTGGAGTTTTTTTAGATAGTGCGAGAGAAGACTTGGTTTTATTGACAGCATTCCCCTTATCTGAGTGAGGCTGTGGTTTTCACCAGTGATTTCCTTTAGTATTCTTATCTCTTGTTTGCTGAAAGCATATTTCGCTCTCTTTGTTTTCACGACATTTCATATAATTGAACAAGCTTATAAGTATTTTAATTTTATGAAATGAAAGCATACAGAAGAGTTATTATAATAACTTCTTCTGGTCACCAACATTTCATATAGTTGAAATAGCTTTAAACTAATTCAATAATATGAAATAATTTTAATTCCATATTATCATAATAATACATCATGATCAGTAAATCAGGGCTTTTGCACTATTATTGGCTTAATACTCGCCTTGGCGCCTTCCCCAACTACTTTCAAGACAGGTTTCAACGTGTAGTAAAAGCTGTAAACATATCCACCTAGAATGGCAATATTCTTCTCTTCTAACCAGTTCTTCTGGATTCTTTGGTTGAACTGTCTTATTGAATTCGTGAAGTACGGCTTTTCCTGAAGTTTGTACATAAAAAACCGAGCTTCTGACAAAGGGAATCTCTTAGGATTTTTCAAGGATAGGTTCCAATAGCTACTCGAAGCCACAAACCCCTTAGGTCTTTTCAGAGTTGCCGTGTAAGGCTTGAAGTCATTCTCAAGCAAGACTTCGAAAATGGCTCTACATATACTCTCCCAGTAAGGGACAAGCTCTTTCCATCCGGTCACTGGAACATCTTCAACCTTCCCTGCAATTGTTTTGACTGAGAACGTTTCAACTGGTCGCTGTTCTTCCTCTTTCAACCCTACCTTTTCTCCTTTATTCTTCAATGCAGATTTGTCAGAGGCTAATTCTTTGACGATTTGGCTGGGTATATCTTTTTCCTGAGCTGTTTGAATGATTTGTTTTCCACGTTAACCCGAAGACTGAAAACTAACTGCGATAATTGCTGCTTCCAAAGTTCTGAGCCCATTTCTATGATTGATCCGTTAATCACAATTTTGGCCGATTCGAACCTTGATAAGTATGAATCTCTACCAGACTTAAGCCCATATGGGTTCGGCTCCACTGGCGGCGGTGCGCGTGCACATATTAAGTAGGAAAAGCGTAGCAAATAGAAATAAACATAGAAAAATTGAAGAACTCTAACAGCCACAAACCATGCATGCCTGAACAGAAAAAGACAGCCAAAACCGATTGCCCTTTTGAGTCTCTAGAGATAGAGCAGTGTCCGGCGTTTCTAATACCAAAGAAAGCCAAGTTCTTTCCATGTCCCCACAAGAGGGATTGCGAAAGCGAGATAGTCAATGAACTAGGTAGCTTTGACGACCTCAGTTTGACCTGAGAAGAGCCTCAGAATACAAAGTTTATCTGGCTATTTGTTTGGTACACCGTACAGCGAGGTCGTATATCACTCCACTTATGCCCTATCACTGGAAGTGACGATACAAGAACCGAGCGATAGAAGCCATTCGCGCGTATGCGTGTCCCTAAAATGGCTAAAAATGGTTCTAATTCCGCTCTCGTGTTCGGGGAAAGGGCTGATTGCTATGGAAGGCATGGAGACGCTCGAAACTTGAGACTGTCCCTGAACTCGAGAAGAAGAACAAAAACCATTTCTAGCAAATTTCGGGGCAGGCCAGCGCGCTTTCACTCCTGACGCGACATAATCTTCTCTTTTTTGGCGCTTTCAAACCGCTATTGCTGTTATCAGGCTTTGTTACAGATAGGTTCATACGGCTGTCATGAGTGCTTTGCTGTTGGCGGTTTCATGGTTACTCGCAAGTTCACGGTTTTCTTGGAACCTGCAGAGGAAGGCGGCTTCATAATCAAATGTGTAGAGCTTCCAGTAGCCACTCAAGGCGAAACAAGGGAAGAAGCCT
>JALHSR010000139.1 GCA_022865315.1 Methanotrichaceae archaeon | reverse complement strand
GGCATGACTATTGAACAACAAATAAGAAATAAAGCCATATTGAAAGCCGAATTTATCAGCACCTAATTGCCAGTAAGATAAAATCCGGCTATATAAAGAAATCGATATGCATAGTGGTAATTGAGAATCACTCATGGGATTCGAACCCGCGAACACCTACGTGACAGGACCCTCAATCCCGCATCATTCCTCTTAAATTCGGTCTGCTCTATCGATATAGGCTCGCCAAATCGATATAGTTACAGTTGGCAGTTTATTTAGATCTCCAATCTAAGAGTTTTATTGTACCACTCTCTGACAACCTTGTCATTCACATGGGCATATCTCAAAGTCGTTCTTATGTCCTTATGACGTAATATTTCTTTGATTATTCGTATATCACATCCCCTGGATACCATTACCGTTGCTGTTGAGTGCCGAGAAAAAGTATGAAGGCCGCCGCGTCTCATAATGTTGGCCGATTCTTTGTATCTTATGAACATTCGATATACATCGTGTCGATCCCATCTTTGTCCATAATCCGTATAAAAAAGCGGCTTTCTCTCATCGATTTCAAAAGGTGGCCGCACTTGAAGATATTTGATCAATGTGCGAATACAATCAGGTGATAGATGAGCGATTCCATCCCTTCCTCCTTTTCCTTCTCTGATGTGGATGGTTGACCTCTTAAGATCCAGATCAGCATCATCGAAATTGCACAATTCAGATGCTCTCAAACATCCATAAAAGAGCGTTTGTAGCATTGCCAAGTGTTTCAAGTTGCGGCAAACTGCAAATATCGAAAGCACCTCATCTTCTGTGAAGAAGTACGGCAAAATATCATTCCTCTTCAGGCGAGGAAGGTTTACCACTTTACCAAACATCTCATGATATCGCTTTATGGCATATGCATAATTATTGAGTGTACTATTGCTAAGGTGTTTTTCGAGCAGATATTCTCTGAATTTCTCTGCGTCTTTTTACTTTGGGTTCAAGTGTTTCACAGAATTCCAGGTATATCTTCACAGCCTTTGCATAGTTATCAACCGTGCTCGGTCTGCAACTCTTTTCTCGGAGGAATCTTCTATACTTCTTCAGAGCCAGATCATTCGAATCACAGCTTTCTTTTATTTTCCAATCAAAGTGAACCAATCTATCATCCTAGAAGCGTGAAGTAATGCAACTAGGTGTCATGGGTCGGGTGTCTGCCTGGCTGGATACCTCAATTATAACAATCGTCTTCAAACCTTTTCCAAGGCCTGATCCAGGTCCGAAATGATATCCTCTACGTCCTCGATACCTACGGAAATCCTCAATAGGCTATCGCTAATGCCCACTTTTTGTCTGAATTCACTTGGCATCACGGCATGAGTCATGGTGGCCGGATGTTCTATCAACGTGTCCGTGGAACCCAGGCTGACGGCCAGCGTGCACAGCTGCACGGCATTCATGAGCTTCATGCATTCCTCAATTCCGCCTTTTAATTCGAAAGCCAGCATGCCACTATAGCCAGCCATCTGACGTTTTGCCGAATCATGCTGCGGATGGCTTTCCAAGCCCGGATATATAACTCTCTTCACTTCAGAATGCCCTTCCAGGAACTCGGCTAGTTTTTGGGCGTTAAAGGCATGTCGTTCCATTCTCAAGTGCAATGTCTTCAGACCCCGCAGACAAAGCCAGGCTTCATCCGGTCCCATAGCGCCACCCGTCTCAATCGTTGTACGTCTCATGCTTTTTATTAAAGAATTAGACCCTACTACCACACCTCCTAAGAGATCGCTGTGGCCTCCAATGTATTTTGTGCAACTCTCCACTACAAAATCGGCTCCTAGCTCCAAAGGTCTCTGAAAGTAGGGAGAAGCAAAAGTGTTATCCACTGCAGATACAGCCCCGGCTTCTTTGGCTATTGTGCAGATTTCCTGGATATCACAGATGGCCATAGTCGGATTCATGGGCGATTCCAAGAAAACCATTTTAGTGTTGTTTCGTAGTTCGGAGCGTAACACTTTCGAATTTGTCATGTCAATAAAGCTAACCTCAACACCAAATTTGGGCAAAATCGAGGAGAAAAGAGCATAAGTCCCTCCGTAAATAACGTTGCCACAAAGCAAATGGTCTCCTTTTCTTAACTGCGACAATGCCAGGGCAGTCTCTGCTGCTAGCCCCGATGAGAAGGTCAAGCCAGCCTGTCCGCTTTCGAGGGAACATATTTTTTCGATGAAGGCACTGTGTGTTGGTGTGTAAGGGGGCGAACGAATATAGATGTACCCCGGCGATCCCGAGAACGATCTCACTGCGTGTTCTGCATTCTCAAATGTAAAAGTAGAAGTGCGATAGATAGGCATGGTATGTGCTCGATGTGGATCATTGCCCTCCCCAGCATGAACGCATTTTGTGCCGAAACCTTTGAATATCATATTCATTCCTTATAGATTTTATGGGCTTAGGATCATAAACTGTACATCCTTTCAATCAGAGTCGATATCAATTTCTTGGATCCAAAGATATGGATTTAGCAGCTATCTATTTTTCGGCCCCTCAATCCATCCATCATAAATAACGTAGACCTTTAGCGGTCTCTTTGTCAACAGGGTATACCTTCTGGTAAAAGTCTTTGACATCAAATCGCTTAGGGCAATATCTTTGAATAGGTCGGGATAGACAGTCTTAGCAATTACCTTGAACTCTAGAGTCATGTATCTGTCTCCCAAAATGAGATCTCTATGACAACGTATTGATATAAGATACACATCCAGCAACTATTTAAAAATGGACCCGCTTATTACTTTTTGAAATCAGGTGTGAAAAGGATATGGAAATTGGAGATCCTATCAGACTCAAAGTGGCTGAAGCAAATCAGGGTGATGTGGGTAAAGGCATAATCAGGATCGGTGAAGAGTTTCTGGCAAAATTAGGTGCTCGTCCCTTAGACGTAGTGGAGGTCCTGGGATCAAGGCCTACAGCAGCGCTTGCTGTCAATGCTTATTCAGCAGACCAGGGAATCGATATGGTTCGAATGGATGGCCTCATTAGATCGAACGCAGGCACAAGCATTGGCCAATACGTAGAGGTTAAGAAGGCAATCTGGAATGAGGCCAAACATGTTACTTTGGCTCCTGTGACTCAAGGCATGCAGATTTTTGCTCCTGGAGATGTTCTAACAAAGGTCTTCAATGGAAGGCCGGTGACACGCGGGGATATCATATCCACCACAAGTGTCAGGAAACCCCCTTCTGATGCTTTGGGCAGAGAAACCATGTTCGAAGAAATCTTTAGAGGATTTCTCGGAGCACAGGCTTTTGGCTTAGGGGAGATCAAACTTCGTGTTGTGTCCACAAGTCCAGGGGGAATTGTCAAGATAACAGAAGGAACGGAGATTGAACTGCTTCCTCAAGCTATCGAAGCCCCAGAAAGACCTGTTCCGTCTGTAGTTTACGAAGATGTCGGTGGCTTGAAGGCTGTAATAACCAAGGTTAGGGAGATAATAGAGC
The DNA here is from genome assembly GCA_022865315.1 of Methanotrichaceae archaeon. Taxonomy (GTDB): domain Archaea; phylum Halobacteriota; class Methanosarcinia; order Methanotrichales; family Methanotrichaceae; genus JALHSR01. Next base: position 7,018 of record JALHSR010000139.1, on the reverse strand, counting down.
TTCCATTGAAACATCCTGAGCTTTTCGATCGCTTGGGCATAGATCCGCCAAAAGGAGTTCTTCTCCATGGGCCGCCTGGCACTGGCAAGACTATGCTTGCCAAGGCAGTGGCCAATGAGAGCGAGGCATATTTTATAAGCATAAATGGGCCGGAGATCATGTCCAAGTATTATGGCGAGAGTGAAAAGGCGCTGAGAGATCTTTTTGAAGAGGCTGAAAAGAACACTCCAGCTATCATTTTCTTGGATGAATTGGATTCCATAGCTCCTAAGCGCGGTGAAGTAACTGGCGAAGTGGAGAGGCGTGTAGTAGCTCAACTTCTTGCTCTGATGGATGGTCTCAAAGAATGGAAGAATGTAATTGTAATTGGCTCTACTAATAGGCCGGAAGCCTTGGACATGGCCTTGCGGAGGCCAGGCCGCTTTGATAGAGAAATCGAGCTGGGAGTGCCAGACACAGAAGGCCGTAATGAGATATTCCAAATTCATACAAGAGGCATGCCTCTAAGTGAGGATGTAAATTTAGAAGAATACGCTGAGAGAACATACGGCTTTGTGGGCGCTGACATTGCTGCAGTATCAAGAGAGGCAGCTATGAATGCGCTCAGACGCATTCTTCCTGAGATCGATTTGGATGAACCTACAATTCCAAAAGAGATTTTAGATAGGCTTATTGTGCAAAAAGAGGATTTCGGAGCAGCGCTTCGTGAAGTACAACCGTCTGCGTTGAGAGAAGTTCTTATCGAGGTTCCCAATGTTAAATGGAGTGATATTGGAGGCTTGGAGGATGTGAAACAGCTTCTTGTCGAAGCAGTCGAGTGGCCTCTCAAGAACGCTGAAAGTTTCAGACGTCTGGGAATAGAGGCTCCCAAAGGTATTTTGTTATATGGACCGCCGGGCACAGGAAAGACAATGTTAGCGAAGGCAGTGGCCAATGAGAGTGATGCCAATTTTATCTCTGTAAAAGGCAGTGCTCTGCTTTCTAAGTGGTATGGTGAAAGCGAGAAGCGTGTAGAGGAAGTCTTCAGGCGGGCAAAACAGGTGGCACCGTCTATCGTCTTTTTAGACGAGCTGGATGCATTAGTTCCGATACGAGGCGGAGCTCTAGGGGAGCCTCACGTAACGGAACGCATAGTTAACCAATTGCTTGGCGAAATGGATGGCCTTGAGGAACTGAGAGGAGTTGTAGTTATTGGTGCCACTAATCGGCCGGATATAATCGATCCAGCTTTGCTTAGACCCGGAAGGTTCGACGAGCTGATTATGGTTCCCGTCCCGGATGCTCTATCAAGAGGCAAGATCCTTAAAGTTCACTTCGAGAAAATGCCATTAGATAGCGATGTCAACGTTGACGAATTAGTAAGCCTCACGGAGCAATTTACAGGTGCGGATATTGCAGCCGTGGTACGCAAGGCAGGCCGGTTAGCTCTGAGGGAGAATATGCAATCGCAGACGGTGAGCCAGAAACACTTTTTGGTTGCCATTCAAGAACTTGGTCCATCGGTGACTCCAGGTACCATGAAATATTATGCTATGCTTGGCACGGAGCTTCGAAAGAAGGCCTCTCGCGAAGCAGAACGTGGCGAGATGTATGTTTGAAGTTTGTTATATGGATGTAATGGCTTATCTCAGAATTAATGTATTTTTTGAATTGAATATTTTAGAACTATTCATGAGGCATCCGGTGGGTAGAATCGTATTTCGCAGTTTATCTTTTTCGGTTATACTGTCAACTGTTCGTTCGATAGAGAATTTGTTGTTTTAGATTTAATAAATAAATACCAAACAAAATTCTTAGATAATGCCTTTTCTATGTTCAAATACAAATGAATTTGGATAAACTATTTCTGCCATCTCGATGAACAATTGAATAGAATGAGGGGAGAAGATCCAACCCACAGGAGTTTTTGGGAAATCGCCAGGCTTGAGCAAAATACACTTTTGATCAGGAGGCTTGAGCCGAGCGATCTAAAGGAAGCTCTTGAGATCGACCAAGACGTCTTTGGAGGTTATGATCCAACCATCTTTGCCACTTTTTATGAATCTCACTCCAATACTTCGTTAGTCGCTTTGATGAATGGAAAGGTAGTGGGCTTCATACTCGGATTCAAACACACTTTTCTGGAAGGTAGAATCTTCTGGTTGGCGGTAAAGCCGGCCTACCAAAACCGTGGCATTGCTACCAGACTTCTTTCTTATATACTAAATATTTTCAAGCATATGGGCGCTGTAAGTGCTACGCTGGAAGTCAGAGCAAGCAATAAGATCGCTCAAAGTTTATATTCATCAATGGGCTTTCAAATGACTGGGATTTTTCCTAACTATTATACAAATGGTGAGATGGCTATTATCATGAAGAAGCGTTTATAAAAAATCCTTTTTTTCACTAGTTGCTCGATATTTCCTAGTTGGTTATAGTACGGACAATTGAAAGGACCTCATACTGAGAATAATCGAGCATAATATAAAAATTTTCATAATACAAAGTAATATCACTCTAAACCTTTTTCTGTTATCTTGAATTCTGTCGTTTCGCCTTCAGGTTGTGATCTATGTTTTATTATCCTGGCGCGCCTCCAGCCATTGCCAATTTTTTCAAGTTCAAATATAGTCTTACACATATGCATCAGCGCTGTACCGCCTAAAGGTTTAGTTGTTCCGGTATCGATATCAGTATAAACCTGATTGGTTATTAAGGCGGGGACTCTGTGCCTACGGGCGATCTCAAGCAGGGTGCCCATCTGGGTCAACAGGTTCTTTCTGACTTGCTTATTGTCTTCCACCTCTAACATCACACGATAAAAAACGGTGGCAGAGTCTAAGACGATTAGGCCTAAGTCGATTCTGGCAATCTTGGCTGCCTCTTTAATAGATAAATGCTGCTGGTGAAGGGTCAACGGTTCAAATATTAGTATCTTAGCGGCGATCTCTTTCGCCCTTTCACCGGCGATCTGTTTGAAACGGTCCGGTGAGAATCCTTCAGCATCTATATAGACTACCCTAAAACCTCTGTTTACAGCCTGTATGCAGAGCTGCATGGCTATATTAGTTTTTCCGGTTCCAGCTTCGCCGTAGATCTGGTTAATTACCCCAGACTCGAAGCCTCCTCCCAATAGTCGATCAAGTGCCTTGCAGCCTGAGGGTAGTCGATCTAGGGCGGTCATGATATGAAGAAATGGGTAAAAGAAGTAATAATCATATGTGCGAATAGCTGTCAATTCGATTCATAAGACGATCAATAGCCTCTCGCTCCCTTGGTCCTCCGCACCTATCGATGATCATGCGCAGCTTCAGGAGTTCTTTGTAGTAGCTATCAGATCTAAGTGCCATGTACCTTGTAGCGGCAATAGATGCTTCAACCACAAGATTAGCTCCACGATTAAATGCACGAAATTTCTTTTCCTGGATCTCGCCTTTTACCAGTTCAACTTCGGCATTGACAATATCTAACGGAAATGCCTCACATTTGAATAGAGCCCAAGATTCAGCATCTTTTAGTACCGGCAGTCCTTCTCGGCGCACGAAGTAATCTTGGCTTAAATCGCCTAAGGCGCTCTCTGCAAAAAGCCATGAATCATGCGTTATATTGCCCACGAACCATTTATTCGAGAGTATATTATCATAAGTATGACTCCCGTTGAAAAGCCGGATATAGAGGGATTCCTCATTTCTTATTATTCCTAAGGGCGCAGCATTAATTCTTCCATCTTTTTCCGTAGTGGCGATTACTTCGTTAATACCATCTAGAATACCTAACATCTCTAAAGCATCTTTCCCAAAAAGCATTATTAAAACCTCAATCCATTCAGAAAGGCGATAAATAATGAAGCTGCAATAATGTCGGCTGTTGCTCCGGGATTAGCATCTTCATTTAATAACTCACGGTCTAGTTCCTCAGCCTTGATCAGGCTTCGGTCCTCCAAGGCAATTTTGGCTCTTAATGAAATTTCCTGGGCTTTTCTTATTCCAAACTTCGTCCTCACCAAGCTGTCTGGAACATCGGCGAGCGCCTGAAGATAAGTTCTGACCACACCTTCATTCAATCCGAAAATTGAGACATTTCGGGCGATAAGCTCCGCGAGTTGAAAACACCTCTCATAACCGGCGGACCATTCTCCCGCGATAAGATCGTGGTCTTTGGAGAGATGCATAAGATCCAGTAGTGTCTTGGAATCTCGTTTAAGCTTTTCAAGTGCCTCTGGATCCTTTAAATCATATTCCATCACATCGGCCACTCTGGCTTTAATCATATCGAAAGCACGATAAAAGTAAATGGCATCATCTGTAGTGCTCTCTTCTAAAACGCTTGTCACATTATTTCTGAACGATCCTGGTTTACCTGCCGCCACTGCCAATGGCATCATTAAAACAAGTGATCCAAAGTGAGTATTTCCAGGAAGTCTCCATTCATTCCAAGCCATTGCGGCCTCCCAAAGCAGCTCGCCTAATCGGCCATCGCCAGATGCTGCTTTCCTGAATGTGGGATAAGCTGATACGGCGCTAGCTACAAAATGGCTGAATCCAATATCGCCAAAATCGTGGCATCTATCCACATTTCCTGGCTTTGGTCCCGAGGAAAGCTCCAAAAGAATAGCTAGCTGAGCACATTGAGCTATGTGATCAGGATTCATATTTGAGCAACTCTTCAGCAAGCTTTCGTTTCAGTTCCATATACTCTTTTCCCGAAAGCTTTATCCTCTCCATGGCCACCTCCCGGAGGTAGCATGGTTTAGTGATCTTGCAGCACCACACCAGGTTTCCAAAACATGTTCCTTCACCATGCTCCAATGGAGTTCCCTTGGCCAACATAACTTTGCGTTGGACGAAATCATCTGGCGTCATCCCTACCTTCTTTAACGCATTGAAAACGGGACAACGTTTTATTGGAGGGCAACAAAAGGCTAATCCTCGGATATCCCCACCTGAGCAGATGTGTTTTGGCGCATTATACCAGCCAGTGATACGGTCGTAATCCTTCACGGCTCCCGCGAGCCAGTTTGCAAATTCCGGATCGGGCGAGTGGAGCGAAACAATATCTGCACCCATTGCCAGTAGGATATTAGCGTCTTCGAACTTGTCCACTGTTTCTAAAGCCATGATTTTGGGCCCACGCAAGTCGACAATCTTTTTGACAAGCTTTGAACCTGTGCCATTTTGTCTCTGGAGGTCTAAGTGTATCAAATCCAGTCCTTCCCTTTTTGTCGCATTTATTAGATCATTCGTGAGATCCTCTGGATGGATACGGAGCGATAATGTTGTGCCGCACTTCTTTATCTTGGGAATAAGATCTAAGGGGCGGCCCTTCTCAAAAGACCTGGAAAAATCCAGCTCCAGCAGATAGAGCCTTTTGCTAGCCAGCCTAGCTGCGTCTAATATAGGCCTATCTTCCGAAGAATAAACAGAGATCCCCAATGCAGCGGAGAGATGCAATTCATCGAGAAAGGACTCTAAATCATCGATAGAAATTCGATCAAGGTCGATTCCATCAAATAGAACCAAACCTGCCGCTTCTTCAGGATTGGGATTCTGGTAGGGAGTGACAATTGCTATCGGATTGTCGAGATCTAAATATCCTATCTTTAGCATCAAAAACCAAGAGGTCTGTCCACGATATCAGCCTTTCGCTATTTAAGATGCTAATGAAATTCATGTAATAATCTCTACCTTGGTGATTCAGTCATCCTTTATATCTGAGAATACCCATGTAAATAACGGTGTTAAGATGGTAAGTTTCAAAGTGGACGCAGAGGCCAAGGCAAAGGTTCAGGGCACTAAGGATATGGATGAATATCCTTTAGTTGCTAAGGTGAAGGGAACTGGTAAGGATGGGAGTCTTAGTGTTCAGGTTTTCGGCGGAGGCTCAGAGCCTATATCGGCGAAAGTTTTGGGCGATTCAGCCAATCCCATATCTGTTGCTCCAATATCCATAATTCCGGATATAAAAAAGGCTGTTGAAGCTCTCGATTTCAAGAGCCTCGTAACTTCTTTAGAGAAGATGGCCCAAGGCATTAGGGTAGAAGTTTCAAATGAGAAGGGTTCGCCTGTATCAGTCGCCTTTGGTAATATACCCATCGATATGAACATATCTGTATTCTCTCCCAAGGAAGAGCCGGTATTCAGGATAGAGATAAAAGGAAATTTGGGTGGAGAGTAAGAAATTTTTATATTAAAAAAATAATTAAATTTATCTTTCGAGAATCTAATCCGTTTATTTTATATTAATCTAGATAAGTATATCGATATCCTTGTTCATCTTGTGCTAACTAGGGCAAAACCTCTATCGCAAAACAGAATGCGAAGGACATGGCGGCATGGTGGCAGCATCTTCATACGAATAATCGGGAATGGCCATTTTTCCTATTCATATTCCAATCTAGATGGCTCTATACCTCGATTTGATGCAAATTCGCCCGTTGTAGAAATATACAGATTTGGCACGCAAACGGATAGGTCATCAATTCCCGATTCTTCTGAACAATTCAAAATAGATATCGCTTTCGGACCCTAACTGATATCTCTCATATAATTTACATTTTCGTTACGAGTTTAAATGAACATGAATAGTCCATAATAGGATTGGTTTGGTTCATGTAATATTGCTAGAAAACTGGTTCCATATTTCACATCATCTAACGATATCTTTCAGTTTCAAGGTGCGCTGATCGAAAAGATGATCAGTTGCAGCTTTTTCAATATTGCTCGGAAAAATGCAAATTAATCCATAGTTGCGAACTTAAGATTTATACTAAAGGAGCATATTGTTGAAGCTATGCTTGTCGATTATTAAGTTGAATGTTTGGGTGTTATACTCTAATTTCAATGTCGGTTATCATGCCTTTTAGCTCCTCAATAATTAATATATTATTTAATTTATATATATTCTCGATGGAGGACTCCTATTAACCTGCATCAGCAATGAAATATCAAAAATCAGGGTTCATTTCTATTCTCTTGACGTCCAAATTTTCTTGAATCCACTTTTTTTTGTTATTGTTCGATAGCTACCGCTAAGTCTAAAT
>JALHSR010000138.1 GCA_022865315.1 Methanotrichaceae archaeon | reverse complement strand
TGCTCTAAAGCCTCATTCTGCATAACCAGGTTCAAGAACCAGGTTAGCAGTTTCTTTATCCTTTCGTCTTGATGGATAAGGTAATCTTCTATTAGCTTTAATGGTATCATGGCCCTGTGTCCTCCTTTGATCGAACACGGAATAGGATACAGGGCTTATCGTCTGGATTATTATCAATTTACAGAAAATTCGCTACACTGCCGAAACGCCAGAACCAAAAAGAATATAGCCTGTATCGCTTGCTCAAATCCCTTCAGCGGAAGGTGCTTGGTGAGGCTATCGGCCTGCCAAGTATCGGACAGCGCCCCAATCATGGAGTTGAAGACCAATCCGCAGTTTACTGCTAGAACAATGATGAATATATCTAAAGGGTGTTTGATCCAGATGGACCCTCCAAAAAGCGTATTGCTTACTAAGACGCCTGCAACTAATAGCGCTACCAAGTAGGCAAATCTGGAGAAGAAGTTGCGCATAATGAGAGCTCCGCTCAATTCATTTGATCTTCCAGATATCCAAGGAGCCAGAAACCTATTAAGAAGATTTTTGAAAATAAAATATACGATAAAAGACGGCCAGAATGATGAGGATAATGGCTGCAAAGACTGATGTGTACATGCTTGCCGGGGATGAGATGTCAAATCCTAGGTTCGCCATCTGCGATTGTACCCAGCCAGGTAAACCACTAAGGTTTTGCATATTTTGATGACTTCTGCAAAGTAATCATTTCTTATATGTTGATTTTTTTTCTCTGTCCAGACTTTGTATACAAGTAATAAGCATGTCGTTTTAAGTTCGAATTTATTACGAGAGATACGATCTCCTGGCAACATTATATAAATCAAATTCCATCCTCGTTAAGCTGGAAATCCACAACGCGCTGTTGAATCAGATCGTTCCACCTCCGAGATCTGGATGTCGTACAGCTTGGCCAGGATCTCCTTGAGTGCCTGTAACTCGTACAGCCTGGGAGGGATTTGACCGTATCGCATTGAATACTCCATCAGGTCAACCTAAACCTAATCATCAGAACGCCTCCTGGATGACCTATCCTTAATCTTCTGCCATGTCTTAGCTGGATCACGCAAGCGTCGAATCTCGTCATAGAGCATCAGCAAAATAGCGATGCCGTTAATCGCAAAGATGATTGTGATAAGCTTAGTGATAGGCTTTGTAGGCGTTATATCGCCATAACCAATTGTGGCTAAGGTAATAACTACGAAGTAAAGTGAGTCCAGCCAATTCCATCCTTCAAGCCAACTATAAAGGATTGTGCCAAACAAAATGTTGGCTACCGCATAAATGAAAACGGGACGAGCCGCTTCGTCATAAAGCAGATCAAGAAGTAAAATGTGAGATTTTCCTTGGCTCATTCATGATGCACCTCGATTAATTTGGTAGGTTCATACCTTTATAAGATATCTCCGCCCAAAAAATGTATTCCGTTTTTAGGAGTTAAACCATATTTTTCGATGCCCACTTGCAGGAATGAATGGAGATTATGGAATCGGAGAGATAGACAAACCTAACAATGAGGACAGGGGAGAAACTTCCCAGGGACAGTTCAGCCATTATCGTTCTCATTGAGCATCTTTGGGCAAAGAAACTCAGGAATATACTCAGCAACTTCGATGGATTTCTGATTAACCAGGAGATCATAACATAAAGGCGGATATGCTGGCCAACGTGGGAGGCAAAGATTGTGGAGGGGCCCTAAACCCGAAAGGTTTCAACGAAAATCATCATATTTGAACGAAGAAATAGTGCCAGATTGAATTGCTTACCATCAACTTTGAAACTAAGCGATAGATAGGAGGAGAAATGACTATACCTCTGATTTGGATAGCGATAATTCTAATTATCCTAGCGTTGGTTATTGGCCTCATAGGTATCCATCGGGTACCTACCTGGGTGCTGAAAAGTGGGATTGCAAAGCTGATTCTTAAGAATACCTCTTTGGGAGATAGGCTATGCGAAATATTCTATGGAGTTGCCATGGTCACTGTAGTAAGCGGCATGGTCAATTACGGATTTTATGGACATCAGGACTTAGGATTCGCTTTGCTCATCGTTTCATTGGGTGTAAATATTACCTGGGGAATAATTGATGGAGCGACCTCTGTTTATGGCGGTCTGGTGGATGAGGCCGAAGAAGACCGATTGGTGAACTCCCTGAGAAAAGATGAGAATAATCAAGAACAGAGGGAAGATGTAGCCGAAATCCTTCAGGGAACCATTCTTAGAACCTTAAGCGAAGAAGATCAATCCAGGGTCGTGGACATGATTCAGGCAGGAAAGCCTGAGAAGATCGGCGAATATGGCGCCTCAAGAGATGATCTTAAGATGTTCTTGGCAATTTTTTTGATGGACTTTATCACCGTTTTCCCAGTGATAATTCCTTTATATGTCGTAACAGACTCCCAATCGGCACTTTTTTGGTCGCATTTAATAGCGATTCTTATGTTCGTAATAATTGGAATAGCATGGGCGAAATATTTGAACAAGAATATGCTAAAAACCGGGTCGGCTCTGGGAATATTGGCTATAGCGACTATCTCAGTTACATATTACTTTGGCTGGTGATAATTGAAAAGAATTCCGTTGAATCAACGATTGAACCGGCTCATTAAGCCTGAAATAATTGCTAATGAGACTAATAGAACCTTAAATCTCTATAGGTCAGGGGTTGTTGCGGTTGAACCTGGCTACAAAGTGATCTCTATGGCCGCTGGGATGTTATAGCCTCGGCATCCTTGCTTTGATTAAAGAGAGCAATGCCTTTTTTGTTCCAGGCAGCAGCATACTAAGGATTTAGCTCAAATTGATGCTAGTGAACATTAATTTTGCAAATTAAAGTAATGCCTCTGAAGTTTTACTCGAGCATCATTTTTATTGAATCTCCATCGTACTGTTGCCCCGATTGCATTCCTTTCTTGCTCCCAAACACTAACCTCATCGGCTAGCTTATTCATATCTGCAATCCTGCGATCCAAGCATTGCTTTGAAAGTGCGGAGAGTTCTATCTCAGCCATATTAAGCCAACTGCCCTTCTTGGGAGTATAATGGTATTCAAACATCTTTGCGAGCTCGAAAGCATCATCAGGAGGTAGAGCTTCATAAAATGAACCGGCCGTGTGAGTGTTGAGGTTATCCTGGACCAACAGAATGGTCTATGCATCTGGATAATGATCAGCAAGCATCTTCATAAAATTCGCATAATCAACCTTCGTCCGGCGTTTATTAACACAAATCAACCTCTTACCTGCGCGAGGCTCAAAGGCCATAAAGATGCAGCATGTACCATTGCGGACGTATTCATAATGTTCTTTCTTTGGACTTCCAGGTTTTATAGGAATCGGAATAATCGCATCGCCAATCAACTGGCATGGTCTCTCGTCAAAACAGATAACCGGGCGTTTCGGATTATAAAGTTGTTCCTAAAGATTCAACACATCCTCCATGTGCCAAATGAAATCGCTCGTCATCTTTCCTATACACCAGCGAGTCTTTAGCCAAGGCTTAATTTCATTTTTTTCAATAGCCTTTGCACGCTCATGTGGGAGATGGACTCCACAACCTCCATCTCCACAAGCTTATCTGCCAGGAGCCTAAGCGTCCATTTTGATCTACCCTCGGGCGGCTCAGAACAGGCAAAAAGGGTCAATTGTGCTTCTATCCTTCCATCTATCTTTGAAGGAGCTCCACCGCGAGCTTTCTCATGCAATGCAAATTCCAGACCACCCTCGCAGTATCTCTTCCTTATCCTGTTTGCTGTTGATTTGCTAACTTTTAGTGCTCCAGCAATCTCCTCCTCATCCCGCCATTCGTCTGCTAAAAGCAGTATCCT
>JALHSR010000137.1 GCA_022865315.1 Methanotrichaceae archaeon | reverse complement strand
GGAAGGCATGATGGGCTGTTGGGAGCACCTAAGCGAAGATAAGAAGAAAGCGTTCATAAAGGCGAAATTGGATTTGAAGATGAAGATGGTGCAGGCCAAGCTGGATTTCTTGAAAGAACTCCAGAAAATCATCGGATAAGGACGCAGCAAACATATTCCTATCAAAAATCTCTTCTATATGGGAGAATAAGCAAAATTTCAAGTAGGATAGGCAATCATTATTATTATTTATGGTGGTAAAGCTATGCATAAAGCCGAATGCAATCTATCGTTAAACGAACTATTAAAATTGGATGGCGTAGTTGCCGCAGGGATGTTCAGCCCTGAAGGAAAGCTTGTTGAATATAAGGACAAGATTGATATGCCCAAAGAGATGGCCCAGATGACTGCCAAGTTCTGCGGAACCGTCAACACGATGTTCGAAGCCCTAGCCAGTGCATATACACAGCTCTACAAAATGAATTGGGTGCCACAGCACAGTTGGATGTATAGCGGAGGCGAGTGGACTGTTATTATCGCAGGTCAACGGGGAGTATTTGTCGAAAGTTCGAAGGCAGATTTTGTAAAGCTCTTAAAAGCTTTGGGGCTGTGTTAGTTCCCAGCTCCAACTGTATTTGTTTTTGTCGAATAAGTAGGCCAATTAATTCAATTTGCCAGCCCAGCTCAGGAATGGAAGCTATCTCTCGCCTTTTTTGATTTCTCGCAGGATGTCCTGTACACACGTTTTGCAGCTCATGGCATGTTCAGCAATATCAGCTATTGAGATAATTCCCAACAGTTTTCCGCCATCTACAACTGGAATTCTTCTGTATCCCTGATCTCCCATGATTCGTCCAGCTTCGTGTATATCCTTCCCTGGACTGATGGTCACTGGATCTTTGGTCATGAATTCGTTTACAGTGACACGAGCTGGGTCTTTTCCAGCGGCTACGACTTTGGTTACTATTTGTCTATCGGTAACAAGTCCCTTGAGCGAACCACCTTCTAAAACCAGCACCGTTCCCACTTTCTCCGACTGCATCTTTTTGGCAGCTTCGGTTGCTGTCGCGGTAGCATTCAAAGTAACTATATTGGTGGTCATTCTATCTGCAACTTTCATAATTTTTCACCTATTCTTGTGTGGTGCAACTGCTCAAAATTCGACATTTTTCCGCTTAAAACGATTTTTCGGCTGAATGTCTACTCGATCTTCACCTTTACGCCTTCCTGAAGAGGTTCTTTGTAGGGAACATTGACCGTAAGCATGCCGTTGGAATATTGTGCTATAGCCTTTTCTGGCTGAACGGGGCACATTAGAGAATACGTTCCTCTATATTTGGTGCCTTCTTTCTTTGCCTCCAGATAAAATCCATCCTCAAAGAAACGCAGATCTACATCCTTTTTATCCACACCAGGGAGTTCGATCTGAATGTTCAAAGTCTCTAGATTTTCGTCGCTAAATGTGCACACATTATGGTGATAAAATTATATCTGCCATAAACTCACCTAATTAAGCAAACTGAATCGTCTACATAACTATCATTGTTATTCATAATTAATAAGGCTTTTGCCGTGTTTCAATAAAGAAAAGCCTAATGAACCAGAATTGTAATGGAGAGGCAGCTTTCGGGGGATTTAAGCTGAATTTCAACACTACATGGCTGCATCTTTCGAACTCATTGTTTATCAACTACTTAGAAAACCATGTTCGTTACGTTTCTTCATTAGTTCAATTGCCTGATTATAATCGAAATCAATATTTTATGCAAAAGCAATATTGAAATACTTAAAAGCTAATTATTAACGGTTAAGGAAGGCGAATAGTATGGCAATTTCAAAAAAGAAAGAGACTGTTGAACCTCCTACAAAGAGAGAGCGTGCTATAGTAAAACGACCGGAAAGAGAAATCGAGCGGTTTAGAGGATTCGATACGATATTCGACGATTTCAGACGTTCATTTGACGATCTAATGGCTCCGTTCTTGCCCATGAGAACATATCTTCCAAGAACATTCGGCATCCCAATTCGAGCACCCTTAGTCGATTTTATCGATGAGGGCAATCAATATGTTATCAAGACCGAACTCCCTGGATTCAACAAAGACGATGTAAATATCGAAGTAAATAAAGACCTGCTGGTGTTTAAGGCAGAAAAGAAATCAGAAGAAGAGGAGAAATCTGAAAATTATCTGCATAGGGAACGATTCTATGCTTCGTGTGAGAGGATAGTCAACTTTCCTGAAGAGGTAGATCCATCCAAAGTGGAGGGAACAATGGAAAATGGAGTCCTTCAGCTCAAGATACCGAAGAAAGAACCGAAACCTGAAGAGAAAATGATGAAGGTTCAGATTAAATAATTATTTTTTTGATAAAATTCCAAAACAAACTTTTCCACAAGTCGATGCCTTTGTGAATCCGCATAAGGAAGGTGAATCATGATAAAAGTGGTAATAGACCGTGATGGGTGCACAAGCTGCGGTTCATGCTGGCAAGATTGTCCTGAGTTTTTTGAAGAGAATCCTGAAGATAACCTCAGCCAGATCATAGAAAGCTATAGGACAGGAGAAGTCGGAGAAGGTGAAGCACCAGATGATATGGGTGATTGCATAACGCAAGCGTGCGAGGACTGTCCAGTCAGTGTGATCCATGTCTCTTGAGACATCTATATCAGATTTCTTTGGTTTCAATTTGACTTGCCTATTACAGGGTAAACTAATCAGGTCGTAGTATATCCTCCATCTATGATTAGCTCGCTGCCGGTAACGAACTTGGCTTCATCCGATACCAAATAAAGGACTCCATAGGCGATGTCCTGAGGCTCGCCGATATGACCTATGGGATGCATGGTATCCAGACCTTTTTTTAGCTCTTCAATGCTAATCCCAGACTTTGCAGATTGCTCTTTGAGGAAGTTCTCAACCATAGGTGTTAAGATGAATCCAGGATGTACCGAGTTGACCCGGATATTATCCCTGGCATAAAGAAGCGCATCTATCTTGGCCATGACCCTATTAGCAGCTTTGGTTGCGTGGTAAGCGGGAACATCGGGTGCACCCACAATTCCATAGATGGATGAGATGTAGATGATGTTGCCGCTCTTTTGCTTCTGCATATAAGGAACAACATGCTTGGTACACAAGAATGCGCCGGTAACATTTACATCGAAGACCTGCTCCCATTCTTCACGAGTGTATTCGTGAGTGGGTTTATTAGGCCCAGCGATTCCCGCATTGTTAACAAGAATATCTATCTTGCCATGCTTGTCATAAACAGCACTAGCCACGGTCTTTACCCTCATTTCATCTGTTACGTCTAGCGAGTAGTACTCGGCCTCTCCCCCACTAACCTTAATCTCTTCAATGACCCTCAAGCCCTCCTTTTCTGTTCTGCCAGTGACGATTGCGATCGCGCCTTCCTTTGCGAGAACTTTGGCTATCGCTTCACCTATGCCATAGGTCGATCCAGTAACAATAGCAACTTTGCCTTTCACTCTTTCCATGTTAGCATGCTCCATTTTTTTTCTATATCCCGTGTATCTCTTTCGATTCGTATATCATTTGTCATGATTCTTGGACTAGTATCTACTTTCTTTTGATAGAAATGACGACCTCTTTCAGAAATCTGTAAATTTGAAATTTGCATCAACAATGAGCCATGTTATTCTAGATGTCGAAAAGAAGGAGTCATAAGCAGCTAAATGAAAATTTTCTTTTTGACCAAGACGATAATCTCAGATCAATAACTGAAGCATTACAAAATCCGAATTCGCCGGAACGACAAATGGTATATAACACCTCTGCTAACTGGCCAATCTGCTAAAAGCAAATGGAAAGAGGTTGTTATGCCAGCAGAGGTCAAAAGAGAGGAGTGCGTAAGCTGCGGAACGTGCGTTGAAGAATGCCCCGAAGAGGCCATCATCCTTGATGAAGAAGAAATAGCTAAAGTTGATCCAAAGAAATGCACAGAGTGCGGAAAATGTGTTGAGGTCTGCCCATCGGAAGCCATTGAGATTAGATAAGTGGAAGGATCTTTTATAATCTTCGTGGGCCAAGCCACTTGATTAAGTGCTTTGGGTCAATGAATGTCTTGAACACGAGCTTTCTTGGGGCATCGAAGATGCGAGTGATAATGATCTCTTGCTTTCCAGGTTCTGCGATAACATCGGTTTTTGCCATATAGAATTACTACGAAGTAACTAAAATAAAAATTCTATGACACAAATTGTGAATTATGGCACAAAGTGTGAACAACAATATTAATGGGATGACTTGGCTAAACTTGGCTGATTATGTTTTCTACTTTGAGGAAGACCCCCCAGACTCGCCCAAGCTCTGACAGAAGATGAAGGATAAAAGGACGCTGGAGGCATTTTCGTGATCTAGTCTAGGTTGAGCGGAGGGGATTCCTTGTGATGTAATCATCATTGTTCAAATTGCAGTCTGTAAGAGTCCAATCCAAGTGGTGATCTCTAGTGAGCTTATATATTTTCAGAGATTAACATTTTCGAAAGAGCGGATGGTTATGAAAATTATCGCTTTGATATTATTTGCCTTTCTGATCTGCCTTTTTCCAATCGATTGCCTCTTAGCCTCGACTCCAACAAAAACGATAGAAGAAAAATATAAGCCGCATATCGATCCTGCCAACTTTG
The DNA here is from genome assembly GCA_022865315.1 of Methanotrichaceae archaeon. GTDB lineage: Archaea > Halobacteriota > Methanosarcinia > Methanotrichales > Methanotrichaceae > JALHSR01. Next base: position 845 of record JALHSR010000137.1, on the reverse strand, counting down.
TCGGGATAATCGATAACAAGTATTTCCCATTAAAACCTGGCATGTAGTTCATCTACGAAGGAGCGACGGAAGAAGGATTGGAGCGCAATGAAGTCCACATTACCAACGAAACGAAAATGATACTTGGCGTAAGATGCGTTGTCGTTCGAGATATCGTCATGCTCAATGGAATTTGGCAGAGGAAACCTTCGATTGGTATGCTCAGGATGAGCATGGAAGCGTCTGGTACTTCGGCGAGGATTCCAAAGAATACGAGAATGGTAAAGTAGTCAGCACAGATGGCTCCTGGGAAGCTGGAGTAGACAGTGCCGAGCCAGGATTAGTGATGGAGGCCAATCCGCAGATCGGGGATACTTATCGCCAAGAGTATTATGAGGGCGAAGCCGAGGATATGGCTCAAGTAATCAGCCTCAATGAATCTGTAACAGTACCTTATGGTTTATTCGACAAATGCTTGGTGATTGAGGAATGGACACCACTTGAACCAAATTTGATTGAGGCCGACGGTGGATCAGAACGGCTGGAACTCGTGGATATATTGAGACCAGTTTAAAATAAATTTAGGCTCCCTGAGACTCGCATATAAGATCCGAAAATCAAAGTCTTAGTTAAAAAATAGTTTATAGTTCACCGAAATACATAAAATAATGCGTTGCTTAATATATCCATATGAAGGGGAATATCATCAGAGTAGAGCGGGCTGGGGAACTGGAGGAGAGCTTAGCAGTAGAGAGTGATAACGATATCAAGATCAAGCTCATCTTTCTCAATGCCTTTGGCAACTGCAACATACCATATGAAACTGCATGTGTGCTTTGTGGAATACATACTTCGACCGGATACGT
>JALHSR010000136.1 GCA_022865315.1 Methanotrichaceae archaeon | reverse complement strand
CCGACCATTATTTTGACCTTACCTCCGAAGAGGTCTTCGAGCTCTCCAGAGAACCTGGCAGCCATGCCTGGCAAAACTACGGCCGGATACTTCTGGTTCTCGAACTTGAAATCCGTCTCGGCAATTGAGTCCTTGATTTTGGTTGGCGTGAGTTGACCACCCGCCACAGAAGCTTGTACCCCTATTCCGTCAGTATTGATACATAGAATGTAGGCATCGATGGCGTTAGAAGCAATATCCGATTCTACTGTGTAGTACGTCAAAGCAAAATTTGTGGTCACAAAAACTGGCGATTCTGGTGAGGGATTGCCAACTTTATACATACCTGGTTTAACTTGGACCGGTTTTCTGGGATCGGTATAAATGTTGAACCTCAAGTGCATGTCCGGCATAACCGAATGAGGCTCAATGGAGTGCTTGATCATTATGGCGCCGCCTCGGATGACAAACGCTGCTGTAAGCACAGATTCCCAATAGGCAGCCCTTATAGGATCATCTGTGGTCATCCACGCATTTATTGGGAGAGCCATAACTGGGTAAGCGATGTCCCTCTGGGCTTCCGATACGGCAGCCCTCCTCAGGTTGATGAAGTTATTAAGAGACTGCTGCAGCATCTTTCCGTTGGGGGCGGTGCCGGGATCAAGTACAAGATCTGTAATCCCCATGGAGGCAAATGTCACAGCAAGCGATTTCAGGCCATCAAGGTCAAAGGGAACACTCAAAGTAACCGGAACATCGTAGTCATGAACTAGCTGAGCTACCTCTTTCCAATTGTCCTTTGTTGCAGCATAGATCAGAGGTCTTGATTTAGATGCAACTTCCAATCCTGCTTTGAGCACGGCAGGATTAAAGGAACAGAGAATAAGCGGATAATTGGTGTTCTCCATAACCTTTTTGACGCAAGCCGCAAATTTTGCAGGGTCGTCAGTTACTGATCTGACCGCAATCATCTCCACGCGTTCCCAATTGCCAATATAAAACTTCTGCCAACTGGAGATCTTCTTGACGCGCTCTACCAATTTTGCCTCGTCCATGGCATCGGTAACGTCATAGGCAAAGGGCGGTTTATTGAAGAAGGTCATTTGATGGCGGTACATGATATCTTCCCCACCCACTTTGATCTGCTTCTCACCCGTGCCCACATAAACAAGCTTTAACTCCGGCGCTATAATCTGTCTGAGGGTCTCCAATTTCTTGGCATATTTCGTTTCCTCTACAAGAGGCGGGCATTCCTCTACCTTTTTGCTTCTGTCAATTAGACCAGAAGCAAAAGCCATACATGTCTGCTCGCCGCATTTCTGACAGTTTGTTTGAGGAAGTTGCTTGTAAAGGTTAAGCGGACTTGATTCCTTCATGGATACTCACACTCCCATCTTGATCCAGCTGCTCGTATCCGGTGTCTTAGCATCGATGAGTCCCATCAACGACTGAGTAATCTCATGCACATAAGCTACGGCAAGCGGATGCATCATCATGAATATGTCTACGCCGGCCATGGCTAAGGTGAATCCGGTCAAAATCTCCCAGACCGGGCCTCTTAGCATACGGTCACCCCAATCGGAATCCTGCTTGTTAGGTGAACGAACCATCCAAGCTTCCCTAACGCCCCAAGCATTTGTTGTACCTGAGGACATTGGGAAAGTCAGCTCATCGTCGCCCCTGAGAGCGCCAAGCCTTATTCTTTCCATATTAGTATAAGCAAAGTCCAGACCATAAGCTAACGCAGCCGTTGTTGGATCCATTACTATAGACTCCCTTGGCAACCCGACCACTTTCATGAGCTTCCTATTGAGCTCTTTCTGCGAGTTAATCTCCAGCTGTGTCCATGATAGACACACATGTCCATTATCTTTGCAGGCTTTGCCGATTTTCTCCCAATCCATATTCAAGTTGGCCGAAGCGATCAAGACTCGTTCGCCCTGGGCTGCTTCAGCTGCTTTGCTGAGAACGATAGGATCTTTTTCAGGGTTCCCCGAACCTCCAATACAAATGGGAACCTTGACTGCCTGCAATACATCTTCTACTACTTTGACAGCTTCATTGGCCGGTGTATCCTTTACCAGTGGATCAGTGCTAATCAAGTGGACCGTAACCAAATCAGCTCCAAATTTATTGACGGCTTTCTTAGCCCATTCTGCCGGATCATTAATGACGTCCTCGTAATGCATTTTGACAGCCTTAGCCATTCCAATAGGCATATCGAAAACGTCCATAGTGATCTTGGGCGCATGGGGCATGAGCGAATCGGGGAAGAATGCCATGGCCTTCTCGCCACCTAGCTTCACTACGCTGCCTCTACTCCCACCCTCTGCTGCAGTTGCTCCTATGGTGACCTCCTGGATAGGTGTCTTCCATGTCTTATCAGTTCCAACAGCAAACTTAGCTGTAGAGATGGCACCTGCCACCTTCCATGCCGGCACCGCCGCAGCTACTGCTGCAGCCGCCCCAGCCAGCTCTTTGGGCGGAGCTGCCACGGCCTGTGCTAAAGCCACTGGCTGGAGCAGGGTTTCTACCGGATAGCCAACCGCCTTGGCAAAATTGATTAACTGCATGGCAATCTTGGCCGCCTCCTGGCCAAAATAATAAGCAAAAAGAGGCCCGATACCGCCAGCACCTGCATCTATCTCTATCTCAACATCGCCCTCGATCTTAACTCCCTCGAGGGTTTGTACATTCATCTCGGATAGCGTCTTGTTAAGGTCAGAAAGAGTAATTTTCTCTGTCATTCAAATCACCCTCATAGGCCTATTCCTTTGGCCACCTGCTCTATCTCTTGGATAGCAAGGGAATCCTCGGGAAGGCCCATCAATGGATCTCCCACTAAGTCAAACTTAGCTAACTTTTCATCATAGGGAATAGTTGCTATAACCTCGAGGCCTAAACTCTTAGCAACTCCCAGAATTACATTCTTTCTATCTAGAGTAACCTTGTTAACTATAACGTACAGTTCCTTATATTTCAGCTCAATCTCTTTTGCCAGATCACGAATACGTTCTCCTGTTGTTAGTCCCCGTCTAGATTCGTCCGTGACCACAATCAGAACATCCAAATCAGGCACAGTTTTTCTGCTAAAATGCTCCAGGCCTGCAGGCGTATCTATAATAACAAGATCATAGTTGGTTACAGTTTTATCCATGATACCTCGAAGGAGGTTGTTGACAAAACAGTAACATCCTGATCCCTCTGGTTTGCCCATCACTAGGAGATCGTATCCTTCTTCCTCCATCAGAATCTCAAAGAGTTTGGATTCGAAAAGCGCTTGTTTATCTGTATCGGGCGACGTTGTATATCTAGCCTGTTGCATAAACTCTCGCATATCGCCTATGGTCTTGTCCACCTTAACGCCTAAAGCATCTGCCAAATTGGCATCAGGATCTGCATCGATAGCTAGTATATTATATTTTTTGCCTGAGTCCTTAACAAGGTTTCTGATCAACAATGCGGTAACTGCTGTCTTGCCAGTCCCGCCCTTTCCGGTTATCGCTATTATCTTCCCCAAGGTTATAGCCTTCCATTCACTTTTTCTTGATAATAACCTCAGATATGTGAATGCTAGCTCCTTTAAGTTCGAGCACTATGCCGCCTGCCGAAGCCGAAGGCATAGCGAAGGCCGGTGCTGCGGCCGGAGCCGCACCTGAAGCAGGCGCTGCTGCTGGAGTAGCTTCTTTTTTCTTTAGCTTGAGCTGTATCTTTCCAGCCATAATATATTCCTCACAGTAAATTAATATAGTGATGCCCGAAATAGATCCGCATCTCCAAAAAATAGGAGATAAAGGCGGCCTCTACTTAGCGAGTACCACTTTGTCTATGGTTATCTTGGCGTCTTTCAGCACCAGCTTCACGCCGCCAGCGGATCCCGCGGGCATGGTAAAGCTGGGTGCGGCTGCACCTGCAACTGGTGCGGCCGCAGGAGCCGCTGCTGCAGGTTCCTTCTTCTTCAGCTTAAGCTGAATCTTCCCAGCCATTCAATCTCCCTCCTTTTCTACTCGAGAACGCCCTCGTCCTGCAAGACCTCGATAACTTGCATGAACTGGCCCTCGGTTAACCCGAGTTTCTCATTTACGGCAGCTACGTCAATATCTCCGCCGCTCTCCTCGATGAAAGCAATGACCTTTTCCTTGATATCGTCTGTGACCTCTTCCAGCTTCCAGCCCTCAGTAACTTTTTGGCCGTCCACCGGCCTAACCACACCATTGACGACCGGATGATTCACCTTGAGGAGGAACTTCTTGAGCGAGTCGATATCCTTGGCATCATCCTCTGTTGCAATCTTCGGATACATCTCCTCGGGAATGCCGGCTTTTACCCTCTCTTTGAGTGCTTTGGACATCCAGACGATTCTATTCCAACCACCATCGGCCTGCAGGAACTTGGGCGAGAAGTAGTATAGAACGCCCATGCCCAAGAAGCCGACTATCTGCTTACCGCCGCCGGTCTGGCCCGCCATGGTAGAGAAAGGTATTCCATTAGGAGCAGGTCCCTTGAAATCCCTATCAGCAATACCTATTCCGTCAACTTCAGGCATATAGAAGCCGATGGTCTCGAAGCATCCGCATGATGTATGAGGAGCATCGAAAAACGTGTAGAGCTTCATGACGTTATACTCGCCACCCGAACGCTTCTCAGCCATCTCGTTGATGGAAACATATTCGCCTGTGACTAGGTCCGTCGCTTCACCCTTGGTTATGGCAAACTGGGGCCCTTCCGGATCTACTTTGGCTGCAGCGCGACCATCAAACCAAGTAATTGCTCCACATAGAGACGGCCTGTCTGGAGAAACCACACAAGCACTTGTGGGGGCGAAGGCTTGGCATAAAGTGCAACCATAGAAGACATCGACTTCCTCATCGTGCAGTCCCTTGGCCCTCGCGTCCCTCGTTATGTAGATATCCAAAGCTTTGGCCAGCTCCTCCTTCACTTTGGCCGGATCCGTGATAATGGTAACTTCCAGCTTCTCAATGAAGGGCATCTCGGCTTTGTAGAGTTCAATTATTGGCTTGAAAATTTGCTCCCACTTTGTGACACCCTTCTTTTGCAGGTTATTGCCCATCCTCATCCAGATGTCGTACCTCTGGTTAAGGTGCATGAGACCACTCACGTAGGAGAGCAGAGCGTGGTTTCGCCGCTCAATAATGGACTCTAAGTCCTTTTCAATCTTATCGCCACCCGCTTTGAAGATCATGCCAAAGGCTATTGTAGAACCTGGTTTAATCTCTGAAGGCTCCGGCCCTATGACGGTGACCTTTCCGTCTTGAATCTCGTCCATGGGTGCAGACAAACTCAGCTCGAATCCGTCTGTCTTCGGACCACCCATCTCAATCCACAGATCTTCTTTCCTGATGCGTTCCCCTTCGTACATGGGGGAAATGTCCAACTTTACTTCATCTGCCAATTCTTACACCTCTTCCAAATGAGATGAACTTCATTTCTTCAGCGCTTCAATTACTTCATCCACGGCTGCATGATAGTCATCCGGGATGAAAGCCATATTTCCAAATGTCATGTCCGCATTGACATGGTAATACCTATCAATAGAAACACGCTTGATATTCCTATTGAAGTGTTTTAATGTAGAAAACATGGCGTTTGCGAACTTGTAGAAGATACCCATGAAAATAACGGCATCATAATTGCCCTTTCCATCAAGCCCAATCCAATCATCAAATCGGAGATGAGCTGTAAGCGGATGCAGGCCTATCTGATATACGTTATCCAAATAGCCTCTATCTACGAAGCCCTTTACAGAATGTGCTGTAGCAGCGATCGGAATCCCTGTCTTGCCGATCTCAATGATCTTGTCGAACATGACTGGGTCATCGAAAAGCTCTGCCCCTACTACTAACAATGGCCTTTTGGCCTTTTTGATTATGGCGCCAATGACCTTGGGCATATAGGTCTTAGCCATCTCTGGCCCAGGGATCTGGGCCATCTCAAAGGGGATAGCATTCTTTGTTGTGTCGATTCCCTTCTTTACCTCTCCTGCCATCTCTTATCTCCTCCTTCCCTCACTTCTTAGCCCTTATCTTCCTAGGAATATTCGTCGGATCGAAGCTAACATCCGCTGGTCTTAGCGGTCCTTCAGTAATCTTCTTGTTCTTCCAGTCGATCTTCCAGCCGTGTTTCTCTTCCAGCTCCTTCATCATTTTATCTTTATAAGTGATGGGAAGATCCTTCGCATCTCTGACAAATATATGCCAGTCATCTGGCAGCTTTCCGCAGTACTTTATGGATATATCGCAATAGTGGTTCAACTTGATCGATCTGCCCATGCTGTTATCGGAAGGCCTTAAGCAGAGCTTAGCCATTTCGAGCATGGCCTCTTCCTTGGTCTCAGCGATGTATAGCATAGCCTCGGGAGCAGGCTCAATTTGCTGCATCTTGCCATCTCTGGCGTCAATTACCATCCAGTCTTCAGGTTTATCCATCCTGCCCATGAAGGACCTTCGATACATGACAGAATGCGGCGAAACAACCACAGGTATTCCAAGTCTATTGCATCCCGTAGCAATGGAAGCGGCTTTCTGGGAATATGGTCCCCAGGCTACGCCACAGGCACCCACCTTGCTAAGAATGTAATCGGCAATATCATCAAAGTTAGCCCTATGATTCCTATGGGCGAATATGGTTGCGACTTTGATAGCAGCATCGGCAATATTGGCATTAGCTACACAGGAACCAACATTACAAACGTTTCTTCCGTCGAAAGCTCCCCCGAACTGTTCCCATATCGTTTTGCCCTCTTCATTTGTATACAGTGACATATCCATCGCCATGCATCCCGAAGTTACAACAATATAGCCCCTATCTGCAAATTCTTTAGCCATATCATAAGCTTCTTTGGTGCCCTTTGGGTAGTTGCTGCAGCCGACGAGGGCGATGACACCAGGAATGGTGCCTAGCACTATGGGCGCTCCTACGGCCCTGATCTCAGTATCGCGAGCAGGTCCACGTCCAGACCTCATCTTGAACTTCTGGCCCTTTATATAATCCCGATTAGCATATTCGTATAGATCCATTATAGGTATGCCTTGTGGGCAGACTTCCTCACAACGGGCACAACCAACGCAGGTTTCATATAAGGCGGAGAACGGCTCCAAGTTACCCTTCACGGCCTCTTGAATGAGATCGCCTATATTCGTATGCGGCGGGCATACGAAGACACATTGGTTACATCCCGTGCACTTCTCGAGATACTCCTTGAATTGTGTATCAGTAATCAAGTTCTGCGCCTTGGCCTCAGACCTCTTGGGCTTCACGGCGATTGCAGTGCGGATGCCCACTTCACCAGCTTTTTTAGGATCGAGAACGGCTACGCCTGGCATTTTAAAATTCACTAGGTCGTCCACAATCTGATCTACAGGATCATTGGTCCGGTCGGGCAACCCCAGCATGATTTTGTCAGTAGTGGCAATAAGAGGGATCTTGCGTTTCTGGGTATCCTCGAGGACGTCACAGAATACACACTGTTCGTCCACCATCACGCAATCCATAACCCCAGATCGGACCATCTTTCTCCACCAGCCCATAGCTCCAGCCACCTTGGGCTTCATTCCAATGTTCTTAGGTATGCTTGGATTTCCTGCGGCCAATCCGATTCTATTCAAGTCATGCGCCGTGCAGCAAACTCCGCCAATATCCACTTTGTCCCACAAATTGTTGGCTTCAGCATATATCATGGCCTCTGCACCAGCTGCCAAGTTGTGGCCATACGCGATGAGAACGCCTTTATTCTGGTCGAGGGTACCCATTCCAATCTCGATCAGAGGGGCATCAGCTGCACCACGCGGCATGTCGTAAGCCACGATTTGCAGCATATCGCAGATCTCCATACCCAATAGATCAAGCATGCCAGCGTGCAAGGCTTTGGATTCAAAGTCACCATAATAACCCTCCTGGCCTGTATGCGTTGCTGCCATAAGCTGCACAACTTGCTCTTCAACATAACTTAGCCCATCTCCGAACTCTTTCAGCGTTTTTGGCTTAGTTCCCATTATGGTCTGATATAGAGGTGAGTCTACTAGAATCTCGTCTCCCATGTCGAATTTCATGTCACCGAACCGGTCCAAACACCAATGATATAGATGTCTGCCGTGTGCGGCGTGAGCGCAACATCCCATAAGACAAGCTATGAGGACGATCTTGCCGCAATACCCTGCCATATCCAGACCACAAGCACCTTTCTTGTTTCCCGTCAGGTCACAGGGGCCATATGTACATAACGTGCAAGTGTCATCAGCTGGCGCATAAAAGATCTTATATCGGTTCGCTAGCTTGAAGTCCCAGTCACGGAGCGTGGCCACATTAGGCTTAGGATACGGCCCCATGGGCTGGTCCCATTCTTCTTCCTCCTTAACGACAGCTCCTATGTTAATCTGGACATTTTTCATGTCCTCAACAGCGAAACTGCCTTTGGTCGTTACCATCGGGTTCTTGGCCTCCTCTTACTTTGATTTACGGTTCTGGGTTCGTTGAGTGTACATAAAACACTTTCGGATACGGCATAAATATGACTTTGATATTTTTTTTAAAATACATCTATAATAGATGCGAATCATGATCCTTGCGCTAATGCAATCAAGACTATTAAATCTAAAATGCCAGCCCGCCAGCTTCAAATGTAAATACGCAGAAGCCCATAGAACCCATGTTGAACAACATTCGAATAAGCTTTGCCCGCGCTAGAGAGTGTTACCATGGAGGAAGATTCAGAGAAGCGTCCCAGAAACGAAAAGACTACCCTCTTGATTTCAGCGCTAACATTAATCCTCTCGGCGCCCCTCCTTTGAAAGATATCGTCATCAGGGAGCTCGATGACATAGGCTACTATCCAGATAATAGGTATATAGAGTTCAAACAGGCTGCAGCGCAGTTTGTTGGAGTTGGCCCAGAAAATATTGTTCCTGGAAATGGCTCGTCCGAGATCATCAGGCTATTTGCGGAAATGACTTTGGAGAAAGGTGACTTAGCTTTAATCCCTCAGCCAACTTTTGGGGAATATGAAAACCAATCGAGATTATTTGAAGCCAAAATCTGTAAAGTGAAATTGCATAATGGATTACCAATTGTAAGTGATCATGAGCTTGATAATGCCAAAGCATTTTTTCTCTGCAATCCAAATAATCCTACAGGATATTTATTATCTAAAGAAGATGTAACAGAATTGGCCAAACGGTGCGAACAATGCGAGACATTTCTGCTTGTAGACGAGGCGTTTATAGAACTTTCTGATCATGAGCAAAGCGTCGTCCTGTTGGCTGTTGAGCTTGATTATCTGATTATCATGCGATCCTTGACAAAATCCTTTGGCGTGCCTGGACTCAGGCTAGGCTTCGGAGTCACAAACTGGAAGTTAGCTGAAATAATGAATAAATCAAGAATACCTTGGTCAATCAGCTCCCTGTCTGCAGCCGCAGCACCTTATCTGCTGAGCCAAACCGATTTCCTCGATAGATCCAGAGAATTGATAAGAAAAGAATCGATTTGGCTTACAGAATCGCTTCGGAGATTAGAGCTTAAACCACTCCCCACTAAAGTCAATTTTATTTTGGTTGATTTAGAGCCATTAGGCATAGCTTCTGATGAACTTACTGAAAACATGTCAAGATTAGGAGTATTAGTTCGGGATTGCCAATCATTCGACCTAGACAAGAGGTACATAAGAGTAGCTGTTAGAAATAGAGAAGAGAACCTAATGCTGATAGCTGCCTTGAAGAGCGCATTGAAATGCAAAGGTTAAACTGCGAAAGGTATCCGTGTCATTTTCCTGATCAAGATTGTTCATTTTGTTTCTGCCCCTTTTATCCTTGTATGGATGAGAGGACTAACGGTCGAATGGATGAAGAGGCTTGGTCATGTCAGGACTGTAAGGTAATTCATCGCCATGTTGTAGTAGATAAGGTCATGAGATCGCTAATGATAGACGAAAATCTATCTATGGCATGGAGAAAGGTACAGAGATGGCGTTAAGCCTGGAAGTCTTTCTTCTTGCAATAGCACTCGATCTAGTGACCGGGGAACCACCTGCCAAGATTCATCCTGTGGTATGGATTGGCAAGCTAATCTCTTTCTTGCATAAGCAGTCTCCACAAACACGCGGGCATGGATTTATGCTGGCCATAACGGTAACTGGAACCACTATTCTTGCCGGGAGCATTTTGGTTTGGATCGCTGGCTATATTCCTTTCTTGGGAACCTTGATTGCTGCATACCTCTTAAAATCCACTTTTGCTCTTAGAGGCCTGCTCGAAACATCATATAATATAGGAAAAAGGATAGACCAAAATCTTTCCAAGGCCAAGGAGATGCTACCGGCGCTAGTTAGTCGTGATACTGCTGGCCTAACCAAGTCCCAGGCAGCTTCAGCAGTCATTGAATCCTTATCGGAGAATTATGTAGATACCTTGATTTCACCAATGTTTTTTTTCCTGCTCTTCGAGCCCTTCGACTTAGGATTGCAGGCAGCTCTGGGTTTTAAAGCCGTCAGCACAATGGATAGCATGCTGGGATATAAAGACAAAGGTTTAAAAGAATTAGGATTCGCACCTGCCAAAATGGACGACCTAGCCAACTTTCTCCCGGCTAGGCTAAGCATTTTCTTCATAGCTTTAGCAAATCCCAAAAGGGCCAAAGATGCCATCTCGACCGCTTTGAGATATCACAAAGCGACTCCAAGCCCCAATTCTGGTTGGCCCATGTCCGCTTGTTCTGGTTCTTTAAATGTGCGTCTGGAGAAGCCAGGTTATTATGTATTGCTCGAGGAAGGAAAGGAACCTCAGACCTCAGACATCCAACGCGCATTGGAGGTTATTGGTCTGGCGTCAGCTTTGGTTATTGGAACGACAACTTTGGTATTACTCTGAACCAGCACAATATTTATGCAGATCTAACTGAGAGGGAGCATGAATGGAAACAATGGGTGATCTACTAGAGAAAGTTGGGGAGCTTGGATCTCACGAAATCACTAAAGAGGAAGCCAAAAAACTCTTTGGCTGGAATATCGAAGATATATCAGCCAAAAAGCTAGAAGATAACGGATCTTTGGTAATGATTGCATTCGATAATAAAATGGTCCTTTTCATTCATTATTTTCTTAACTTTGACCCAACCGAAAGCGAAGATAACTGCGAATATACACTTGCACTGAGAACCGATTGGAGGTCGAGGGTG
>JALHSR010000135.1 GCA_022865315.1 Methanotrichaceae archaeon | reverse complement strand
GGGCTTTTGGTCTTTGTCCAAAGCAGTATGTTTCTGCCGCTCCTGAAAACGACCCATTGCTCGTTTTAATGTATGGATCAGATCAGGACTCCACTCTACATCATCGCTAAACACGATCAAACCGTCTCGCCAGTCGATGTAGTATGGTGCCTTTGCGCTTATCGAAGTGTCTTCCTTCCACTCAGGCGGCACTAGATGTAGCACCGCTCTTGCCGCGTCAGTTTTCCCTTACCCTTTATCACCAGAGATAGCAGGCTGTATTCCGGCACTTGTTTCTGAATTAGTTGATGCAATTGAGGCCAGTAGAGGTTTAATGACCTCTGTATCTCCTTTGTGGTTGCGTTGGGCTTGGAGTGTTAGAAATTTCACGACGTTACCGCGTCGCATAATGTTGTTCCCTATTCGGGCAATCTTTTCCGGTGTCTGAAGCTCTGGTTTTTGTAGTTTCTCGCTTTCCCGCTTCTCCGATATGATCTTCTCAATCGCTTCTTTAACGGCGGTCTTTGTTGTTCCTTTCAATCCCAGGGAGTCAAATACAATTCCAAATTCAATAGCATCAGATAACTTGAGATCGGCCAATGCCTTCAAGTGTTCAGGCTTGTTGATTTCTTTCGGATTCTTTTTGATCAGCACCTTGAGGGCAACCAGAGGGTCTTGGCCATGTCCTGTCCATTCACACCGTTGACACCTATTGGCCGGAATAACGCCCTTGTATCTGAGCGTCTTACACAGCCAGGTTTTGCGCCCTTTCTCAATCCAATTCTTAAGGATATTGTTGATCTGGTAATTTGTTTTCTTAATGTCATAATCGCTTAGGCGGCTGAAAAACTCATGCAACGCGTCATCAGAATAGCCAGCGCAAAGCAACTCAGTTGCCAGGGTGACCGGCCTTGGTGTTCATGTGCTGCAACTTCTTCAAGTCGCTTGATGTCCTTGTTCAAGGCAATATCCTTTATGCAAGGCTTGACATCAGGGTCAGTTCCAACTTCGGCTAAGTTCTTAGTACGTTCCGGTGAAACAATTTGAGTCTTGTCAACGATCGGGGATTCGGTATCATCGGCTGGCCTGACTGCCCTTATGAGTTTCAGGATACTATTAAGCTGGACGATCTCAAGCTTCTCCGGTGCTGAAATCAACTTCGACCGTCTATGTGGTCGTTCCTGTGTTCCCACCCCTTTTCGCGTTACCGTTCCAAAAACTTTTGAGATCCGGGGGCGGTCATGCATCGCAATATCGACCTCGACCTTTCCCCTAAAACGATCAGGCAGGATGCTATTTGCAGCCTCGAGCGCTCTCTTGATCCGGTTGCTCCATTCTTCAGTCGCAGGCAGATCAGTAAGATATCGGAGCTGTCCACCATTACCCGAGTCACCAATGACAGGTTCCGGCCAGCCCATCATAGAGAGCCTATCTTTCAACCACAGCGCAGCCTCTAATCCGGCCTGATGTTCTTCATCAGTCGTGCTATCCTTTCGGTCACCGTTAGTCCTAATTGGATCCAAATCAAAAAGTATGCCTGTAATTCTTTCAATATCTTGGCTTTTGGTCCTTTGTCCACGAGCAATCTTGTTGTTCAGCTTGAGCGGATTATCCTTTCGTGTGAATGTAGCAGGATGAATTCTGTTCAATCCTGTATAGATAGCCGCTACATCATTTTTAGCATCGTATTTTTCGATTTCGTCAAGAAGCTTGTCAGTGTTATCGAAGTGACCAGTCAATAATTTACCTGATTTCTTTAATACATCAAGCTCGATAACGCCATGCTCGGGAGGATATAGGATCTGCAACCCGCGCAGGATTTCGCTTCTGTCAACGGCAATGATCATCCTCAGAGCCTCATTGGTTCCGGACCACTACATCTGGTCATCCATGCAACGCACTCTGAAACCGTCAAGCCGGAGGATGCCTATTCGTTTTCCTATAAGGGCGCGTAGATCCTCGCTCATCTCAGAAGGTAAAATAATCCGCATCATCCCTATTAGGGCGAGGAGTCTGAAATCTATCTCCTCAATACTACGAAGATCACCAACGACCTCATCAAGCTCAGCCATGCGATATGCCTCTTGAATTGCATTGTTCCTCCGAGTTGTCTTCCAAGAACACTAACACTCGACCATTCTCAACCTTTTCTAATCTGATTAAGCCTTGTTCTGCTAATCTGCGTACTCGATCTCGCAAACCAAACTCAAAAAAGTTAGGATTGACAAGAGGCTTAATCACAGTTGCTATAGCGCAGCCTTTAAACTTTCGAGCTGAATTAAGTATCTGCTCGTCGATTTTATCCAAGTTGTTCATATCTTATCTCCTAGAAAAAGAAGCCAGGAGACTGCTAAGCAAGGTTTTTATAGAAAGCCCAAGAGAATAATATCTTAGGCTTCTATAAGGCCTAGCAATACGTGGAGAGGCTCTTGGGTTGCAATCTTCGAACCTCCCACGTCTTCCTAATTCTTTTTCTCTTTTAATTGATTATTCAATTTTTATCCAATCCAATTAACTAAAGATTCTATTACTCCAAAGCTTTAAATACATATGCTCCTAAAATAAGAGTAGTGAGACTAATGCTGACTGATTTAGAGAGAGATCGATTGAAAGAAAGAGATTCTGAGAATCCCCATACTCGAGCTACCAATGACATACGTGTAAGAAAAAAGCTGCAGAACTGGGTAAATGGTATCGGCGATGTTGCACGCATAATAAACGCTTTACCATACGGTCAGACAAACAAAATAATTACCGATGATGCTTTTATAGATCTGTTAAGAGTAGTAAATATGATGACTTGGAAAAAAAAATTTCTTTCTGTTCTTGGTGATATTGAAGAACCTGATAGCTGGGAAGCCGTTGATCTTGATGAACAAACCAATAAAAAAGTTGAAGATCAGGATATATTGAGAACCATTCTGTTGCGAGATCAGATAGAAACTCTATGTACTACTGCAAATCTCTCACTTGAAATTCAAGAGTCAAATCCTATAGATGTAGCATTATTGTTGGCTCCTATTTATTCTAACCCAGATTTGCGCAAAAGATTGAGAATTTCAGCGATGGAACAAAAGGCAATTGAGAAAATAATTCAAATTCTGAAGAAGCATAATGACGAAAGATTGCTGAGCCGCATTTTAACAATGGAGCGGGATAGGGGAATTGACAGAGTAAATGAAGTCCGACGTAAAAAATGGAAGCGAATATTTTAAGAGATATATCATCCCGAAAGTAATCTGGTATTGGTTAGCTTGACAGCAAGCAAAATAATATCGATCTTGGTTAAGTCAAATCCCCAGCAGCGGTACATGCGCCAGATAACTCTCCTTCAGCTCCTTCTTATCTATATGATTGTAGATATCGATAGCATCTCGTCTTACATCCCCACGCAGCTCTTTTACGAAATCTCTCGGCATGCCAGAACGGATAAGGTAAGTCGTAAACCAATGTCTGCAACAATGAGGAGTAAAGCGATCTTCGAGGCCCTTTGAGTTGGAATTATGCAAACCCACTCGAGCGGCATGCCTTTTAACAACATTATCTATTTGCTTCGGACTGATTCTGCCCTTTAACCTGCCTGTAAATAGCGCTACATCGTCCTTTTTTCGCGCTTCTCTAACTCGTAACCATATTCTCAGGACTTCCGCTGTTTCTCTATCAAAAAATAATACTCTATTGGATCTTTTAGCGGTTGGCTTTAGCTTCAGACTCATATTATCGAGATCGATATCTCTAATATCAAGTCGATAAAGCTCACCTCTACGCATTCCTGTTTTGAAAAGTAAGGTTACAATTGCTTTGTCTCTGCTGTCCAAGATTGAATTTACTAACATTGATGCTTGCTCTACATCAATGATTTTTCTTGAGTCAGAGCTATTATCCTCTTTGTATTTTCTTAGAAAACGCCTTTTGAATGGGATTATAGGATTACTTGATAAGACACCTTCATCAACCAAAAAAGCATAAAAGCCGGAGAGACACGTAAAAATGCGATCAATTGACGCCTGCTTAAGCCCACGGGCTTTAAGAGTCGCAAGATACGTCTTCAAGTCATCCTTTGTTACATTTGTTGGCTCCTTGCCACTCTTCTGAAGGAAATTGGAAAATTCCTGGGCGTAAAGAATGTAAATCTGGAATCCCGAAATATTTCTAATAATGCAATCAGACTTGAAACGCTCTATTAGGCTCATAACCATTGCCAACCCCGATGAGTCTCTTTTGCAAGTCCATACCTTTGAAGTGCATCAAGCTGATTTCGAACAAGCTTAACGGCTTCTGAATCTCTGGGATCGATATTAAGCTCGTTTAGGATTTCGTGGCCAGGCAATGCGTGACCTCTTTTTAGAAGTTTCACCAATTCAGCATCCATAGCCCTAGTCCCAGCCTCCTCAGCATTTCCAAATGATTGAAAGCGAAGCTTATACAATTCCGTTTCCTGCCGCTCAAGAAGCAACGACTTTAGTTTAAGCTCCTCTCTTAGCTTACGATTTTCTTCTTTGAGATCTGATAATTCTTTTGAGATCTGTGCGCGTGATTCGCCTTCGTCCGATCGTCTTCCCCGCTCAATCATCTCCACGATATAATTATTTAGAGATGTACCAAATTTTTTGGAGTCATCCCTCCAATTTTCCAGCTTCTCCCTGGAAGGAGGGTATATCAAAAATTGAATCTGCTCAGGTCGTGGCATGAGCAGATATTAGACGTTTCTACTATTTAAAATGAACTAGTTCCTAGTTATCTTCCCAATATAGAAGAGCTGAAAGATGGGCTGAAATCTCTGAGAAGGCACCTAGACCTATCATATAATGTATATGCAACAACCTTTGAGTTAAAGCAGAAGGACGAAGAGGTAACAACTAAAGAGAGCCAGCTTTCAACTGTAGCCGTGCAAATGAAGGCAAAGGACAAGACTATTGCTAGCTATAGGATTGCAGTTGGTGCTTTGGCTCTTATTGTGACCTTAATATTAATAATTTTATTATTTTTTAGGTGATATTATGAATGATAAGCGATACTTTTGGAACATCCATGAGATAGAGGATATCATCTCCAAACTTGATGAGGGTACTATCAACCCTGAAGATACCGATGATTTATTTATTAGGGGAAAAGAGCTACTTGAGGAATGCGAGTTGATACTAGCCAGCTATATGGGAACAATCGAGGAGTTGGATGCTAGCTAATGCAGATCTTACCCAACTAAGCCCAACTTTAATACAACTTTCGATAATCGCTGGGTAGAGCCTTAATCTAACTAAAACTAGAACCTTGAATTTTGATGAACGTCTATACCTCACTAGCCCTGCCTTACAAAACCGCCCCACATACTATAAAATATAGTTGTTTTAGTTGTATAACGTTTATAGTTAGTGGTTTTGACAAGTTGCTGAAAAGTTGGAGCCAACTTTTCGGCATCGCATACCATTTACTAATAGCGATATCTGAAAGTTGGATAATATGCAAAAAGAAAACAGGGAACCTATCTACGTGGTTACATCTGGCTCCTATTATAGTCAAAATCGCAATATGTCAACGAGTTTACGTAGGATTTCAGGGAAGATAAATAATTTAGCTTATCCACTTTAAAATCCTTAATTCTCTCGATTTAGGTTTAGGATCTTCAGCCGGATATCCGAATATCATCGGAGCAATAACCTCATGATCCGCAGGTACGCCCAAATCAGCCAAGAAAGCAGGATCCCGATTTAGGTACCAGCCAAATCCAATAAAACAGCTTCCTAGGCCTTCCTGATAGGCAGTAAGAAACATGTTCTGAGCGGCTAGACCGCAGTCCAAAATGTTAACCTGTCTCCATTCCTCCTTCTTAGGAACACATAACAATATCAATAATGGAGCATCATAAAAGATAGTATCTTTTTCCGATTTAGCATACTTCTGCAAAATGTCAGTAGGCCAAGGCATTTTAGAAAGGATCTCTTTGGTCCTCTTAGATAGCTTATTAATAATATCCCTGTTTTCAATGACGACAAATCTCCACGGTTGAGAGTTCATGCCTGAGGGTGCCCAAATACCTGCATTCAATATTTTCTCGACAATTTCCTTGGGCGCAGACTTGTCCTGATATAGTCGAATGCTTCTCCTTCCCTTTATGCAAGCATTAAGTTCCATGACAAGAAGTAGATAATTGTGTATAAACTTTTTATGCCACCATATCCAAAATGCCATCCTCGATAGTAAATCTGTAAAAGTGAAAGGAGGGAGAGAACTTACGGAATGGTCTAACCTGACTGAAAGCCAACAGACAGCAGTACGTTATAATGGCGGACCCTTGTTGATTATAGCGGGTCCAGGATCCGGCAAAACAGAAGTCCTTGCTTGGAGAGTTGCATATTTAATAAAAGCAGCTATTGCCAAATCAGACAAGGTACTGGTTACTACTTTCACGGATAAGGCTGCAACTGAATTAAAAGAACGAATTCAAGAAAAGATTCCTCATATAAACATCGAAATGATGCAGGTGTCCACCATACATTCTTTTTGTCTGAAATTATTATACAAACATGATCGTTTTGTGAGAATGCCCGTGGACTTCAAAATCTTAGGCGACTTAGAGCAATTGCTCTTTATTTATTCTCATCATGAGGAACTTGGACTCGACACTCTTTCCGATAATGATCCGTACTACTTTTTTTCCGAGGTCCAGCACATATTCAATCTAGCCACTGAAGAGTTAGTCGATCCATCAAGCCTTGAAGAGTGGTGTCAACTAAATCTTGAAAATTGTGCTGCTACAGAAGCCGAAATGTGGACAAAATGGTCTTTGATAGCTTCAGCCTACGATCGATACCTTAAATTATTGCAGTCAGAGAGCGTTCTGGATTTCGCTTCAATACAGAGTTGCGCTTTACGATTGATGCAAAACAACCCCCAAATTTTGGCTGGAATCAGAAAACGTTATCAGGATATATTCATTGATGAATATCAGGATACGAATGCAGTTCAAGACAGGATTATCAGTCTCTTGGCCGATGATGGAGAACGTTTTACCGCAGTTGGTGATGATGACCAAAGCATCTATCGGTTCAGAGGAGCTACCGTACGCAATATCCTTACATTCAAGGAAAGATTTCCGAAAGCAAAAGTCATTAAGCTCGAGCAGAACTTCCGCAGCAAGAAATCTATTGTCCAGAATTCTCAACATGTAATATCTAATAATCCAGCTCGCATCCCCAAAGCTCTAACTTCCGTCAGAGGGATCGGAAGTGATGTTTTAGTCGTCTATGAACGCAATCTTACTGAAGAAGCAAAAGCATCTGTGAGCTTGTTGAAAAGGTTGCATAATTCTGGCAAGATAGCTAATTACGGAGACATCGCATTACTATTTCGAAGCGTCGAACATCACGCTCTTCCGTATATAGCCGCACTTCGAGAAGCAAATATGCCATTTAATGTTACTGGTGATGCCAGATTCTTTAAGCGTGCCGAGATATCCATGCTGTGCGACCTGTTTCGGTATCTAAACATCACAGGAAAATGGGGCGATCAACGCTATTTGAGCAACTCCTTATTTGGTTTCCATCCCGAGACCCATAAAGCCCTTGAAAAGACGGACAAGAACCTGATTGAAATTTCAGCACCAGAAGATTTGCAATCGATCGGCATAATGGACTCAAACGATCAGCAAAGACTAATGGATTTGGCTAGTTTTAAACGCCAAGTCCAAAAAGGAGATCATACATCGATGCTGGCCGTTTATTATCAACTATTACAGTGTACCAATTGCGCATGCAGATTCGAGCAAAATGACAACCAAAATTCAATGATCAATTTAGGACTATTAAGTCAACTCATTGCGGCATGGGACGAATACGGAGGCACCAGCGACCTTAAATCATTCTTAAAGTATCTTGATATGTTAAAACAAGGTGGTGTGAATCAGATTACAGTACCACCTAAAGATGCGATTCAAATAATGTCTATACATCAGGCTAAAGGGCTAGAATTCCCTGTAGTCTTGATGGGATCTGTCGTTGATGGCCGCCTGCCCAATTGTCAACGTTTAGAATCGTTCAACATTCCTTATGATCTGCGTGCTAGTGGCAAGCCAGAGGTCGAAGATCCTCATTTGGTTGACGAACGCAAGTTATTCTATGTAGCTGCTACTCGGGCCCGAGACCTGCTTATCATCGGCACGGCAGACGCAAAAACCAGATGTGGGGACGGTCCAAGCATATTTCTAAAGGAGATGTTTGGAGAAAATCTCGAAGGATTCGCAGATTTGACAAACGTATATGTCGACAAGGTTGAGAGCAAACCTCGATCTCACAAAATAAGGACGAGACATAGCTTTAGCAAATTGTCATACTTTCTTCAATGCCCCTTGAGGTACAAATACGCAATGATCTATAATTTCCATTTACCTTGGTCAGAGTCAAGAGGATTTGGCGATAATGTCCATAGAGCACTTGAAGCAATACATCACCAGGCTTTAGAAGGCCGATTGCCTGCTGAAGAAGAAGTAATTAGAATTGTGAAAGACAAATGGATTTCATTAAACCGCACAAAACCAGATCAAGAAAACAAGTTGATTGAAGCTGCATATGGGCAGATTAATCGCTATCTCAATGAATATGGTAAGACCTTGTTCTCAATAGTTGAAATCGAAACTGGTTTCGCATTTGATTTGAATGGACAGATAATCCAAGGAAATATAGATTTATTAAAACGTGGCCATGAAGATACGGTTGAAATTGTCGATTTCAAAACGTCAGGAATGCTGACAAATGATAATGAAATAAGAAAAGATAACATCAACCTTCAACTCGATATCTATGCATTAGGTACAGAAAAAGCCTTAGGATTCAAGGTGGGCAAGACGACTGCTCACTTCTTGGGGGATGGCAATCTACTAACGACCGAATGGTCATCAGAAAGAAGAACTAATGCACTCTCGAAACTATCAGGTTTCTTGGATGACATAACAAATGGGCAGTTTACCCCTAATCTTGATTATTGTGCATATTGTCAGGAGTTCAGGGGAATATGCCTAATCCACAACCTCGATCTAACTTTTGATCGAAGTCGATTACAGATAGCCTTCGCCGACTGATATTTTCCCTCATCTCTGGCTATATTATCGAAGCGTAATAATATGCACCATATCAGCTTCATTTCCTTTTGGCCTGGTATCAGATGCAGCGACCTTATCAGATTAAGTCTTGCGACCTATTAACTTTAGGGTCTCATCTCTGTTATGCAGCGCCTCGGCAAGTTTGGGATCGAGTTGCAGAGCCTTATCATATGCTTCAATGGCATGGTTATACTTGCCTATAATTTTGAGAGCATTGCCTTTATTGAACCAGCTCCTTGCCTTTACGGGATCTAGACCGATAGCTTTGTCATATGCGCTGATGGCCTTATCGTACTTGTTCAGGTTAAAGAAAGCATTGCCTTTGTTGTTCCAAGCATCGGCATGATTTGGATCTAGCTTGATTGCCTTGTCGTAAGCCCGAATAGCTTCATCGTACTTGCCCTGGTCATACAGAGCATGGGCTTTGTCGTCCCAGAGTGTTGCCTCTGCTTCACTTCTAAGCTTATCAAGCGAACATTGCTCTTCTAAGCCAGAATCCAAATTTATGACACCGTAATGATCACCGCATTCGAAAGCATCTTTGTCGAGAGTGGCATTCAATCGATCTCGTTTTGCTATCGCTTTCTCTAGATCGTTCGTTTCTGCCCCAGTTGGTTCCCATTCCATATCACCGAACGAATTGTAATACATCACCTGGTATCTCATTTTTTCTCCATTTCGCTTTATGCAATAACCATCTTCAATCGTACTATGTGATTTACTCTACTTTCCAAGTTTTTCAAATTAATATAATAAAAGGTTCATGTTTGAAAGACTACCCACTGCAATTCGAATTTGCAGCATTGAGGACTTCGTCAACTGCAACAATTTGATTACGGATAGATTTGCTCGGATTTGATCTACCCCTCTCAGCGGGGTTTTTCTTATTGGAGTTGTCAGTGAATTAAAGATCGTAATAGAAAGTTATCAATCCAAGTGGCGAAAATGACAGAGTTTGGTAGGCATTTTGATAAGCGAAAACCAATAGCTATA
The DNA here is from genome assembly GCA_022865315.1 of Methanotrichaceae archaeon. GTDB lineage: Archaea > Halobacteriota > Methanosarcinia > Methanotrichales > Methanotrichaceae > JALHSR01. The sequence continues at coordinate 535 of JALHSR010000135.1, read as the reverse complement.
CGCTCATTGTTATACAGATTAAAGTCATATTATAATTTAAAGTTAAAGTTGGAAAGTAGAGTCATAATAGGAACAATGCTTGAAGAAAAGAAACTTGTATTAGAATTCGGTGATACCTATGTCAAGTATCAATTTCGGGATCCAAGATTTACATCCTTTACGCCCAGGAATTTTTCAATTTCCTTCAGAAGAGAGGCAAGGAGCCAACAAATGTAACAAAGGATGACTTGAAGGCGTATCTGGCGAACCTTAAGGCCCGCAGGCTTAAGCAAGCATCAATCGATCGCATTTTTTCATGTCTCTCCAGCTTTTATGCTTTTTTGGTGGATGAAGGTCTTTCATCAGGTAACCCTATAATCCCATTCAGAAGGCGTTATCTAAGAAAATATAAAGAAGATAACAGCTCTGAATCAAGAAAAATCATCGATGTCCAGCAAGCATCCATTTTAGTAAATTCGATCTTGGATAGCAGAGACAAAGCTATAGTAGCCTTACTTTTCAAAACAGGAATACGCAATGGAGAGCTTTGTCGCCT
>JALHSR010000134.1 GCA_022865315.1 Methanotrichaceae archaeon | reverse complement strand
TGCTCTAAAGCCTCATTCTGCATAACCAGGTTCAAGAACCAGGTTAGCAGTTTCTTTATCCTTTCGTCTTGATGGATAAGGTAATCTTCTATTAGCTTTAATGGTATCATGGCCCTGTGTCCTCCTTTGATCGAACACGGAGTAGGATACAGGGCTTATCGTCTGGATTATTATCAATTTACAGAAAATTCGCTACATTGCCATCTTCTATTCTACAATTTGGCAAAATTGACTTTAAATTAGTTTTTCTTATTTGATATTAATTAGGTCCATTTTAAATGGGCGAAAATCCAATTTTAATTATTAACTTGCTTAAAAATCATTGAAGCTACTCCTAATTCTTACATTTGGGATTATTGTAGCATTTCGAATGTTAAGATTATTTCAATTTGCTCTCTCTCCCGATTACAGAATCAAAAAATATTAATGAGAAATTGGTTTATTTTCGCGAAAATGACTCGCTGTTCTGTGGGAAGCAATTAGGATTCCAAATACAAGAGGTCCTACAACAATTCCCAGCAGCCCTAAAACTGGTAATGGAGCAACATAAGCAATAAAGGCGAGCATGGTATTAACCGGGGCGATTCTTCCAACCAAGCGAGGTCGAAGGATATATTCAGGAATATACTCAAGAAAGATTACTCCGAAGAACAATATCAAGAAGCATTTGAAGAACTCATTTAATTCGAAAAAATAGATAGATAGAGGCACAAATATTAGCCATGGACCTAAGAAACGCACGACAGATAAAAACGCAGCCGATACCGCCCATATCAATGCAAAGGGCACTCCAAGCATATGAAATATGATCAAAGCTACTATAGAATTGTACACACCAGTGTCAAAGTTGGCAGTAAAAAGCATCTTTAAGACACCATCAAGTTCATTGAGAAAATGGTGCCCCATCTTCCTTTGTTGTTCCGAAAGAAGATTAGCGGTTATCTCAGCTGCATCTTTTCCAGTTAAGAGCAGATAATAAGCGAAGAAGATAGCAATTATCATTTGAACGATCAAGAGTGGAAGATTCAAAATAAAATTCAAAAATCCATTCTCCAGCAATGGAAAGATCCATGTATCTACTGCTCTCTGAACGATCGCAGGTAAAATAAAAGATGCTATCAAGGGAAGAAATCCCTCTTGCAACATCACCTTGGACTCTTCAACCCTTGATGGAAGAAGTACATTAGGTATAAAGCCCAAACTTGCTCCAAAGCTCGATGCTGTGATATTTCCGGCTAAATCAATTTCCTCAGATAGTCCCGCTAAACCAATTGAAATAGTCCTGTAAATTGTAAAGATTATCAAAACCACTGCAATGAAAATTATTGATACAGCAAAAAGAGATGATATCCTCTTTGTTTTGGTTCGAGAATAAGTGATCGAATAAACTGGGTAGAACATATAAGCCAGCAAAACGCTTAGCATCAATATTCCCACGATGAATCTGGCTATGTAAGCCGCAAACAAAGCTAGAAGTATAATTGATATCCAGACAAAGACCCTAAATCCATTGTCAGGAACCATAATATTATTTAGAAGTCCCAATTGGATATAATTCTTTTCCATGTGGGGCAACAAGTAACACAAAACTCTGCAAAGATAGATATCTATAAATTCATTTTATAGTCGGTTTCTATTTAGCACTTTTTGGATAATTTTCAGGTTGTTGTTATTAAGAAATAGGGCAAGAATTTTCAAATCCGATCTGGCTCGAAAATTCCAAATGGTCGCAAGGAGAAATTGTGAAGTTTTAAATATACTATGGAAGAATTCTTAGATTATTTCTTGAAATATCTGGAAACTTTAAATTTTTTCCTTTTTGTGGTCTGATCTATCTCTATCTATTCGATATGTCGGGAAAATTGAAGATTATCTTTGGGGTGTTACTATTTGGCTACATTCTCAGCTACCTCGATCGAGTTTCAATTAAATTCGATGCAGAAGATTGGCGTTATTTATGATTTTTCTGAAACCAGTTTGCTCTCTTGGAGGATTTGCTTATTGTAATTTAATTTATTCTAACTTTAATAAAAAATTATTATAATAAATATAATTTTTAAGATATTGGAAAAAGTATGGCTATAATTGAGGCATAAATTGAATTAGACTCATGAATGATTACCTTTCGGAGCTAATATAAAATCCATTTAGAAAAGATACCCAGTTGGTGGAACAGAAATTGTCGCTACAGGTCTTCCTGTGAGCTGAGCAAGGATCCAAGGGCTTTCATACATAAATTCTGGTGAGATATAATCAGGTGGAATATATGTATTTCTATTTATAGCCGTCCTATTGATTATGAGTGGTGTGCTGCTAGTCATAAAGCTGGGATAATACCATTGAATTCCGTAACCTGGAGGATATGCGGTTCCATTGACAATCGTATAACCCTTCGGCATATTTCCCCAGTTCCAAAGGTTGTCCTTGGTTTCTGTCACGAAGGCAGTTCCGTTTTGGTGAAGCCATGATTTTCCGAAATCCCCTCCGACTTTCTTAAGATCAGATGCCACAGCCATGCTAATTATACAAAAGGCCAGAATAGAAATTAATACCAAATCGGTTTTCATTCAGAATCATGAATGAAGTTGATGCTATTTTCTTAAAAGCTTTTGGCATGAAACATGACAACATTAAACCAAATGGATGCGACAAAATAAAGCCATATTTATATTGTGGAAGACTAAAGCAGCCTGAAATGCACAGAGGGTGCCATGAGATTCCTGCCTCATGCATTATTGAGTTATTAGTTCATTTAATACAAGATCGGCAAGTTTAAACTTCCTGAAGGACCTGATATATTTGCTCACGATTTCAGGAACTATTGATTGTAAGCTGCTCCGAGTTTAATCTTATTGTATTGTGTTCTAATAATATTTTCCAATGAAATCTATTACCTGCATAATGTGCAAACTGTAGAATTATAGGTATCTTTTTGTGCTTGGTCTGGTTATAGTCGCATTATCGAGAGAAACTTGATTAGAATAAATCTGATAGCAATCTGATGAGTCTAAGAATCTGGATGTCTCCCTATTCCATGTTCCTTCGTCAGATAATGCCCAATTATCGCAACTGTTACATATTCTGTCATAAATAGACCATGTCAGGTAGTATGATCCATCTGGAAAAAAGCAATATCCTTCCCGGGGGCATCCACCTTGATTTAAGCAGAAAATATCAGCTGGATTTCTAGCCAAACATTGATCCGAAATATTCAAATCAATAGCCAAGACGGCTTCAACAATCAATATCAAAAATACTATCTTCAGCATTAATAGACTTATTCTCACCGAGATCCTCTCTAAATGAACCTAAACTCTTATCTCATATGAGAATTTCGGGAAACGTGATAATATATAACTTTTGTATTCTTTCAATTCAATTTAAAATAAAAAATAAATAATAATAACTCGAACATATTTAGTCGAGCAGAACTGTTATAACTGAATAAATTAATTTAATATACTAAGACCAAGACTTAATTTTGCTTTTATACAATAAAGCATTAAGGTCGATAAAAGAAAGATTTTATGTTGGTGCAGTATATGAAATCCGATAAGAGATGTAATATATTCCATGTTATGTGGGTTGCTTTTGTAGTGCTCTTATTTGGCTTGATAGTAGCTTCCAGCCAGAGTGAGAAAGCAATTTCCTCGGAAGCTAATCCCGATCTGATAGTTGTCGTAAATGAAGATTATCTTAATCGCGTTATAAAAGCAGATCTGGAAGAACGAAGTCTACCGGGCGTGAAAGAGGTTACTGTCGATTTAAATGAGAATGAGCCAATAGAGGTAAATGCGGCCTTGAAGATTGGCGTCGGACCTTTAGTAGTGGAACGCAATGTCGGAGTGGAGGCAAATATCAGTATTGAGAATGATACTCTCAAGGTCGAGCCAAAAGTGCTCAAGGTGGGTTTCCTTAATCTTCCTGAGGATACATGGATAGGTCCGATCAAGTCGGCCATGCAGGCAGTAGAGGTCGCCGCGAATAATGCATATCAGGATGCTCTTGCTAAAGGTTACAAGGTAACTGACGTTTACACCGGTAACAACACTTTAACGTTATCAGTTATGGCTCCAGATAAACCTTTTTAGGATTTTCTACTATTTTTTCTGCAAAGTCTTTCGAACTTGCCAAAGTCTCTCATTCAATTACATTTTCGTAACTCTTAAATATATTGTCATAGAACTATATTTTGTGCATTCGACCCTCACACGAAAGAAAATTAATGTCTTAAAGAATAGCATCCGGAAGTATGAGCGAGAGGTTCGTTTGCTGAGCAAAATTCCTGAGATGCACCCGGCAGTTCGATCGCGGCGCGAAGAAATAGATAGGCTGAAAGAGCAGATCGATGACCTGGAGAGCAAAGCCAGACTAGAGGATCTCGATGTATGGAAGATGGAGAAGGTAAAAGGGGCGAAGGTATATACCTATTGGTTAGTCTCCTGGCGTGAAAGCGACAAGGTGCATAACGTTCATTTGGGGAGCTGCAGGAAGATGAGTCGACCTGAAGCTTTGAAGAAGGCCAAGAAACTAAAGGCTGAAGCGCTCGGAATATCTATTTAGAATTTTCCTGTCAGGATTAACTGTCGAAACAGGATATAAAAAATTTATCAAGATTCATCCTATGAAAATTGTATTTGGAATGAAATGAGAAAAAATGTCTGGAGATAAAATCCTTCGGAAAAAGTCCAAAGGAATTTATTATAAGGATTATGCAGATTAACGAGCGGACTCGTCATTCTCCATTATGCCAAATACATTTCCTTCAGTATCCCTGTATCGAGCATGATACCCCACTCCTGGAATGGTCATCTTGGGAGTTAAGATATCTCCACCCCCATCCCGTATCTTAGTCATATATTCATCGACCGAGGGAACCTCAATAGTGTTGATTATGTTCTGCGAAGCTGTTTCCCGTCTCATCAAAGCTCCATCAATGCCTGGTTCTCCTTTTTGTCTAGTCAAGACAAGCCAGTAATCTAGCGGGCCTTCCCATTTCTGAATCTTCCAGCCGAATACTTGCGAGTAGAACTTAGTAGCACGGTCGGGTTGATCGATGGCGATCTCGAAATGAACAATTGTAGGCATATTCAGCAATTATCATTTTGTCTAGATATGCATTGCGAGTGGATTTGCTAGATGTGGAAAATCGCAACGAAGAAAAGGGGTGGTGCGAACATTTCCATCCAAAAAGCAAAAGACGGCTTTGCCATCTATTCGCTAGTGGCGATCGGTTAGGATATCGAATGCTTAGATACAAATTTCTGCAAAATGATTTTTCCGGATAATAGAATTTAATTGAAATCAATTTATTGAAAATAAATGGTTTTCATATAAACTTATCTTCTAATAATATTTCTCGAATAGCTTGCTTCCAAGAAATGATTAATTGCATATTGGCAAATTCATAGCAAATATTCGAAGTCGATAATTCCATAAACGTTCTGTTGTATAAAGTCATTGGATTTTTATTTTATTTCCCTATATCGCCTTCTGTCAATGTAGAATATTGTAGCCAGAGATATCACAAAAGGGGTGACGATTAGATTTAGCAGGATGCCTAAGTACGGTATCATGAGGGTTATGAAGCTAAGGGCCACCGAGATCAGTACAATCTGCACTGCATCGATTAGGTTAGCTGCAATAAATTTATAGCTAGCACTTAGGGATTCAGCCGCTCCCTTCTTATCGATAATTATAGTCTGAGCCACGAAATAGAGTAGGAAATAGAGGACTATTCCTGGAAGGATTAATAAAAGGAAACCTAGGATAATAAGTATCCCAACAAGTATCGAGGCCACTAACAGTGACTGTAGCTTTTCTTTGACGGATTCCCATGCCAGAGATGTGTAAGCTTTACCTCCTTCAAATGCAGCCTTCACCATTTCAATGGTCACCCCATTAGCCAAGATGAGCGCTACCATGAAACCCAATACGAAGATGAGCATGAAAAGACCCATTGTGCCCATGATTGGCATCAAGATCAAATCTTGGCTATCGAAACTCCAAGGATAAAATGAAGACAATCCTGTCATTCCAGCGATCAAGAAGCCTAGGACAAGAGCCCCGACTATCATATAGGCTACAGGAATCAGCGAAGGAATGATTATCACAGGATTGGCTTTGTATAGGTCCAGCGAATCGGAGAATATCTGACCAACCGTTAGCTTCTCCTTATTCTCGGTTTTGGGGCTTCCTGCATCTATACTGGAATTTGATGTCGACATCTGCAGCTCCAAAAAGTAATCTTTCCAATTGTATTTAAGAGATGCCCAAATCTTGACAATAATTCTAGGTTGATGGTAGAATCTTATTGAAATCTACCTAGTGCTACAGTGCGGTTTCTGGCTTAATTATTGATAATTTTGATCGTATGCTTATGTTGCCTAATAATAAATTGCGTGGAACCAAATGCTTATCTCATTTTCATGTATTTCAAATCGGTTCTATTATTTTTCAGGTTGTAATGATAATGAAACGGCCTGCAAAACGTGGGGACTGTCTACGTGATTGAATCCTCATCTAAAAAGGTAAAAGCTTCTACCTATTATCGTGCCAAACAGCGAGACGATAATAATAGGCGATTTCATTGATCAATGATGCGTCGGTTTGAACTTCGCTCGACTATGCACATAGTAAGTCTTTTGGAGCTCCCTTACTATATGCCCTGCCTCCACCTTGTATTTGATGTAAATTTTGCCCTTTTCTTCAGTCCTATGGATCAATCCTTTTGATTCAAAGCTCTTAATGATCTTCAAAATTCGTTCCTCGGAGAGACCATCTTGTTCTCCATACTTGATGATGCGATCTTCTGTGCTTTGATCATAAGGATTATTTGGACTTCCTAAACTCCACATGTCAATAATCCGACCGAAAACCTTCTTTTCATCTACATCCAAGTCCTTTTCCGTCAGCTCTCTATAGCCCAAATCAGATCTCTCCCTATTATCTGGACAGGATATTCAATTACTTAAAGGATCTGGCCATTCTTAGTGCAACATCCGGTTTCTTCGTTGCGCCTGGGATCGTTTCCTTTAAGTCAATTCTAGTTGTGTTTGTAATTGTGAAGATGTCCTTAATCTGGCTAAGCAGTAAGTCAGATTGAGCAAAGACAGTGACGATTTCATCTAAGAATCCATGATTCGAAATCTTTGCAGTTTAAACTGTCGAAGCACAACTCCATAAAATTATATGAATACCTTGATTAGGCTATTGCATAATCCACAATTGAGATCTTCATTGATCCGATTCCTTTTCGTGTCGCAGCCTTTAGTGAAGGTTTGAATTCAATATAAGTTTCCAGCTCGACTAAGCTTGAAAAGCCGGGAAGCTTAAGAGTTATTTAAATAGTTTTAAAATAATAAAAAAGTGCAAACAAAAGAATGTAAATGTGGGATAGTACATTATTGTACGGTGTAACTATGGATGTAATGAAGCCATTAGGACAAGAAGAAGTATCCGTGCCTACCAGGATCGTCCAGTTGAAGAAGAGAAGTTAGTTCAAGTAATTGAGGCAGGAAGATTAGCACCTTCCGCACGCAACCTTCAGGATTGGAAATTCATCCTAATTAAGGATAAACAAAAGCGTAAACGATTATCAGAAGCAGCGAGAGGTCAGATTTTTGTCGCTGAAGCACCAGTGGTTATAGCTGCGTGCGGGACTGAGATCGAATATATCATGACTTGCGGGCAGTACTGCTATCCCATAGATGAGGCAATTGCAGTTGATCATATGACTCTTGAGGCTATCGCTTTAGGTCTAGGAACTTGTTGGATTGGTGCGTTCTATGAAGATCAGGTAAAGGAGATCTTGGAGATACCTGACAATATCCGAGTAGTTGCTATGTTGACTTTAGGCTACCCAGCAGAATCGCCTTCTGCTAGACCAAGGAAGGATCTTGAAGAAGTTATAGTATATGAGAAATGGCGTGTTTAATAGGAAATTGCGTGACAATCGTGCCGTTTTTTCATTGATTTTTCGCAAATTTGGTGGACCGATTCGTTTCTTGTAAAGCTCGCTTGGACCCATCCTCATTTAATTTTTAGTCTTAACAGAATTTAGTAAAAATTTTTGAAATTAAAATAATACCTAAACATATCCATGAGGTGTTGCTTGGATAATATACCCCAGTTTGCTTGCGTTTTGAATCGGTTTAGTAGGTTTCCTTATCTCAAAGACAGACTCATTACTCTTGACATCGCTTCTAATCATGAATGAAGTATTATTGGTGTCATTGAGAATCGAATTATTTAATGCTGTAAGATTCAAGCTTGCGTTACTCAAGTTTGTATTATTCTGAATTGTATTAGCGGCAATTTTATTATTCATAGATGTATTGTTTAGTATCGAATTATTATTATCTTGGGCAATGACCATCGTCAATGATACTATCGTTATAGCTAGCAAAAATACGAAATGCATAACTGAGTCATTCATTTAATTCCCCTTATTGCCTGATATCTTAGGATAATATCAACTTTACCCCCAAAAAAAGAGCAGCAGATTTGTATCTACAAGACCAGCACATTTTTCAATTTTGACATTTCAATAAAGTCATGGAGGGATATAAATTCGATCGCTGTATATAGGTCTGATAGTTCTTCTTGCTCTTGCATCTGTGGCAGGAGCTATTATTTCAAATGAAAAAACATTCCTGGTGACGACCGGCACAAAAATGCTTAATGAAGATCCAAACATCACATACGCAGCTATCACATTTGACAATAATAATGACATGGATATATTGCTGGTTCCTTCGACATCTGCTGATTTCGAGAAAAATTTCGAAACGATATTGAATGGGATGTCCGAGGCCACAGCAGTCTATGCCATTGGAGTCCATAAATATGGCGAGTTCGGTCAAATGAATTTGACTATCGCAGCGGATAAGAATAAGCCAGTCACAAATGGTTACTGCCTTCCAGAATGGGTAAATTTAATCAGGTTTGATGGTGATACTCCCAATCAAGAGGATCTTGGTGCAGTGTCTTTGAAGATAATGAGCACGTTAAAGAAAGTTTCATAATAAAAGGAGCTTTAGTTGCATGATCTCGGTAATAATGCTCAGTCAGAAGAAGTGCAATTAGATGCTAAGGCTTTATTTTGGTTCCTTGTGGTAGGAAAACTGTCATAGAAATACCTATGAAAAGTGACTTCTGAAAGTTTGATTGGGCTTATGGAGCTCGCTAGGGAGAAAGTGCGCTTCCATTAAGAAAGAAGCGCTTCTATCA
>JALHSR010000133.1 GCA_022865315.1 Methanotrichaceae archaeon | reverse complement strand
TCGAATCCCAAGACGAAAAGGGATTCTTAGAGCTGGTATCCAATGAGACACTCAGTAGCGTAAGCGGCGAACCAGACCTATCAAGCCCTGAAGCACTAAAGAGAGCCGAGGGTATGAAATCAGCCAAATTTATCAGGATGGCAGGAGATGCTATCATCTATGAGATGGCAATAGGAAATGCAACCTATTCTTTCATAACTATTAACTTGACTTACTCATATTAACTTTTCTTCCAAGGATTTTGGCACTCCAGATGCCAAGAATTGGCTCAATTCAAAACCATACGCCGTGCATTTTAGACATATTAATCTGAGAGCATATTTGGCAAGCATATATTTGATTCAATAATATTATTTTTGATCCCGAGCATAGCTATCTTTGAATGAATATTTTGCGTCCCAAGGAGTCTCTTACAATTTATAATGACTCTACTTTCCAACTTTTCCAATTGATTATAATAAAATTTTTATGACAGGTGCCTAAATAAGCCTATGGGGAGTAGCATGAATAAGCTTGTAAAGGTACCATCAAAGCTCAATCCATATTTGGCGAGCTTCTCAGATCTTTTTACCAGGCCAAGTTATGTATCATTCTGCCACCTGACAACAACCATAGCCGTATGTAATAAATCGAAGACGATCTTAAATCTTCATGAAACCATGGCAGATGATAACAAGGAAAAGAAAGGGCGATCTTCCTACAATTGGTTCATCACCGACGGAGACTGGGATGAGAATGAAATAGCCCAGCGGAAAGCGGATTTATTCTTTGAAGAGCTTGGCCTCAAAGAAGGTAACAGGATACTGCTTATCATCGATGATACCTATAACGAGAAGAAGGGGACGCACACGGTGGGCGTAGGAAAATTTTTCGATCATAGTAAAGGCTTCATTTGGGGAAACAACATAGTCACCTCTGTTCTTCAGGCGAGGGGTCTTTTCATACCCCATAAAGCTAAGATCTATGTCAAGAAAGAAGAAGCAGGTCTTGATTTCGAGACCAAGATCAAAATCGCCATCAAAGATATCATAAACCCCCTAAAAGTTCCCGCAGGAACAGAACTCATGGTTGTATTCGACTCCTGGTGGTACTCTGCTGCGTTGATCAAGAGCTGTCGAGAACTTGGACATCACGTTACATGTCAGATCAAATCTGACAAGAGGGTCCTATTGGATAGCGGTGAATTTCTCCAAGTAAGGAGCTAAGCTAAACGATTTGATGAAAAAGACTTCAAAGAGATCAAGATCAAAGCGAGAGGCAAAAAGAAATCCTATTTCATCGTCGAGCAGATGGTCAGGCTTGATAAGTCCAGGCAAGTACATCTGGTTATCTCCAAGGAAAATATAGATGCTGAGCCCAAGTATTATATCTCCACGGATACAGATCTTACTGCTAAAAAGATACTTTCGATATACGTGGATAGATGGGACATTGAGACCGCTCAAGAGGCAAACCAGAAGTTGGGATTCAAAGATTATCAGCTCCGAAGCAAACGCTCGATCGAGAGATTCATGCAATTGGTTTTCGCCATTTGGACCGGCATACTCCTCGTGGAGATTGAGAGCCCTCCTTCTGGTTCTAAAAAGAAAACCCTCGGAGAGATGGTTGATCAAGTCAGATCTGAATCCATTGTCGACTTGATGATTTATGTGATGGAATGCCTTAATCTTCCGGTTCCTGACGAGAGAGGCCTGCTTTACAAGCTTAAAGCGATAGGACTAAAAGTTGGAAAGTAGAGTAACTTGCCTATCCTAACAGTAATAGGTAACCTCCGGTATCGATCCAACAGTATCTATGATTCATTATTCTGCCAAGGAAGTACAAGGATGTGATAGATAGGC
>JALHSR010000132.1 GCA_022865315.1 Methanotrichaceae archaeon | reverse complement strand
GTTGTACCTAAATATGGATATCCAACTAATCCCTTAAATAGTTATGGTTAGGCAGAAACAAGGGCAATGGACTCCACTTTCATCCCTACCTTAAAGAAGGGGGACTTCACGCTCTGTCCTTCGCAATCCTACAAGTTAAAAAAGCAAATGCCTTCTACAAAATAGTTTTCATAATTATTGATCTCGTTCAAAAAAAGAGAAATAATAGGGAAAAGATCCAGCAAATAAGAACAACAATCTAATTGGCGAGCGTGCTGGCGGTTGCCATCAGCGCCTTATGCCAGTTCCTCCAGGAGCATCCTCATCCCCACAACCCTATAAGCGATAGTTACCAGCAGTTGGTCTGCTCCCTTCCGGGCCTGAACCGGTGCCTGCAATCATGGCATGCAAACCTGCCTTCAGGCAAGCCTACAGGCCTGTGCCATCCCTACAGGACGGAGAATCACCGTTGGCAACTGGACTGAGCACGCAGCGCCCAAAGTCGTCCGTCAGCTTCGCCTCCCGCTTATCGACGATTTCGGGTTATAGGTGACGCCGAACCACCCAGACTACCCGCCACGGTTGATAATGAGTTAAATAGCAATAAAGCTATCGTAGAAGGAAGGTAATTCATATGGATGAAGACATTGCCGTTAGTATCGGCTTCGTAATAGGCAATAGACAACGAGAGCGGATAGTACAGATATTAGGCTCCAAAGGAAAGCTTTCCGCAGAAAAAATTGCCAAGTTCGAGCATATTCCGTTGAATAGAGTTAATAAGACACTGGCTGACCTTGCTCAGAAGAAGATCGTATTTGAAGACGAATATAATTGGGTGCTTACGGACAAGGGTCAAGAATTGGAGAAGGAGATGAAGAAACAAGCTTAACGAATGATGGTTCAAAAAAAGCAGGAAATTTAAGAAAATAATCTTATGCATCGAAATTATATAAAAATGATTTTAAATGCATTGCAAAAAAAACCAAATCATTGTATTCCTAAAAATCGAAGAAAGTTAGCATAGTTATTGCTGCAAAGCCCAACTCAGATTTTGTTCAATCGCCATCTGTATAGTATTAGATCTTTCCATCTGCAATCGAGCAGCGCATCAAATGCTCAAGTTTTTCCGCGCATCTCCATGTAAGAATGACCTGAGCTAAGCCAATAGCATTTACATGTTCCCGGTAACGATCGGCGATTTCCGATTGAGTATTTACGATATTGCAGAGTTTGCGCTCTAAATCGACTATCATGTTCTGATGGATCTCTCCATCAATTGTCATTATGCCAACCTTTTTGCCGTAATAGTCATCGCGCTGAAACTCTATCGAGAATTCATGCTCTGACATCTGAAGGATCTTGCTTAGATCTATAGTGAGATCAACTCTTGAAACTAACTGCTCCACCATTTGCTGGATCAAACGAACCGAATACCACTCTCTTTTAGGACCCATCAAAGGCTGATCGAACCTGGAGCTCTGGATCTTGATTACTATTTCAGCGTAGATCTTTTGTATATCCACATAAAGCTTATAATCAGGTTCGCGGCGCAATATCTCGCTCATAACCTCATTTGGATTATATCCACGAATGTCCACATCCCTACGAATCTTCCAGATTCTCTTGACCTGCCGTGATGGATCAATGAATATTTTAAAGTCGATAAGGCGCCGCAGACGCTCCGTATAAAACGGATGCAATCCTTCCATGATTATTATTGGAGCAGGGCCGAATGGTACTGTTCCCATTAGTTGGCCATTACCATGATCATAAACAGGCTTTTCGATCTGCTTCCCAGCCTTGAGAGTCTCCAAATGGGTTGCCAGCAGATCCAAGTTATTAGCTTGCGGATCAAGAGGTGTGATATTCAATCGTTTTCTCTGCTTGCGATCGATGATGTGATAATCGTCCATTGAGAATATTACTGCAAGATTCTCACCTAGCACTCTCTTTATACCGTTGGATATCGTCGTCTTTCCGGATCCGCTGTCGCCAGCAATGCCAAAAATAAAAACCTTACGAGAATTGATTATTTCCTGAATGAGAGATGACATAATACTTGATAAATTTCATTCAATTAAAGTGTTAACATGAAAAAGGATAAAGCTTATTCTATTTCTAATTTTTTAAATAAAAATATACAAATATCGGAGTCAAAATTTTGCTTTCATTGTTGAAGGCCCCTGCTTTGCTTGTCTAGAACAAGATCCTCAAATTCAGCAGGTTCATCGATGCTCTCAAGCTCGGTTCTCTCAATAATTGCTGTATCGTCGATGCACTCAACCTTAGATTCGCCGTCTACAATCACAGCAGAATGTGTCTTTGTCACAATAGATAGATTACTCATAAGTCGAGCCCTTTTCAGCATGCTATGACAGTACTTGCTCACACCAGTGAGAACCACCAGATCTTCATCACGCATTATGGCATTGAAAGGCGATTGCGCCGTTGGAAATACTTGAAAACCAATACACGATAGCCGCAAAAGTATGTTGTTTGTAACTTGCTCTGGGTGCTCCTCCAACCTTTCACTAAGAAATGGATCTACAGGCATTATAAGATCTTCCTGAAATACCTCCTCCAATTTCAAGGCGACATCAACAGAGGTATCCATTCGCTCTGTTTCGTACTTGGAAACGGTACGCCTGGAGACGCCAAGCTCTGAAGCAAGTGCTCCTAAAGAGAGCCCAAATTTCATCCTGAGATTTCTAATCTTAGGCCCATCTATCCTCACATAGAGACCACCATGAGCGGCATACACAAGTGGGTGGTCCCCCTCCAAGAGACAATCTGCAAGCGTTTGAAGATTTAGAGTTGGCATATCGTACCTAAAATAAACCGCACCTCGTTCCAGAAATTGGTCACGCGTCTTCTCGCCCAGTAAAAGAGGTGATCCAACTAGATATTTTGCAAGCCGACGGATTTCTAAAGCTGTTCGCTCATTTAGACCATCTATATTTGATAGTATTTTCATCAGAAGCAGCAAATCTCCTTTCCTGGCAGCCAGATCGAAACTCCTCGGACGCAGGTAGCAGCGGCTCGAGACTTCGAATCCTGCTTGCATCAGAACCTCCACGACCTGATCGGCCAGAATCTCTTTGTCCATCATTATATATGTCCCTTCGGCCGCTATTTAAGGTTGACCATGTTTATTGGCATTGACGATACTGATTCAGAGCAGGGACTTTGCACAACATATCTGGCCGCCATTATGATGAAGAGGCTTAGCAGAGTCGGAGAGATAAGAGGTTTTCCTAGACTTGTCAGGCTCAACCCATGCGTCCAATTCAAGACTAGAGGTAATGCAGCCGTGGCATTCGAATTTGAAACCGACCAGTCCAAAAGAGCACGAGAACTAGCCCTGCAAACCTTTTATGAGTTTTCTGACTTATCGGGAAAGAACACTAATCCTGGCATAGTGATAGCTGAAGATCCATCCTCAACGATTACGGAGTTTTATAGAAAGGCAGCAACAGACATACTTTCTATCAATGATGCTTTAAACATCCTTGAGAATGAAAACATTTGGCACCGCGGACTAAAGAATGGTCGAGGACTTATCGGAGCCCTTGCTGCTGTAGGCGCTGAATTTGCTGATTTTACTCATGAGCTTATCGTTTACCGTCAACGCACTCGCTGGGGCATGCCTAGGGAGATCGACGCCAAATCAGTCTGGCAAGCAGACGCTTTGACCTATCCACAAACATGGGATAATGTAGATTATTTTAATAATAGGATAGTATTTTCACCAAACTCAGCCGATCCTGTTCTATTTGGCATAAGGGGAGAGAAAATTGAGGCCATCCTCAAAGCATTTCAAATCATTAAATCAGAACCTGCGGAACTCAAGGTTTTATACAAGACAAATCAGGGCACAGATGCCCACATATTGGAAGGCAAAATTTCGGGAGTGGAAGACGACAGAAGCTATAAGCTATGCGGCACCGTTCAAGATAAACCATGGATTATTAAAGGAGGACACGTATTCTTCTCGATCCATAATGGTTCAAAAATGGTATGCTCCGCGTTTGAGCCAACAAAGCATTTTAGAAATACCGTAAAAAAACTAATTCCAGGAGATTTTGTTGAAGTCTATGGCGCAGTGCGGTCTGGCACTCTAAACTTGGAGAAAATTCAAGTATTAAATTTGGTAGAGCAAGTATCATACCAAGCGCCAATATGCCCATCTTGCAGGCGACGCATGGAGTCTTCGGGGATGAATCAAGGATATAGATGTCGCCATTGCCGGACCAGAATTCAAGCGAGGCATCATGTTAAATTGCAGCGAGATCTTGAAAAGGGATACTATGAAGTTCCTCCATCCGCTCGCAGACATCTCTCCAAACCCTTAGTACGCATGAATGGAGAGATCGTGCACCCCAGTCGCTAATCGTTAGTTGATATTATTGAATGAATAAAAGTTTTTATTTAAAATAACCTTGGGTGGCATGAGCCACCCGATCATTTTAGAGCTTATTTGCACTCAGCAGCTTTTTTGAAAGCACCTTCGAGAGGTGGAATGACCTGCTTTTTCCTGGATAGGACTTTCTCCTTGTATATGGAATTATTGCTAATCTTGCCGCCGAAGGCAGTCTCAAAGCTGGCTGCTGCCTGGGCATTACCCACAAATAGCAGGTCGCTGGACTCTTTCATCACATCTGTGAGCATTAGCACAATCATATCAAGGTTTTCTGCATCCCTTACTTTATTCATCTCATCAAGCATGCCGGCCCTCTTTGGCTCCAAATCTTTCAAATCCATTACCTCGATCTGACCTACAGCTGCCTTTACGCCACTGAAGTCGAACTTTTTGAAATCCCCCATGAGGATATCCTTAGCAGATTTGGATGCCACATCACTCTTTGCTTTGAGCATTTCCATACCAAATTTCATTGGATCCACGCCAGCTAATTGAGAGAGTTTCTCCACAGCAACCTTATCTTTCGGCGTGCAAGTGGGAGATTTGAATAGAACTGTATCACTTAGAATTGCAGCCATCATCAATCCAGCCATTTCTTTGCCGATCTTCACGCCGCTCTGATCATATAGATTGGCGATTATGCCGCCAGTCGCCCCAATTGGCTCATTGATGAAGTATATGGGCTTGCCAGTCTTGATGCCGCCAATTTTGTGGTGGTCGACTATCTCCAAAATGTTATCCTCGTTAAGATTATCTACTGCTTGTGCCATTTCATTATGGTCTACAAGAATTACATTCTTGTCCGTGGCATCCGTTAGCTTTTCAGGATAAGCAACCTTGAAGAAGTCCAATATGAACTTAGTCTCATTATTTATATCGCCTGCTGCTGCCGCAACGACTTCGGCCATTCCTAGCGATTTCTTGAGATTCGCATAGGTTATGGCAGAGGTTACAGAATCGGTGTCGGGACTCTTATGCCCAACTACATAGATCTTATCGGTCAATCCAAGCACCTCAGCATCCTTAATGTATAGCTTCGACTTAAATCTTACTAGGCGTGACTACAAAATTTCCAAATTCGAGATGTTCCGGTCGACTAGATAGTTTATTATAGTATCGCCTTGAAATAGAATTCGTCCTATTTGGAGCACTGGTACAAGCCTAGACGTTTTGTTTTGCCATGAGTATCAGTGCATATGATGGACTACAGGTCGCGTTGATAGGTCCTCGGGGAAGGATAGGAAATCATATTCTGCCAATGATCTCGAGACAACCCAGATGCGGTACAAACGCCCGTTGCGAGGGTTACTGGGCCTGACTGAGGAAATACCGGAGGGTGATGTCCCAGAGTTTGTAACGGGCGACATCTCTCTAATCATATTTTTTGAAAAGCGACAGTTTAATCTTCTCTTTGCTCTAAGCCGAAGATTGTGAGAGGCGTTCTTATCACATTAGAGGGTATAGACGGTTCGGGCAAAACAACTGTTGCCAATGCATTGGCTAATAGTTTACCTGAAGCCCGGCCAGCCAAAACATTTGTTTTCACGTCTGAACCAACTCACGGAGAAGCAGGAAAAATCCTGAGATCACTTTTGGTTGATAGATCTTCAGAAATATCGGAGAAAATCTCTCGAGCCAAGAGAATGGAAGAACTCTGCCTTTTCATGGCCGATCACGCTAATCATCTTGCTCGAACCGTAATACCTAGACTTAATGATGGTGCGATCGTAATTTCCGACCGTTACGCTGATTCAACTGTTGCCTACCAGGGAGTCACCTTGAAAAGTATAGTGCCCAAACCACGTGATTGGATCAAAGAAGTTTATTCTCCATGGAACGTAACTCCAAATATGACTCTATTCTTTTCGATTAAACCCGAGAAGGCTATCAGAAGGATTGGATTCAGAGAAAACAAAGAGAAATTTGAACAATTTGATTTCCTAAAAGAAGTCGATCGAAATTTTCATGAGATAATAAAGAGGGAACCGAATAGATTCGTGATCATTGATGGCGAAAGGGAAGCAGATCAAATAGCTAAAGAGGCCTTTGAAGCTATTCTAAAATTGATCTGAAGATGCAAATTCGCTAGACATCGCCAATTCTGTGAGCCGCCGGGCCCAAATGAGTTTCTTCTTTTTGCGGGGCGTCACGCATGGGTCATCAAAATCAAATCCAATAAGCTTAATTGTTTGAGTATTCAGGTGCTTAGCAAGGAAAATGCACCTATCTCCATCGGAAAATCCACCAAAATTATATACATTTTTTAATGGCCTAGATTGAGTCGTGCCAATTATTCTTTTCAGATGAGGAGCGTACAATCTTAGAGCATCCATATTATCGCCATGTGCATGAACTACAACTATAGAGCCCAATCTATTGGCGTCCTTTATTGCGTTAATAGGCCCATCCAAGTCAGTTACAATTATGCCTGGCAATTTGCCTTCTTCCATGAGAATCGCAACCGCTCCGTCAGCCGCTATATATTCAGCTTCAATATCATTAAGGTCTAGCAGTTCTCTTCCCAGACATGGAGCGTTTCCACAAATCACAACAACCTTACCGCATATTAGTTCTTTGGCCTCTTTTAGGATCTCATCAGTTTTGCTATCTTCCAGAAGGTCAGAGAGTAGTAGTGCTGCCTCTTCGTCACGTTCTCTCGAAAAACCAAAGTCGTCTAAGATATCTAGATAAATTGGCTCCCAATCCTCAAAACGCATACCATGATGAGAACGATAAAAGATTTTATCTTTTTCCTGGAGGAACAAAAAAACAAAAAACAAAAAAACAAAAATATAAAAAAGAGGGGGAGTTATCCCTCTATCGATTCATGTGCAATTCTTAATAGACCCTTGGGAACTGAGCTAAATTGAGCGGCTTGTAGCAGGTGCAATCAAAGATTCCCTTGGTGTCTTTGCCAACTTTGAGCTGATATATGCTTGGCATAGTATTCCAACCGCCGAAGCAGCAAGGCAGCCAATTATCGCCTTTTGTGACCTTCTTGTAAGGCACCTCAAGCGTCATGTTCTTCTCGATATGATAGGTTCCCCAGTAATCCTCATCGATCTCTATAGCTGGATTCTTCCAAGCCATAAATCTTCCAGTTTTGGCAGCGCCAAGGCTTGTGGCATCAAAGTCGTTGGTCATTGCTGAAACGAAGTTTTGGTTAGCCTGCAAAACGCCTATGTGGGCTTTGCCATCGGTGATGTCCTCAATGAGTTTCATCTGAGTAACGCCCACTCCTTCCCAATAAGGATCGTAAGTGTAGTTTCTCTTCTCCTTAGCTATGACTTCCAATTCTTTATCCAAGGCATGAGCGTATTCGACCTCATGGATCATGGAAGTTCCCGCGCGGTAGTTCTTCACCCAGGTTTGCTCCTTGAGCAGTGAGTCGTAGTATAATGGCCTTGCCCTGTAATATCCGGTGCCTACTGCGATTTGCATTGGAGCATAGACCATAGAATTATCTTCCTTAAATTGGATGCAAGCCTGGTCCTCGTCGGTATATTGTCCATATGCTGTCCAATAACCTCCATAATCACGAATCGAATGGTTGTAGTGGTATGTCTGCAGAATAGCTTCGTTATCAATCTGGCCGCTTCCGTGAGCATAATTCTTGAAAGCGAGATTGCTTTGCTTGGCATAGATATAATTCATAAAATAGCCGTTACCCTGGACGCTCTGTTCAAACTTGAAAGTCTGGTTATATTCTTGAACGCCAAATACGGCTGGACCCTCAGACGGACCAAACCACTGTGGTGGTGTCGCTGCCATCGACGACCCTATAAATGCGACAAATATCAAAGCCGCTAATATAATTTTCTTCAGATCAATCCCTCCATTTAGAGTATTCAATAACTCCAACCTCTAATTATTAGTCTTTTGTCTTTTGTGTAACCCATCTATTTTAATCTGTTGATCGTCCTGCATATACCGATATAGTTTATCAGGCTGCAGCAGATTGCTCAAATGTCTTATAGTTTACTATTACCTTAACCCGATTTAAATTAATAAAATTCTTTTTAATATTAGATCAATTCGCCGCTAAAATTGCCGTGAAAGTCGTTGGCTGAGGACAGAACCAAAAGATTAATACGTCAGATGTCCTAGCATATTCCCTGCTTGTCTTGCCCAGTCTGTCTTGTGAAAAAATTATCTCTTGATGGTATCCATGCTTTCTATAAGAAAATGGTAGCAATGGTTTAAACTGGATAATAATTATATAACCAAATGTTACTTGATCATCAGATTGATGGGGTAGGATGGGTTTAATCCCAAACATCGTGCCTTAGAAGAGCGATCGCCCAAGGGCGAATGGATCCGAATGGGATCGAACCCCAGCTATATGCTGGAAAAGGAGGACAAATGGGGGATGCTAATAGAACTGGAAGAGAAAAAAGGCAAACTCAGGCAGGATTCCCTTGCATATAAAGAACGACGCAGTCAATTAAACGCCGAGGCGAGCAAGTGGGCTGCCAAGAGGAACGAACTAAATAAGGCTACTAAAGATCTCATTGATAGTGCCCAAGATCTAAAAAAGCAAAGAGATGAAAATAATATAAAGGTATCCGAATCTAAAAGGCTACGTGACGAGTTCAATGAAAAAACTAATCAGCTTTATGCAAGAATCGATGAGATCAGAAAGAAGCATAACCTTCACGGAGAAAGGTCAATAAGGGAACTGCGACGCGAGATAGATCACCTGGAATTTAGGCAGCAAACTGAAGTCCTTAGCCCAGATAAAGAAAAGCAGCTAGTAGATAAGATTGCTGCTCTACATGCCGAATTCAAAGCCCGCAGAGAACAGCTTGAGAAGAATGAGGAACTCAGGAAGTACTTGGATGAAGCGCAAATTATGAGAGACCAAGCTTCCAATCACCATGACGAAGTTACCAAATACGCAGAGCTAGCGCAGGAGTACCATGACCAGATGATTGCTGCTTTTAAGGAAGCCGACCAAACCAGAGCAGAAGCTGATGCTGCGCATAAGGAGTTCGTGAAGGCCCAAGAAGCAGCAGATGAGCAGCACAAGGAGTTCATTCGTACTCAAAGGGAAGTCCGCGACTTTGAAAAAGTCATAATCGGCCTTAAGAAAAAGAACCGTGATGCTAAAGAAGATAAAGCTAAAGAGGTAGCCAAGCGGGAAGCTGAAGAGATCCTCACCCATTTCAGGCAGGGTGAAAAGTTGAATACTTCTGATCTACTAAGGTTACAGCGTTCCGAATTAATTTAATATAATCTCAAAAGAAGGAGCTAAGACAGCTCCTCTTCTAAAATTTTAGTCTTATTTTCATGAAATTGTTAGGCATTGTTGGCATTAGAGTGAAATAACAGAAGCTAGCGACTTGGGTTACAGGATTAGGCTATTCTATTCTTGATTC
>JALHSR010000131.1 GCA_022865315.1 Methanotrichaceae archaeon | reverse complement strand
CTCATATTTTTTGCCTAAACTTTCTCGATATTTTCTATTTAATGCTCTCCTTGTCCGACGTCAATTATAATTTCCCTTCAACGACAGTTATTTCTTCCCTTTCATGATAACGGTTTCTTCATCAATTAGTTCTCAAGGGGATGCCCCCATGGGGGCAAATTTTTGGATATTATATGTCCTTAGTTTTACGTCTCTGAGCTTCTTCGGCTCGGTAGCTCGGCACATTCAGCTCAAGGATCACACTATGATGGACCAGCCGGTCAATCGCTGCCGCGGTGGTCATAGGGTCCTTGAAGATGACATCCCATTTACTGAACGGCAGATTGCTGGTAATCAACACGCTGCCACGTTCATAACAATGAGCTAACAAGGTAAACAGTACCTCCATCTCCTCGCGGTTCTGTTTGACATAGCCGAAGTCGTCGATCATCAATGCCTCATACTGCGACAGCTTCCTGAGCCATTTGTCCAGTTGCAACTCCTGCTTGGCTCGTAATAACTCCTGCACCATCATATCACACGTAGTAAAGTAAACCTTTCTTCCCTGCCGGGCAAGTTCATGACAGATACCACACAGCAAATGCGTCTTACCGCTGCCGGGTTTGCCAAACGCAAGAATATTCTCTGTTCTGTCAACAAATGAACCTTCCAAAAGAATTTTGACCTGCTGACGTATCTTCAACGGCATCCGTTTAAAATCAAAGTTTGCCATGGTCTTTTCCATAGGAAGCTTTGATGCTTTTACCAGCCTTGCGATTTTATTGGCTCTGCGAACCTCACACTCACGCTGAGCCAATTCCAATAGATATTGTGAATAACCCATATCTTCGGCGATAGCCTTCTGAGCGAACTCGGCGTAATATTCACGGAACATCGGCAGGTGAAGTTCTTTGAGAAGGTTTACAAGCTGATTATCCAGATCATTTTTACTCATACCAGTAGTGCCTCCGCAGATTCAAGCAAACAGTCATAACTGTCCAGATCAATATCGCCAACACAAACGTCAGTGACATCCGGCGGCTGTTGTTCGGATTTGACTATTTGTTCTACCATATCAAAATCGATTGCATCTGCATGGTTGATCAGGAACCGCAAAGCCTCATTGACAGATGTCTGGCTTTCGTTGGCAGCTAATTCAAGAATTCTCAGATACTGCTTATTACCCTGCTTCATCCCATGTTGATCATGCAGGAGATCATATACGATCCTGAACTGACTTGTGGGAAACATATCATCTTTATAGCAATAGTTCTCAAACGCCCCTGGTTTGCGGACAAGGGTATCTATAACGTGGCGGTAATTAATGTAATGACCGTTTTCACCGTGTAATCTGGGCAATACTTCAATTATTCTTTGAGCATACCAGACTTCGATATGCTCGGCATATATTCGAACGTCAACATTTTCTCCCCTAAGCCTGCTGTGCACAGAATAGCTGTTCTTAAGAACTCGGATCGTGCAGCCACGACTTACCCTGCATTTATCCCTGGTGAAATCTTCATGCCTGTGGGCTGGCAATTGCCACAGAACCATTAACTCTTCGGCCAGGAGTTTTGTGCGGCCGGTATTGAGTTGGTCGAGAAGTTTTTCAAGAAACATTTCATAATCTTCCCTGCTGTTAAAATCTCTGCTTCCTCTAAGAATTAACGCCTGCTCAACAGCTCTCTTCAACCTATTATGACGCTGCTCTATATCGCCGTTTTCATTCGGACAGTGAGGCTGGATTTTACAGCTTTGGAAACCATAAT
>JALHSR010000130.1 GCA_022865315.1 Methanotrichaceae archaeon | reverse complement strand
AGAGCTGTAGTGATTCCGGAATATGACGAAATTGATGTGGAAATAATTAAGAACAATATGCGAACTGTTGGTATGACAAGAGAGCAATATTTTGAATTACTTAATAAAATCTAACCTGGAAGAATAAGTGCTTTACGGGATGAAAAAGATGGAATAT
The DNA here is from genome assembly GCA_022865315.1 of Methanotrichaceae archaeon. Taxonomy (GTDB): domain Archaea; phylum Halobacteriota; class Methanosarcinia; order Methanotrichales; family Methanotrichaceae; genus JALHSR01. The sequence continues at coordinate 4,014 of JALHSR010000130.1, read as the reverse complement.
ACAGTTATTTTACATCCAGCAGAGGAAGGTGGGTATTGGGCAGAAGTTCCTGCTCTGCCAGGTTGTTTCTCCCAAGGAGAAAGTGTGGAAGAAACATTTAGAAATATCAAGGAAGCCATTGAATCCCACCTGATTGCCCTCAAGGCAGAGGGGAAACAGCCTCCTAAAGATCAAACCATGGTTTTTAGTCATGTGGAAATATAAGCGTCCTTAAAACCTTCCTCCGTGTCGGTGGAATAGAGAGACCTGGAAAAGGAGATCATGTCAATATAAAAATGCCTAATGGAATGATTATTACAGTTCCAGATAAGGGAGAACTTAAAACCGGCTTGCTAAAAAGTGCAATTCATAAGGCGGGCCTCACCGAAGAACAATTTCTTGATTTACTCTGATAAATACTCAAAATCATAACTCAAAACTCAATATTTAAAATTAGAATCTCATTAACCCATTCCCTCAATAACTTATTAACTTTGATTCACAAAATAACCGCAACACCGCACCACCGCAACACTTATGAACTTATTCACTTATTAACTCAGTAGATAACTAAAAACTCACAACTCATCAGTTTGATGATCCAATGACTCAATTACTTAATAACATTCATGCCATTATCCTTGCTGGCGGCTCTGGGACCCGGTTCTGGCCCTTGAGCAGGGAAACCTGCCCCAAGCAGATGCTCCATATCGTGGGCGAGGACACCCTGCTGCGGCAGACCATCAAGAGGGTCAATGGCTTTATTCTTCCGGAAAATATCTGGATTGTCACAACAGAGGATAAAGCGCAGGATTTGAAATTTCATATTGATTCCTTAGGCCCTTTGGCCAAGAAGATTCAATTCATCAAAGAACCCCTGGGGAGAAACACTGCACCCGCCATTGGTCTAGCCGCTCTTTATCTCAACCGTCTTTCCACTGATTCAATAATGATTGTAATGCCCTCTGACCACGCCATTCCCGATACAGAGAAGTTCTTAAGTGGCCTAAACTTGGCCATTAAGGGGGCAGACAAGAACCATCTTGTTACTTTTGGAATCAAACCCAGTCGACCTGAAACTGGCTATGGGTATATTAAAACTGGTAATAAATCAATAAATAATCTAAACGGTCTTGTTAAGGTTGAGCGTTTCGTCGAAAAACCGGATCTTCAAACAGCAATGTCTTACCTTTCCAATGATAACTACTTCTGGAACTCAGGCATCTTCGTCTGGAAAACCTCCAAAATCCTCTCCGAAATCCAAACCCACCTTCCTTCGCTTTATCATACTTTAAAGGAAATTGAATCTCTTCTATTCGATTCCGGTAAACTAAACAGACTAGAGAAACCAAACAAACCAGACAAACTCAACAAACCCAATAAACTCAACGAACCCAATAAACCGGGAACACGCTCTGCGCTATGCGCTATGCGCTATGCGAGCTTGGAAAGCATCTCTATCGATTACGGCATTATGGAGCGAAGTTCCGATGTGCTGATGGTTCCTGCCACCTTTCAATGGTCTGATCTGGGGAGCTGGACAGCTCTTGATGAGGTGATTGAGAAAAACGATTCAGGAAATATCCTTAAAGGGAACACGATCGATATCGGAAGCCAAAATTCAATCGTATTTTCGGGTGAAAGACTCGTTGCCACCATTGGACTTAAAGATATGGTAGTGGTGGATACTCCGGACGCAACTTTAATAACCCCCAAAGAAAAAGTGCAAGAGGTTAGAAAGATTGTTGAAATTTTAAAACAGAATGGCCGAGAGGAGCATCTGATCCATAGGACTGTTGAGAGACCCTGGGGAAGTTATACGGTTTTGGAGAAGGGTCAGGGTTATAAAATTAAAAGAGTCTCACTTAATCCTGGAGCCAAGCTGAGCTTACAGCTTCACAGGAAAAGAAGTGAACACTGGGTTGTAGTTTCAGGAACTGCCAGAGTAATGAAAGAAAATGATACCTACCTGGTTCATACCAATGAAAGTACTTACATTCCTGTTAACATAAAACATCGCCTTGAAAATCCAGGGGAAGTGCTTCTTCAAATCATTGAAGTTCAAAACGGAGAATATCTCGAAGAAGACGATATTGAACGCTTCTCTGACGACTACGGTAGAACCTAACACTCAATAACTTATTAACCCAAGTAACCCAAAAGCAACTTGAATAAAAAATGTCAGGCATGTTAAAATGAATTTGTAGGAGGAGGTGGGTTTGTGACAACTCAATCCGTAAAAGATAATCTTATTACTCAGATTGATAAGCTTCCTCATGACCTTCAAGTACGTGTGCTTGATATTATAAAAGCCTTAACCTCCAAAGGGGTCGAAGGGAAGAGCCTTCTGCGATTTGAAGGCTCCATTTCTAAAGATGACTTGCAGTTAATGTCAAAGGCGATTGAGGAAGGTTGTGAAAAGGTAGACATCAATGAATGGTAGATATCTTCTTGATACGAATATAATTATTTCTCTTTTTGCAAAAGATTCCCAAATTCATAACCGCCTATCAATGGCCGAAGAAGTATTTGTTCCGTGTGTTGCTATTGGAGAGCTATATTTTGGAGCACACAAATCACTGAAACAAGAAGAAAATCTTGCTCGTGTAGAGGAATTTGCTCAAAACAATACTGTTCTTCCATGCGACACAGGCATAGCCAAAAAATATGGAGACATAAAGAATCGTTTGAAAGACAAGGGTCTACCGCTTCCGGATAATGATATTTGGATTGCTGCAATCGCTCAACAATATGCTCTTACACTAATCACAAGAGATTCCCATTTTGAAGCTATTGAAAACTTAAGAAGTGAAACGTGGTAGCATCTTATTGCTAGCCTCGATTTCTCATCATTCGCCACTTGTCGCCTGTAACTTAAAACCCGTCTTTTAACAGTTTTGAATTTTAAGTTTTGAATTTTGATTGGAGAGAATCGACACCCAACACCCTATACCCTTCAACCCGTGTTTTCAAGAACTCGATAACCCGTAACATGTTGACCCGATTTCCTGCTGAGTGGAAATTAAATCTTCGTGAAGGTATAATATATTAGAATTCGAATCAAGGGGGGGGAGAATAGCCATGCAAATAATTCAAATCGAACTTCCCAAAACATTACTCGAACGGGCCCAACTTAAAGCGCTGGATGAAGCAAGGGAGCTCATTACTTTTCTGCTTGAACAATATGTGCAGGAGTTGGAGAAGGCCCATCGTCGACAGGCTTTTGAAGCATACTATACTGCTCGGTCCCCGGAAGAGGAAGCAGAGGAATTGGAAGTGTTGTCCGATTTTGGTTTTGCCGACGCTGAGATAACCTGGGAAACAACATGAGCGAACCTGTCCGCCGTGGTGATGTTTTCGTGGCCCATCTTGATCCGGCCATAGGGGTTGAGATCAAGAAGAAAAGGCCCGTTGGAGGCAGGAGATGAAAAGACAAAATAAAGTATTAACAAAGGAGGAGATATTTGATGCTCTAAGAAAGCACGGAGATATTCTGTTGAAATACAAAGTCAAAGAAATCGGACTTTTTGGATCTTTTGTTAGAGGTGAGCAAGATGATAGAAGCGATATCGATTTGATTGCGAATTTTGAAGAACCATCGATTGATAATTTTATGGGACTTTCCTCATAGACTAATCGATACCAATATCCCTGTCTATGTTTATGATGCTTCAGGGGGAAAAGCAGAAATCATGAAGGGATCCGGTTGCAGGGTTAGTACAGGAGGCAGATCATGGGACATCGTATTGTTGATGCAATCATAGAGGACGGTCAACTGAAATATGTCGGCGAGAAACTGCCGGCGGGACGACTCGAAGTGCACCTGATCTACGACACGACTCGGGAGCGTATTGCAAAGCGCAAGGTAAAAGAGATCGTGAAGAGGACTGCAGGCATCTACCGTGGCATCGATGCTGCTGCAGAGACAAGGAAACTTCGGCGTAGTTGGGAGAGGGGCGTGTGGAGGTGAATGTTTTGCTGGACACAAATGTGCTGGTGTATCACGTGGCCGGAGATCCTGCGGCCACAAAGTTT
>JALHSR010000129.1 GCA_022865315.1 Methanotrichaceae archaeon | reverse complement strand
CTAAAAGCCTGCCACCTTCCAAAACGTGCCGCACAAAACTAATAGCGAATAATGGCTCTATGCCACTACTAGTTCCTGCAAGGATGCTGATTGTGCCTGTAGGGGCAATTGTAGTAACAGTGGAATTTCGCATGGCATCCCAAGTCTTTAGCTTACTCTCTTCGATGAGTGGGAAGGAACCGCGCTCTCGCCCGAGTTGAGCTGATTCTTCCCTAGCCAATGCAGTTGTATGTTTCATCAGATTCTCTGCGATTGATATAGCGTCGTTGGTACTATACGAGATGTTCATTTGAATTAACATCTCCGCGAAACCCATTACACCTAATCCGATTTTCCGGGTTCTCAGAGTAGCTTCATCGATCTGCTTAAGGGGGAATTTGTTTACCTCGATCACATCGTCAAGGAATCGTACTCCGAGGCGGATTACTTCATCCAACTTATCCCAGTTAATTTCACCTTGATCTACCATCTTAGAAAGATTAATGGAGCCAAGATTGCATGACTCAAAAGGCAACAAGGGCTGTTCGCCACAAGGATTAGTGGCCTCGATTATTCCTGGGAGTGAATGCAGAGAATTGATACGGTCGATAAAAAGTATTCCCGGATCACCTCCCCGCCAAGCAGAGGAAGCTATTAAATTCATAAGCTCTCGAGCGTTAATGCTTCCTGTAATTTCGCTATTTCGCGGGTTGACCAAATATAACTCGCCGCCGGATCTTGCTTGCTTCACGAAGTCATCAGTGGCGGCGACTGATAGATTGAAATTTTCCAGAAAACCTGGCCTCTCTTTTGCCTCAATAAACTCGAGTATATCGGGGTGATCTACCCTCAATACGCCCATGTTTGCGCCCCTCCGTCTGCCACCTTGCTTAATAACGTCTGTGGCGATATCAAAAATGCTCATGAATGATACTGGCCCACTGGCTACCCCCCCCGTTGTCTTGACGACGTCATTCTTTGGCCTGAGCTTCGAGAAAGAAAAACCTGTTCCACCACCACTTTGGTGAATAAGAGCCATGTATTTCAGCGTCTCGAATATGGTCTCCAGGGAATCTCCGACAGGCAAGACAAAGCAAGCGGATAACTGTCCGAAATCTAGTCCAGCATTCATTAATGTAGGCGAGTTAGGCAAGAAAGACAAAGACTGCATCATTTCTAAGAAGTCTCGATGGCAAGCCATAGAATCTCCGCCAAACTTGCCCTCAGCTTTTGAAACTTGATCAGCTACCCGATTGAACATCTCCTTGGGGGTCTCAATCACATCACCACGCAAATCTCTCCGTAGATATCTCTTCTTCAGTATCTCAACCGCATTGGTGCTTAACTTAAGATCATCTGAAACACCAAGATAACGCTTAGCAAGACGTATTTCATTACGCTTCTGCCTGTATAGGATGTATGCTTTGGCTACATTCGCATAGCACCTCTCGATCAGGACATGCTCTACTATGTCCTGAACGTCCTCAACACCAGGAATGACATAAGGGAATTTTTCTTCAACTTTTTTGACAACTAGCTCAGACAATTTTTTTGGAACCTTATGATTATCGACACCAACAGCTCGAACGGCTTTGTCAATAGCTACTTCAATCTTGTCTTGCTTAAAATCCTCTAGCCTTCCATCCCTCTTTCTAATGCTTCGGATCATCGAACTTCCATCATAATTTCTATGCAGAATCGATATAAACATACATGTCAAAATAGGACCGATCCAACCTTAGAGGTTCACGATGAAAATAGCAATTTCAGGAAAAGGTGGCGTGGGCAAGACGACTCTGGCAGGGACGCTTGCTAGACTTTTCGCCCGCGATGGTTACAATGTTCTCGCCATAGACGCTGATCCTAGCATGAACTTGGGTTCTTCTTTAGGCATCAAGCAGCTGCCTAAACCTGTGACAGAGCATAGAGACTTGGTGCAGGAACGTGCAGGAATGCCAATGGGGATGTTTAAATTAAATCCCAAAGTAGACGATGTAGTGCAGATGTGCGGATGTGCCGGACCAGATAATGTAAAACTTGTAGTTATGGGCACAGTTGACACAGGCGGCTCTGGATGCATGTGTCCTGCTAATGCGTTTGTCAAGGCTTTAATAAGACATGTAATTACTCGCGAAAAAGACCTAGTAATTATGGATATGGAGGCCGGCATCGAACACTTGGGCCGCGGTACGGCAAGGGGCGTTGACGCGATGATAGCTGTGGTTGAACCAGGCATGAGATCTATAGAAACTGTGGAACGCATTAAGAAGCTAGGGCAGGAGATTGGAATCACTAATTATTTGGCAGTTATCAATAAGACCAACGACCCAGGACCCATCAAGGAGAAACTGGACGCCATAGGAATACCTATTCTGGGTACAATACCATATGATAGGAATTTGGTGGAAGCCGACTTGACCGGCCGTGCGCCCATAGATGTTGGGGGTCCCGCTGTTGAGGCAATCAAGAAAATACAAAAAAGATTAGAAGATATGTTCGGCCAGGAAACGAAAATATAAGAACGATAGCTTATACTTCTAAGGTCTAATTTAGCTCCAGTTTACCTGCCCTAAAGCCCTCTTTCACTATCGATCCTATTATTTTTGAGCCCAGTCCCATGATCCGGCAAGCTTCTTGTGCTTCATCTTCCGATACGATGATAGCAAACCCCATACCCATATTGAATGTCCTATACATCTCGATTTCTTCCACATTGCCTAGATCCTGCAAAAGGCGGAACACTGACTGAGGTTCGAGAAGGTCAGTTATTTCATAACCTAGATCAGTTATTCTCCGAAGCTTTAGCAACCCAGAACCGGTTATATGAGAAAGTCCGTGAACTTCGATTTTCTTAAAAAGATGCAATAATTCTATATAGATTCTTGTTGGTGTCAGTAGCTCTTCACCAATGGTCCTAATCGAACCAGGCATCTTATCAAAATATGAATATTCTGATTCGGAAACGATCTTTCGAGCCAGGGTGTAGCCATTGCTATGTAGACCAGAACTAGGCACTCCAACAATTGCATCACCGACTTTGATATTCTCACCAGTTATGACCCGCTCCTTATCAACAATGCCGATTGCGGTTCCAGCTAGATCAAACCCTCTAATAATATCAGGTAACGAAGCTGTCTCTCCACCCACAATAGCAATATTTGAAATTTCAGCACCCTTCTTTAGGCCAACAGCAATCTGCTCTGCCATTTCAAGATCAACCTTTTCAACTGCTAGGTAATCAACAAAGGCAATAGGTTCTGCGCCTATTGCAAGCAGATCGTTTACATTCATTGCAATGCAATCAATGCCAACCGTGTCCCATTTCTTGAGAATGTTTGCTATAATGACTTTGGAACCTACGCCATCCGTTGTCATGGCCAAAGCAAAATCTCCCATATCTAGAAGGCCAGCGTAATGGCCTATTTCCGTTATAGGCGCACCAAAACCCTTACGTTTCGATGTTAATACAGCCTTCATTGCAGCAATAGACCGATTTTCTGCATGAATGTCTACGCCCGAATCAGCATAGGTAAGGCGCCTCATTCCTAGCCACCTAGGCCGAATTCATGATGAAGTTCCTGCACTGCGCACTCGGAATCCCTCGAAGCTACTACAAAAGAGATGTTATGTTCACTTGAGCCTTGGCTAATCATTATTACATTGATTTTGGCCTGCCCCATAGCCTTAAAGACCCTAGCAGCAACGCCAGGGGTTCCGGCCATACCTGCTCCTACCACAGCTACAGCAGCCACATCATTATTTGCTAAAATTTCTTTTATGAGATCACGTGGGAACTCCGCGCGTAAAGCATCTTCGGCCTTCTCAAGTTGACGCTGCTCTATAATTATCGATATGTTAGCTTCGGATGAGCCTTGGCTAATCATTATTATATTTATGCCAGCTTCGGCCAAAGCGCCAAAGGCTCGAGCAGCAATCCCAAGAGTCCCTATCATGCCCGCTCCTGAAATAGTTAACATTGCTACATTTCTATGAAGTGTGACAGCTTTTATCACATCCGCCTTTTGCACATCGTCGTGAACTATTTGCGTGCCGGGACATTCGGGATCGAAGGTACATTTTATCCGCACTGGTATGCCCTTCCGGATAGCAGGCTCTATTGCCCTTGGGTGCAGAATTTTTGCTCCAAAGTAAGATAGCTCCATAGCTTCCCTATAGGATATAGTTGGTATTGGCTTAGCTTCGGGAACTATTTTTGGATCTGTAGTCATCACCCCGGATGTTTCTTTCCAAAACCAAATTTCATCAGCATCAATGGAAGCTCCAATCAATGATGCTGAGAGATCTGACCCTCCTCGGCCAAGAGTCGTAGTGATTCCCTTCTCATCCTTTGCTATAAAGCCAGCCACTACTGGAACACCTTCCAATGGCAGAAGCCGTTGAGGTATAAGTTCATAGGTTTTCTCTAACGGCCTAGAGTTGCCATAATTGCTGTCAGTTACTATTCCAGCTTCTGATCCGGTATATGCTCTTGACTCAATTCCTATATCCCTTAGCACTCCCGAAAGTATTGGCGCTGCTAATTGCTCGCCGTAACTGGATATATAATCCAATGAGCGTGTTGTGAGCTCACCTAAATAGCATAACCCAATGTAAGCTTTCTCCAATTCATTCAATTTCTTAACAACTTCTTGCAAGACTTCGTTCGCAATCTGGGGATTCATAATCGACTCGGAAATGGCCCGACTATGCCGCTCTGTTAGTAGCTTGATAAAATCCAACACATTTTCCACATTGCCATCTCCAGCAGCCTTTCTCGCTACATCCAAAAGCTTATCTGTAACACCCTGCAAGGCAGATGTAACTAGAATGATCTCGTTATCATTACTGAATCGTTTCACCAGCTCTCCTGCATGTCTTAGCTTGTACCCATCTGCAACAGAAACGCCGCCAAATTTCATTACCAAGCGCGCCATTGTAAAAACCCAAAAAAGCTCGTGTCTCAAAGATTTAAGCTTTACCTAAAATTTTATATTTATGTTTTGATTTAAAATTACTGAAACAATAGACCTGGAGCTTTGGAAAAACACCTATGTTCTCCAAGGAAGAAAGATAGTTCAATATAATCCATGCAAATTGCTCCCATATTTCTATTCATTGGTCCTAATTCCCACAGATGATAAAGATCTATTTTTTCAAGAAGCTAAGTCGTTCTATGTGGCCTAAGGCTTATATAGGTTGAATTCGAGGGTTTTGAGTCCTATTAAGAATTATTTATCGTATCAAACTTCGCGAGGAAAAATATGGGAAAAAGGAAAAAGATCGCTGAGCGTGTAACGACTCTGATGGATAAACCTGAAAGAATCAGGAACATTGGAATAGTTGCACATATTGATCACGGGAAAACTACGCTTTCAGATAACCTCCTAGCTGGGGCGGGCATGATTTCCATGGACCTGGCAGGGAGGCAACTATTCATGGACTTCGACCCATTAGAGCAGACTAGAGGAATCACAATTGATGCAGCCAATGTGTCTATGGTTCACGAAGTAAACGGCCAAGAATACCTAATTAATATGATTGACACGCCCGGACACGTCGACTTTGGGGGCGATGTTACTAGATCCATGAGAGCCGTAGATGGTGCTGTTGTGGTTGTCGATGCCGTGGAAGGGGCAATGCCCCAAACTGAAACTGTGCTTCGTCAAGCAATACGAGAGGGAGTAAGGCCTGTTTTGTTTATCAACAAAGTTGACAGAATGATTAATGAGCTTAGGGTGGAGAAGAAAGAGATGGCTGTCCGCCTTGGCAAAGTAATCGACAATATAAATAACCTCATTCGCAACATGGATGAGGAAAAATACAATGCCGGCTGGCGGATGGATGCGGCCGTTGGAAGTGTGACCTTTGGATCTGCACTTTATAATTGGGCCATCAGCGTGCCAATGATGAAAAAGACTGGCATTGGCTTCGACCAAGTTTACGATCACTGCAAATCTGAAAGCATGAAAGAGCTGGCTGACAAGTGTCCTCTCTATATAGCTGTCAATGACATGGTGGTCAAATTTTTGCCCAGCCCAAGTGAAGCACAGAAGGACAGAGTCAAGGTTATCTGGCATGGAGACTGGGATAGCCCTGTAGGTAAAGCGATGGCTACTTGTGACCCCACCGGACCAGTAGCTTTCATGATTACAAAAATCAAGATAGATCCGCATGCTGGGGAAATCGCCACGGGACGACTCTTCTCAGGAACACTTGCTCGTGGCATGGAACTATACGTCTCTGGTGTAGCCAATACTAACCGCGTCCAATCTACAGGCATTATGATGGGGGCAGAACGAGTAGAGGTTGACAGTATCCTTGCCGGAAACATTGCTGCAGTCACTGGCCTGCGAGATGCCATGGTTGGTTCTACTGTTACAACCGATGCAGGCATGACAGCATTCGAGCAAATAAAACACGTATCTGAACCGGTAATGACTGTGGCTGTCGAGGCAAAAAATACCCGCGATCTGCCCAAACTGGTTGAAGTGCTTAGGCAGGTTGCCAAGGAAGATCCCACGCTGCAAATCAATATTAATGAGGAGACGGGTGAACATCTCATGGCCGGTATGGGCGAACTCCATTTGGATATTGTAACTACCAGAATCCAGCGTGATAAGGGCGTGGAGTTGAAGACATCCCCACCTATTGTGGTTTATAGAGAGTCTATCATTGGCGAGGCTGGACCTGTGGAAGGTAAATCCCCTAATCACCACAACCGTTTCTATATTGAACTTGAGCCTTTGAAACCTGGCGTGGTCGAAGCTCTCAAAGCAGGGCAGATCAATATGAAGATGGATGAACTGGCTCGGAGGAATATATTAATTGATAAAGGCATGGATAAAGGGGAAGCCAAGAATTTAGCTGGGATCTATGGATCCAACCTATTTCTCAATATGACCAAGGGCGTGCAATACCTTAAGGAGACCATGGAGCTAATACTGGAGGGCTTTGAGGAATCGTTGAGAAATGGACCCATAGCTCGGGAGCCGGCCCAGGGAGTAAAGGCCAAGCTAGTCGACGTAAAACTACATGAAGACGCAATACACAGGGGACCTGCCCAAGTCATCCCTGCTGTACGCCAAGCTATGCAAGCTGGCATCCTAATGGCTGAACCCGCACTCTTGGAACCCTTCCAGAATGTCTTTATACAGGTGCCCCAGGATCAGATGAGCGGGGCAATGTCGGAGATCCAAGGCCGCCGTGGAATGATATTGAGCATGGAAACTCAAGGCGACATGATTATGCTGAAGTCTAAGATGCCAGTCTCCCAGATGTTTGGATTTGCCGGAGCTATACGTTCCGCTACTGAGGGCAGAGCCCTATGGTCAACTGAATTCGCTGGCTTTGAACCATTACCACCTAACCTTATGCTGGAGACAGTAAGAGAGATCAGGACAAGAAAGGGGCTCAAACCTGAGATGCCCAAACCTAGCGATTATTTGAAGGCGGCCTAAAACAGCCTTCGAAAAGATTTAAACACAAAGGCAGAAATACCGGAAAGAAATGGAAATTAACAGGAGGAAATGAATTATGGCAGAAGCAAAGCCACACCTCAATCTAGCATTCATTGGACATGTTGACCATGGAAAGTCAACTACAGTAGGAAGAATGATGTTTGAAACGGGCGCAGTCGACCCGCACGTCATCGACGAGTATAAGAAAGAAGCGTCAGCTAAGGGCAAAGCTACTTTCGAATTTGCCTGGGTTATGGACAGCCTCAAAGAGGAGCGCGAAAGGGGTGTTACCATCGACATTGCTCACCAGCGCTTCGATACGGACAAATACTATTTCACTGTTGTCGACTGCCCTGGCCATAGGGATTTCGTAAAGAATATGATCACTGGCGCCAGCCAGGCTGATGCTGCAGTATTAATTGTAGCTGCACCAGATGGAGTAATGGCCCAAACAAGGGAACACGTGTTTTTGGCCAGAACATTAGGTGTAAACCAACTCATAGTGGCTTTGAACAAAATGGATGCTACAACTCCACCTTATGACGAGAAAAGGTTCAATGAAGTCAAGGAAGAAGTTAGCAAGTTATTAAAAATGGTAGGCTACAAGGTCGATCAGGTTCCCTTCATACCCATTTCTGCATACGAGGGAGATAACCTCATCAAGCTAAGCGAGAGAACGAAGTGGTACAAGGGATCAACACTTCTCGCGGCTCTTAACGACCTCAAGCTTCCTGAAAAACCCACAAAACTTCCGCTGCGTATACCGGTTCAGGATGTTTACACAATTTCTGGTGTAGGAACCGTTCCCGTTGGCCGCGTAGAAACAGGCATCATGAAGAAGAATGACAAAATTGTCTTTCAGCCTGCAGGAGTGTTCGGTGAAGTCAAATCTATCGAAATGCATCATGAAGAAGTTCCCGAGGCCTACCCCGGAGATAACATCGGATGGAATGTACGAGGAGTAGGCAAAAAGGATATTCGCAGGGGTGACGTCTGCGGACATCCTGAGAAACCACCGACTGTGGCCAAGGAATTCAAAGCTCAAATCGTTGTTCTGCAGCATCCGAGCGCTATAACTGCAGGCTATACACCGGTCTTCCACTGCCACACCGCACAGATTGCATGCACGATCACTGAGCTTCTGGCCAAGCTAGATCCCAGAACAGGCGCTGTTAAAGAGCAGAATCCGACGTTCATCAAAGCAGGTGACGCGGCGATAGTCATGGTAACTCCTAGCAAACCTATGGTAATCGAGAATGTGAAGGAAATCCCGCAGCTCGGAAGATTTGCCATCAGAGATATGGGTCTGACTATTGCAGCCGGCATGTGTATGGATGTGACGCCACGGTAGCCAACCGGTGTTAAGACATGCAAAAGGCTAGAATACGGCTCTCTGGAACAAATCCTGTGATGCTCGACGACATATGCAATCAGGTTAAAGGAATTGCTCAGAGAACAGGTGTACATATGGCAGGACCCATTCCACTGCCAACGAAAAAGATGGTTGTGCCATGCAGAAAGAGCCCCGATGGCGAAGGATCTGCTACCTGGGACCATTGGGAGATGAGGGTACACAAGCGTCTTATAGATCTAGATGCCGATGAGCGCGCGCTTAGACAACTCATGAGGATCCAAGTTCCAAAAAATGTGAACATAGAGATAGTGTTGGAAAGTTGATCCAAAGCGGCGATAACCTTGATCACCATTGAATTAGGCTACTTACTTTGGCTTGGGCCACGCACTTTTTAAGCTTTTAATGCAATGCCTTAATGGACTCGTAGTATAGCCAGGATAGAATAGAGGCCTCCGGAGCCTCGGACCCGGGTTCGAATCCCGGCGGGTCCGTTAATGAGAAAAGACTTAAAATTTTCCAATGCAGATCCACAATAGAAGCTTTTTAACTCGATTTGTACTGGTCGATATATCATCGGCTTTTACAATAATAAACAAAAGAATAAATTCGTTGACTTTAAAAATTAATTAAAAAAACAAATATATTGCTTTATTAAAAGTTATCTTCTTTCGCTTCAATAAGAAATGGCTTATTCGAAAGACTCCAAATATCGATATGCTTAGACTCTTGAGGAATCCAAAAGAGAGTTTTATATCAGATAACATGGTCTAAATCCAGAGATACGGATGATTTGAGATATATAATATTATCTTAAAATTTTATGGGGAGTCGTATGATTACGAAAGAAGATGTGAAGCATATCAGCTGGCTTGCAAGTATCGAAATTAATGAAAACGAGACAGAGGAGTTTGTGGAGCAATTCAACTCAATACTAGAATATTTCCATCAGTTGGATGAGGTAGAGACGGAAACGATCGAACCCACTTATAGAGTGGTTGATCTATCAAACGTATTTAGGACTGATCTGGTGCTCAAATCGCTTTCTCAAGAAGAATCGCTGATAAATGCACCGCGCCAAGAGTCGGGTTACTTCAAGAGTCCCAGGATAGTCTAATTATGTTAAACCAACTTAAGGAAGATCTACTATCTGGATCTGCTGAGAAGTATCTAAACAAGCTCTTCGAGAAGATTGAAAAGAGTAAGCTTAATGCATTTACGACATTAGCAAAGGAAAGTGCGCTGATAAAGGCAAGAGAATTTGATAAAAGCCCTTGGCAAGGCAAATTGGCAGGTCTGCCCATAGGCATCAAAGAGTGTATTTCTACAAAGGGCATAGAGACGACATGCAGCTCAAGGATCCTGAAAGGATACATTCCCCCTTTCGATGCCCACGTTATCGAGAAATTGAAAAATGCAGGAGCTATCGTTATTGGCAAGACTAATATGGACGAGTTCGCCATGGGCACCTCGACGGAAACAAGCTGTTTTGGTCCCACTCGAAATCCTTGGGACTTAGATTACGTCCCGGGAGGCTCCAGCGGGGGCAGCGCGGCGGCCGTTGCTGGTGATGAAGCTCCTTGTACTCTTGGATCAGACACAGGAGGATCAGTCCGTTGTCCGGCTTCTTTCTGTGGAATAGTCGGTCTGAAACCTACCTATGGATTAGTCTCACGCTTCGGCCTAGTTGCCTATGCGAATTCCCTTGAGCAAATAGGACCGCTCACCAATACCGTGGAAGATACTGCATTGCTGATGGAAGTCATTGCAGGACACGATTGGAGGGATTCTACTTCTGCTCCAATAGACACAATCAGTTATTTGCCTGAACTAAGAAAAGGAATAAGCGGAATGAAGATCGGTATACCAAGAGAGTATTTAGGCAAAGGCGTCGATTCCAAGGTGGAAAAGGCGATTTGGGATGCCGTTGCAATACTTGAGAATCTGGGAGCCTCATGGGAAGAGATTAGTCTCCCTAACACACGCTACGCTCTGGCAGCTTACTATGTTATAGCCATGAGTGAAGCATCATCAAATTTGGCACGATACGATGGATTGCGTTATGGCCTCCGTTCGGCGCGTGACGAAAATTGGCATACAACATTTTCTGAAATCAGATCTAAGGGCTTTGGTCCTGAAGTTAAGCGCCGCATATTGCTTGGTACCTATGCCCTGTCTGCAGGCTATTATGGCCGATATTATCTCAAAGCGTTAAAAGTGAGGACATTAATCAAGAACGACTTTCTGCGCGTTTTTAAAACTGTTGATATTCTAGCTTCACCGACCATGCCAGTGCCTGCCTTTAGGATCGGCGAACGCATAAACGATCCCTTGTCGCTTTATATGGCGGATATATTTACTGTACCTATAAACTTAGCTGGTCTTCCAGCCATTTCTATTCCCTGCGGTTTCAGTGGTAATCTTCCAATAGGTTTGCAATTAATAGGTGAGCATTTCGCAGAGGATGCAATTCTTCGAGCAGCACAAGCCTTTGAAGAATCTACGCCTTTTCATAATTTGAGAGCAAAGGAGGCTGCATGAATGGAAAGTGAAGTCGTCATCGGCTTGGAGATTCATATCCAACTCAACAAGCTAAAATCTAAACTTTTCTGCGGATGCTCTACAGATTACCATAATTCAAAACCTAATACACATACATGCCCAATCTGCTTAGGACTCCCGGGAGCACTGCCAGCCCTCAATAAAAATGCTGTGGAAAATGCAATTAAAGTGGGCGTTGCACTAAATTGCAGTATCGAGAAGGAGACTCTCTTCTATAGAAAGAATTACTATTATCCTGATTTGCCAAAAGGCTTTCAGATAAGCCAATACGACTTTCCATTGGCAACAAATGGTTCGATTTTAATCAAAGGCGAGGATGGAATTGAGAAACTTATCCGAATAACAAGGGTACATATGGAAGAGGACCCGGGCAGGCTAGTTCATGCAGGAACTATTGATAAGGCCAAATATACTATGGTAGATTATAACCGATGCGGAATGCCTTTATTGGAAGTCGTTACTGAACCAGATCTAAAATCTCCTAAAGAGGGGAGAGCACTCTTAGACAAACTCAGGATCATCCTAGAATATTTGGATGTTTTTGATGGAAATCTTGAGGGAGCAATGCGTGTTGACGCTAATATATCATTGGCAGGGGGCGACCGTACCGAAATAAAGAATATTTCTAGTTTCAAGGGCGTAGAAAAGCCCTCTCCTACGAGATTACACGTCAGAGAAACATCCGGAGAAGAAACATGAAAGTTATCCAGGAGACGAGGCATTATGATGAGATGCGAAATATAACTGTTTCAATTCGAAGTAAGGAAGAAGCTCACGATTACCGTTACTTTCCCGAGCCCGACCTGGTGCCATTTAGAATAGCGGACTGGGTGCCAATAATTAAAGCCCAACTTCCCGAACTGCCTGATGCCAAACGCGAAAGGTTCAAGCAGCAATATGGCTTAAGTGATGATCACGCAAAATCGTTGACCTCAGAGATCAAAGTAGCTAATTTTTATGAGTATGTAGCTTCAAGAACGCCACCAAAGCCAGCCGCTGTATGGACTGCCGATGTTCTTAAAGGCGAGCTAAACTACAGAAGTATAAGTATTGATCTTTTTGATCCAGACTACATGATAGAGATTGTGAATATGCTTACTTCTAACGGACTTACCGAAGATAATGCTGTTGAGATTATTCGTACAATATTAGACACAGGAGGGAATCCCAAAGAGATCATAAAAGCTAAAGGGCTTACAAAAGCTGAAGAGGATGTGGTTCTCATGGCCGTCAAGGAAGCAGTTGCTGAATGCGATACAGCTATTGCTGACTTTAAAGCCGGCAGTCCTAGAGCCTTAAATTTCATAGTTGGCCATGTAATGAAGAAGACACATGGCAGAGCTGATCCGGCGAATGTACACAAATTAGTCATGGATGAAATAAAGAAGCTGTGAGCCATTCAATCCGACTAAGTTTCCTCAAGATTATCAGATGGGAAGGATTGTCCATCAGAATCGGTTCATAGCTTACTGTGCCCCTCTAAATTTTTAAAACCTCTAATTTAGGATTCCAAAAGCTTTATTTCAATCGCAACTCTTTCTTGCAAGGTTGATTACTTATGTCTGGTTATTGGGATTCCCATGCTGAGCGTATGCCTCCTGAGGAATTGCGAATGCTCCAAGAGGATCGGCTCAAACTGATAGTGCGCTACGTCTATGACCACTCTTCTTTTTATCGGCAAAGATTCAATGAGGCAGGAGTCGAGCCAGGTGATATAAAGTCCCTCGATGACGTGGCCAAGCTTCCCTTCACCCGGAAGATGGATCTGAGAGATACATATCCTACGGGCATGTTTAGCCTTCCCAAAAGTTCTGTTGTGAGGTACCACGTATCAAGCGGCACAACGGGTAAGCCCACTGTAGTTGGATACACAAAAGGAGATATAGATACCTGGACGGAATCTTTGGCTCGAGCGCTCACATCACTGGGTTTGGGACGCGATGATGTCATCCAGGTAGCTTATGGATACGGCTTGTTCACCGGAGGTCTGGGACTCCATTATGGTGCTGAACGAATCGGCGCGGCCGTTCTACCAATGAGCATCGGAAACACCGAGAGACAGATAGAGTTAATGCAAGATCTTTCTACAACTGCCATAGCGTGCACGCCTTCCTATTTCTTGCATTTAGTCGAGATAGCTGAAAAAATGGGAATTTCCATTCGTGACGATACCAAACTCAAAACAGAGATATTCGGTGCAGAACCTTGGTCCTTGGAAACTAGAAAGCGTATAGAGGATGCCACGGGCATTAATGCTTACGACATCTATGGCACATCTGAAATCAGTGGGCCGCTATTCACTGAATGCTTTCATAAGAATGGAATTCATGTTTGGGGAGACTTGTTCTTAACAGAAGTCTTAGATCCAAAGACAAGCGAACCAGTCGAAGAAGGCGAACGCGGCGAGTTAGTCTTCACTACTTTACACAAATTCGCACTTCCCTTAATTAGATACAGGATAGGCGACCTGTCCATATTAAACAATGAGCCCTGTGAGTGCGGTCGTACACATCCAAGAATTATGAGAATTCTTGGGCGAACAGATGATATGCTAATAATAAGAGGCATAAACATTTTCCCGAGCCAGGTTGAATCTGTAATCATGAACATTCCAGAAGTAGGCGACCACTGGGAAATCATTGTGGACAGAAAAGGTCCTCTTGATGTCATGACGGTAAATGTGGAGCTTACGGAATCAGGATTTAGTGACAAGATTGGCGATCTTAATAAAGCTTAAGAAGAAGGTCTCTAGAGAATTAAAGAGCGTATTGAATATAGCTGCCGAAGTAGATTTCGTAGAACCTGGAACAATACCGAGGTCTATGGGTAAAGCTAAGCGGGTTACGGATAATAGGAAAGTGTAGGAGAATAGAAGATGACTGAGATTAAACAAATATCGCTTTTTGTGGAAAACAAGCCAGGAAGAATGGCCAAGGTTTCCAAGACCTTGTCGGATGCAGGCGTGAATATTCGTGCTCTGACCATTGCAGAAGCTGGTGACTTTGGGGTCATACGCATGGTAGTCGATAATCCGGATAAAGGATATAAGACCCTCAAAGAAAGCGGCTTCACCGTTTCCATAACCGATGTGCTTGCTGTAGAAATGAGGGATAGTCCTGGGGGATTATATGAGATTGTGAATACACTAGGAGAAAGCAGGATTAACGTTGACTATGCCTATGCCTTTGTTACCGCAAAAGCACAAAAGGCAATGCTGATCCGTAGAGTTGATGATATTGCAAAAGCCAGGCAAGTACTTAGCGCCAAAAGCATTAAGATTGCAGCGGAAGAGGAGATTAAAGCGCTCTAACCTTGGAATTGTTTTTTTATCAATTGAAAAAATTCGATTATAGCACAGCATCATAGATTTAAAATTCTAAACCTGAAATTATTTTATAAATATATATTATTTTAGTTTTCCTTCCCTTCGATGCAATTTCTGATCATCAGTTTAATAAAATGCAGAGATGCATTATTTTAGATGTTTTCCTCCTGATATATCCCAGAATAGGCCGTCTCTGAATCCCCATTTAGCTTCATAAAAACCAATTGCAATAATCTTGCATTTTTCTTGATTCTAATGCCATGTGAATTATAAACTACAAGCAAACTCTGACTCCTTCCTCGATATCCGGGATCCCAAAGGGCTGTCTCGATTGAAATCCCGCTGCGAAGCAAAGTCGAACGAGGTTTTGCCACAGCTGCCATATCTCTTGGAATATTAACAATTTCATTGAAGGTAACGAGATAGGCACCCGATCCTAAATAGATCCAACCTGATTCATCAAATTGCATATCTAGTGTCTCTGAAACCTTTCTTTCTTTGTTATCAAATGCCACCTCCCCTGCGGAGATAAAACGCTCCACTCGCAGCAACGTCAACTCAATTCCACACATCTGCACCTGGATTCTAGGATCCAATTGGCCCTCTACCAGGGGACAAGCCTGAGATCCAGTGATAATGGTCATTCATGTTCACCTCATAAGCATGTACTCAAGTCATCTCTCTTCATAAACATAAATGTAATACATTAAGAAAAAGATATTAATTATATAAATAATTAAAAAATAAGCGTTGATTTTAAATTTTAGTATCGGATTTTTAATAATGCGAGACCGCAAGTATAATCATTATGTATTAGGGAGGCGAGAAAGAGAAAGGCAAGAATTTGCAGTCGAGTCTTAGATTCAATTCAAAATCCGAGCCCACAAATATGGAATAGTAAAACGAATAAAGCACCTAAGGTACCTCCCATGCCACAAATGAAAATCGCTAACCAACTATAGCCGATACCTAATCCAATTAGTGAATTTGCCAGAAAAAGTATTAATAAGCCCACCATTGCGTTTATCATGAAGCCTTTAAGAGAGTTGAGTAAGAGAAATATACCGAAAATTACAGCCATGAATAATACTATTGACGCCAAAAAGACAAAATCTATCATAATAAAATAGATATTTACCAATCTACTAAAAAACTATTTAGATTCTGAGTGGTTCAAGTTCGCTTTTTAACCTGTGAAGCTCTTTAATATCAAGAGAGAGAGGATCTACGTGCACTAGCATCATTGCCCCCTTTAAAGATATCTCGTCACGCTGGGACTGAATAAATCGAAGCACTGTTTCATAGTTGCTCTGAGTAATTAGGTATCCTATGCCTTCCAGGATAATTAGAGGATAATTCGCTTTAGTCAAGAAATCAGAAATTATTCCACTCAATCGAGGCAAATTTGTTGGATCGACTGTCCGGAAACCCGGCTCGCTTATTTGAGTGAGCCAAATGACGGCATCGGTTGGAACGCTGTAATTGTCCTGAATTGTCTGGGGATTGTACCTGCTTATGCAAAGGCCATCCATTCCATGAGTTATGAGCTCATTGAAAAGCTCAAAACTATTAGAAGGAGACTCCGCTTCGATGACATATGTCGTACCGGGAGTCAATGATATTTCATAAGGGCTCCTTCCATAGCTTTTCATGAGATCCCCTACCGAAGACGCCAAGTCAAATCCTGAATTGTGCCTTTTTATTATTCGCCCCAATTGTCTGATGGCCCCAAAAAAATTGCGCCGATTTAGAACAATTCCTGAATCGAAATTTATCGACGTAGGTCCCAGAGCTTCTCGCATATCCGGTTCACATGCCGCAACTTCTGTTTGTCCGAACTTGACTCCTGCAAAAAAGCTGCCAGAAGCAACTAGCATATTCGCTTCATCCACAACCTCGTTCCTCTGCGATTCGCTGAGCCCAAGAAGCATAGCATCTGAAAATACTTTGAAAAGATAGGCTGATAATGGTCCAAGAGCGAAAGTTAGTTCCTTTACCTCATTCATATCCTGTGAAAGAGTGCAATGAACAAATTCAGGGCTTTCCGCTAATATAAGACGTGTTTTACGCCCGAGGAGTTCGAGCTGATAAACAAAGTCAAGTACCTCCCGTTCAGGTAAAACCTTGGCATTTTTTTCAATGAGATATTCTAGACTATCAACCAGAACTACACTATTGCGACTTGTTTCTATGAAAGAACGTAATGTCATGAAAAGCAAGGGAAGGTTCCTTGACGATATATTCCGATCGCTTCCCCGTTCATCGCTGAGTTTGATAATGGGCGTCTCCTTAAATCCCCATTTTTGGCGTACCTTATCAGGATCCAAGGTCGTTATGCACAAACCTTCGATTCCATGTATGATTTGATCGGTAAAAACCTCATAAGCCTTTTTTGGTGCCACATATACTTTGCCTGCTTGGACAGAAAAAACAGGCATTGTTTCCACTTCTGCTTCAATTACAGGCTCGACTGGAATAGTCTCTTTAACAATAATCCTAGCGGCTGACGAGCCCACAGTTGACGTTAACGTCTTTTCAAACAAATTCCAAAGCTCCAGAAGCTGTGCAGCATCTATTGTTTGCCGCGTCGTATTAAGCCGAGATAGGTTCTCGTTCACGAGCTCTTTGGCTCTCTCTTTTCCAATGTAAAGAGCCAAAGTGGCCTCAAGCTCGTCTACTGTTCCCATTCGTATAGTCTTTCCAATGGGCACTTGTTCAGCCTTTTCCTGAAATATATCGACGAAGCTGTTTGCAAGTATAGCCTCTTCTTGGCTGGGCTTTGAAACAATCGATCCCAGCCAGAAAAAGCTGCAATTGAATAGCAAAGTCCAAAACAGAGCATTTGTCCATGTATCGAGACCTAAGCCAAAAAGATCTGTAGGCTTGAGATATTCTAATCCTAGAGGCCCATTCTTAACAAGGGATTCATACAGCCATCCTTTAATTGCAATTGTAGGTATGAGGGCGGTATAAATCCAGAGCAATAATCCAGCAATAAGGCCGGCCATTGCTCCTAACCTGCTGCCTTTTCTCCAATAAAGACCTCCTATAGCAACAGGAGCCAATTGACTCGCTGCCAGGAACGACACTATTCCAATATCGGCTAACATGCCGTAGGCTACAAAACGAGAATAAAGATACCCTAAGAATACAACTAAAAGAATATTTACTCGCCGCAAGTTAAGGAGCAGACTGGGCAGATTCCTCCCCTTCCCGATTCGTCCAAGAAGGTAAGGTAGTTCTAAGCCATTTAGCAGCATTGTACCAACGGCCACCGATTCCACTAGGATCATAGCCGTGGCCGCAGAGACTCCCCCTATAAAGACAAAAAGAGCCAGCAATAGTTGGCCCTGATCGTAGGGAATAGATATTATGTAGGCATCTTTCAGGCCAGATGTACCGAGTAGAATGCCACCCCAGGCGATACCAGGAACAAAAATATTAATCAACAGCATATAAAGAGGAAATAGCCACATCGCTTTCTTCAGATGAATTTCTTCGACATTTTCCACAACCATTACATGAAACTGTCTAGGAAGAAAGAGCACAGCGAAGAAGGAAATCATTGTCAAAGAAAACCAGAGTACATAATCCACATCCGTTAAATCTGAATACTGAGGATGTGCAGCAATCCCCTCCAAAATAACTCCATAACCCCCAAAGATTCCATAAACTATATAGATGCCGGCCAACAGGAATGCCCCTAGTTTGACCAACGATTCAAAAGCCACGACTGCAATTAGACCTTCATGATGTTCCATAGGATCGAGGTGCCTGGCCCCAAACAATACGGCAAAGGCTCCTAGCAACAAAGCCACTATTAACCTGCGGATCCCGTCTATTCCAAAAAGCAAATATTGCCCGCTTAGAACTTGCAGTGAAGTACTAATAGCTATTAGCTGCAATGCAACATAAGGGGTGACCATAATTAGGCTCAGTATGGCTACTATTGCGCCGATTGCATAGCTTCTGCCATATCGAAAACTAATAAAGTCGCTAACTGAAGCAAGCCGGAACTCTTTTGCCGCACGAATCATCTTTCTTAATAAAAACCAGCCAATTACCATTGCCAAGACAGGTCCAAGGTAAATTGGCAAAAATTCCAATCCGGATGAAGCTGCCCTCCCAATAGAGCCATAGAATGTCCAAGTAGTTATGTAAACACATAAAGACAAAGCGTAGACATATGGATTTGAAACTACGCTTCTTCCCTCCAAACCTCGGCGAACAGCATATTGCGCTATGCCAAATAGCAGTAGAAGGTAAAGGACCATTATGATCAAAGGAAGGTTGGGATTGATCAATCCTGAGACCACCTATCGAATAGAAAGAGTGTTATTATTATTATTAGCCAGATGGTAATGACATATGATAGAATAAAGGGAGAACCAGATATGCCAAATTTACCCTCAGTTATTGTTAGGATTGGCCAATTGAGAAGCAAGACTCCAAGAAACAATAAATAAATCCAAAATTCCTGCTGTTGGAATAGATCTCTAATCGATAGAGCCATTGCCACCTTATATCCAATTAATTTATTCAATTCCCAATATCAAAGCTAGAGCTAGCTTACATTGACCATGAATGTATTAAGCCACTTCATAACCAAAACAATTCATCTCCATAATTTATAACACTAAGGATTAAATCTGAAATTGTTCTTTATTGATTAAATATTAAATCTATTTCCTCTAGATTAAGAAATATTCTAATATTTGTCCAAACTGCCAGGAAGCTTCCAGACTGCTTTTATATTAGAAATCCCTTCTGGCTGAGGTGATTGGACTTGATACTCAGGACACATTATTCAGGCGACATAAATCCAGAGATGGCTGGATCGGAGATATTGCTCGCCGGCTGGGCGCACGAAATACGTGATCTAGGAGGTATTTGTTTCTTGGTCCTGCGCGATCGGAAAGGCCTAGCGCAAGTGACTTTGGTGAAAAAGATTGTGGATACAGAAATGTTCAAGAAGGTCAGATCAATTAGCAGGGAGAGCGTGGTTCAAGTTCGAGGTGAAATAAAATCCGAATCCAAAGCGCCACACGGTTTCGAAATCTTGCCTAAAGAAATTAATGTCTTGGATATGGCGAAGGTACCACTCCCACTAGATCCAACAGAGAAAGTTGAATGCGAGCTTGATACTCGCCTGGACTCTAGATTCATGGATATAAGAAGGCCCAGCGTTTTATCCATATTCGAGATTGTGAGTTCAGTTTTGCATGCGATACGGGATTTCTTTTATAGCCAAAACATCACTGAAGTCTTTACTCCAAAGATCGTTGCTGCAGCCACTGAAGGGGGAACTGATCTATTTCCAATAAGCTACTTCGAAAAGGAAGCTTTCCTCAATCAAAGCCCACAGCTATACAAACAGATGCTTATGGCAGCCGGCATGGACAGAGTCTTTGAGATTGGGCCAATCTTTAGAGCTGAAGAGCATGATACTCGAAAGCACTTGAATGAAGCCATATCAATAGATATCGAAGTCAGTTTTGCTGATGAAAATGACGTGATGGCTATGCTTGAGAATGCCATAGCCTCAGCATATAAGCATGTAAAGGAAAACTGTCAGAGACAACTGGAAATCCTCAACCTTGACCTAGTGGTCCCTAATATACCTTTCAAAAAGATCACGTATACAGAAGCAATAGAATTAGCCAAGAATGATAAAAGTGTTCCAATTCAATGGGGAGACGATTTGGATACTGAGACTGAAAAATTTTTAGGGGGAATTATAGGAGAACATTACTTTTTGACTGAATGGCCGTCCTCCATAAAGCCCTATTATACCCTTCAATACGAGGATAGACCTAAGATCTGTCGTGGCTTTGACTTGATGCATCCAAGGATGGAATTGGCAAGCGGAGCTCAAAGAGTGCATGACCTTCAGATGCTTACGCAGCGCATAAAGGACAAGGGCTTAGAGCCTGAATCCTTTGAGTTCTACTTGGATGCGTTCAAGTATGGCATGCCACCTCATTCTGGATGGGGACTAGGGCTGAGTAGACTAGTCATGACCATGCTCGATCTGGAAAATATTAGGGATGCGGTCATCTTCCCGAGAGATAGGCGTCGACTCGTACCCTGAAACTCTTTTTATATTGTTGATTTATATTATTTTTCAAACACGAAACATTTGGAGGGCAAAAGTCGTTTAGCGTTGTGACCTGGCGTTCCGGATCAATGGCAGGCTAATGCGAGGAAGAGATCAAACCTAATTGCTATTACATTTTGCAGCCTAATCATTAGGATAGAAATTAGCCTTCTATTATTCGAGGGATTATCTTTTTTTAAAAAAATAGTGCAAATGGCACTTCCGTAAGATAGTCCAATGCAAGTATTTTCAACCAAAAGAACCTCTCTGAGCAGATCAAATAACTGCTTTTCATATCCTCATGAAGGTTTCGACGCTCAAAATATAACTGAGCTCTATTCCACAATTTAAACAGCTGTAAATGATGCGCAATTATTGCAGCAGTTATAGCCAGTTGCCATAATTGCTTGCTTGGATGATATTTTTATAAAATAATATTTTATTTAAATAAATCAGGAAAGTATAAGTTATGCGAACGAAAACGCCCAATAAGATGGGATATTTGGAAGAGATAAAACGCTTCGGCCAGAATGCCAACCCTTTCTTAAAGTTCATGGGCAATGAGATCGATTTCTACGGAGAGGGAAAATCTGAACTCTCTATGCAAATCAGGCCAGAAATGCTGAATGGCCAAGGTTGGCTGCAGGGCGGGGTGCTGACATCCATAAGTGACGAAGCAATGGCATTAGCACTTTACACTATCTTAGATGAAGTTGAGCAAATAGCCACGATATCTGAGAATACATCTTATCTCACAGGAATCAAGGAAGGAAAGATTATTGCTCAAGGGTGGGTCATAAAAAAGGGGCGACAAGTTGCATTCACCGAGGCCATTGTTCGCAAAGAAAATTGCGAGGGAAAGCCCCTATCGCAAACCAGAGCATCGTTTACTATCTTATATAAAAAATAATGAATGCAGGAGGCTTAAGAAAGATTGCTCAAAATTTTTCTCGAGATGCTTTATTATGATGCAAAATCTTGCAGATTGTGTATCAATTTCATGGCCAACAACATATAATAAATTCGAGGCCTAATCTCTTTCCACAAGAGGGGCCACCACTAATGCCGTTTCTTTAGCACAATAGATTGGCGATGCCACCAATCCCCGTTGGCTAAATAATATTAGAAAAAGTAAAAAGATTACTGCTGTTTTGGCATTAGTACAGCATTTATTACGCCATCCTGACCAGGCCTATTGGTCACCATGGCATCACCTAATTCAGTCTTGATTTGGGCGCCTTTTGTAATGATATTTCTTCTCATGTAGTGAAGGTTTGCTTTATTATCCATGACTCTCTCTATCCTAGCTGTTACGGTCTTGCCAGTTTTGGGATCGGCAATAGAGGCAATATCTCCTCTCATCATCTTGATTTTAACATTGCCTCCATAAGCTTCCGTTTTCTTAGCTTTGACAGCTCCAATGCCAGTATCGCTCTGCTCCCGCCCTATCTCAAATTTTCGTTTGCCCCGGGCCAAGATCCGTCTGCCGCCAGAAGCCTTTCGCTTTGATTCTCCTTGCCAACGCATGCCATTATTCTCCAGATCAAGATTCTTCACTTGCCTGCATTATATAATCATTTTGGTTATGTAGGTTCATTTTCATTCCATCCCATTCACAAAGCTTTAGCCATGTAAGGTTTTTTAAATTCATAACCCAGCCTGCGGTAATACTCCCTTGCACCAATGCCGCTATTTATTTCCAAATTGTCGAATCCTTTGTCGCGGGCAGTTTCTTCGGCTGCTTCGACTAAACGAGCACCAAATCCACGATGTTGCCAGCCCTCATCCCGAGTTCTAAGAGGCACTAGGGGCCCATAAACGTGCAACTCTCGGACACGAGCAACTTTGCTCAACCGTAGCCTGAGGAAACCCACCATTATATTTTCAGAGTTTTCAAAAGATAAGAAATGCTCTTCCGCCCCACATGCGATATAAACGTCGTCCATCAACTCGAAATTACCCTGCAAAACACCCTTTAATCCCGCCTCCCGACAACGAATGCAATGGCAACTCAGACCTCGATCTCTTAATCTTTGAACGGCAAGCTGCCGTAAGTTTGACTTCTTTGCACCCGCTTCTATTAAGAAAGAAGGGATCTCTCTCTGCACCCGCTGCAATCGGACATATCTAGGGAGCATGACTTTGACCCTGGCGACCAACTCTGCCGCCCCATTATCATCAAGAGGTGCATATTCCCCTTTAATGTAAAGGTCATAAAGCTCAGTCCCCTTGATAACAAGAGTTGGATATATCTTAAGATAATCTGGCCTAAAGCTCTCATCTCGGAATAGATCCCGGAAAATTTCTAAGTCCTTCTCAAATGAAGAGCCGGGCAGCCCAGGCATCATATGAAAACCAACTTTTAGCCCAGCATCCCTTAAAGCCCTGTTAGCTTCAATTGTATCATGCACAGTATGCCCTCTCTTCATCTTTATAAGAATCTCATCACAGAGGCTCTGAACTCCTAACTCTACCTTTGTGGCTCCTATATCCAGAATGCTTGCGATATGTTTCTGCCTGCACCAATCAGGTCTAATTTCAAAAGTAGTACCTATATTCCTTACATTTGCCACTTCGTTAGCTTTCGCCACCTTCCAAAAGGATTTCCATTCATTAAACTTCGGATTGAAGCGCGGATAATCATTCATGGCTTCCAAACATCTTTTGATGAACCAGACAGTATAGCCCAATGGACGCGCGGTCATAGTCCCGCCCATAATTATTAGCTCGGCCTTGTCCAGCGGATGCCCTATCTCTTCTAACTGCCGGAGCCGTGCGTAGACCTGACGATAAGGGTCAAAATCATGTTGCTCTGCACGCATAGCAGCAGGTTCCCTCCCAGTATAGCTCTGCGGCGAGAAGTGGCTGATCCCACCTGGACAAGGAACACAGGTTCCCTGAGGGCAACGAGCAGGCGAAGTCATTGCAGCTATGACTGCTACGCCAGATAAAGTACGCGTAGGCTTGCGTATAAGCATTCTTAATTGTTTTCTTTCGAGCGGCTCGGAATGACTCAATATATCAGCATTACTCGGGAGAGAGGAGAGACCCAAGTATTCAGCCACTACCTTCTTCCGAGATTCCAGATCTAGTTCGTTCTCTATCTGGCCTGCGAGCAAGCTCTCTACAATCTTTCTAAGTTCAGTGCTCACTCGATCCAACTTACAACCTCTTCATTTCCCCTTTTTGGCAGTGATAATGGCCTTTCAGCAGGCCAGCCAAGCGAGACTATAGTTACTGGCACAACGAAATTCTCCAGATCGAGCGCTTCTCTGACAATATCCTCATCGAAAGCGCCAATCCAACATGCGCCCAATCCTAAATCGTATGCCTTTAAAAGCAAGCACATGGTAGCCGCTGCAGCATCCTGAATTGAATAGAGGCTGCCTCGGTCACCATAGCGTCGGCTAGACCTCTCGACATCGGAACATATAACAATAAGCAGAGGAGCTGACTCTGCCTGGCTTTGGCTATAAGCTCCCAGTGCCAAAACCTTACGCATCTCTGGTTTGGTAACTGCAATGTATACTCTAGCCCTCAAATTCCCGGCCGAAGGTGCCATCTCTGCAGCTTCTAGAAGCAACAGAACCAAATCTCGCGAAATAGATCTGGTCTCGTATTTTCTAACTGACCGGCGACCCTCTAAAGCCTCATCCAGTCTCATCAATACTGATTAAAGGTCAATGAGATATAAATTCTTGATAACTTAAGGATAATCCATGAAACGCCAGCGTCCGGCTTCTACCTAGACACCTCAGGATTAAACAATTTTCATTACGGATCAAATATGTATCGGACTCTGTAGTTGATTCAGATTCACCTACGCATAGGCTCCCAGTATTCACAGCCAATGACCCAAAATCTCGTTGATAGAATCCTACATGATGAGTATCTCCATAAACGAAGCAGTCTAAGCGACCGATATTTCTATCGCGCATAAAATCAAAAATAGCCCCGTATTGCGAATCAATCGGCTTTAATCTATAAGGTTTGAGCAAGCTCGACTTGATTTTTTCCAGTATACTCGAGACTCTCCAAAGCCGATCTTCAAGATTAACCTTCCTCTCAATATAGCTAGACTGCAAATACTTTCGTAGGCGCAAGCCATCATGAACTCAAGATCAGCCGGAGATACATCATATCCCCAGAGATCCTCAGGGGCCCATTAGAAGAAAAGAGAAAGTCTGATGTTCACGCAAATGGACCATGCGTGAAGAGGAAGCGCCTATTGTTACACCTTGCCCTATAGAAGGGAGATAATATCATCTCTAGGCTCAATCCATGCACAGACTGAAACTGGCGTATGCTCTGGTGGTAAATGGGATATGACTCCCCATTCCCCCCCCCCAGCCAGCTTTTCTATTATTTGACACTCCTGGTGCATCACAGCCAAATGGTGGTCATGATTTCCGATCACATAACTTATTTTCAGATTCAGCTCAGAAAGCTTTTGAAAGAAATATCGTGAATCTCTTATTGCCTCCGCCGGCCTGCCCCGCCAGAAGTCGAAGACATCTCCTAAGAGCACTAGTTCCTTGCATTCTTGGCCAAATCTCCACATCTCTTGAATAAGTTGATCTATCTTTTTAGAATCTTTAAGAGTTGATGATGCACGACCGAAGTGGGAATCAGATATTAAAAATAACTGTGATCATACAATTTCCCAACCCCGTTCGTTGACGATTAACAGTTATTATTTATAAATATTGTATTTTTTTTAAGACTATTTGATTTTGTGGAGCAAAAGGCAAAAATATGTTGCTAAGAAGGTCTTCACAGAAGATGTTAGATATCGCTATTCCCAAAGGAAGCTTGCAAAGCCAGACACTTGAGCTCTTAGCGCAGGCTGGCTTAGAGGTTAGAAGAACCGAACGCGAGTATAGCGCAAAGATAAATGATCCCCGTATAGGCAAGGTCAAGATCCTTCGACCTCAAGAGATTCCCCAATATGTAGCCGATGGTTACTTCGATATAGGCATTTCTGGAACAGATTGGATCTTAGAGTCTGGAGCTAAGGTCATTAAGGTATCAGAACTCAACTATGGCAAGCAAGGAATAGGAAAAGTGAAAGTTGCTGTTGCTGTATCCGAAAATATGAAAATAGATTGTGCTCGTGAGATACCACCCGGAACTCGTGTAGCTACGGAGTACCCTAATCTAACGAGGGCATATTTTGGCAATTTGGGCATACCAGTGGAAATCCAATACTCGTATGGAGCTACTGAAGCAAAAGTACCAGAGCTGACAGACATAGTTGTAGACCTAACAGAAACGGGTTCCACATTGAGAAAAAATGGCTTAAAAATTATAGATGTCATGCTGGAATCTACATCGGAACTCATTGCCAATAAGAAAAGTTGGGATAACCCCCAAAAACGTGAGGAAATCCTTGCAATAGAGACGTTGCTTTCTGGAGTCATCAGAGCCCGCGGCAAAGTCCTCTTGGATATGAATGTGCCTGAGGAGAGAATAGAAGAGGTCATGTCAATTCTCCCTAGCATGAAAAATCCAACGGTTTCCAAGCTCTGGAATTCTGGATATTATGCAGTTGAAACAGTCGTTGATAAATCGCAAGTCAATCTCCTTATTCCTAGCCTGAAGAAGGCAGGAGCGGAGGATATACTAGAGCTATCCATCTCTAAAATCATTCCCTGATAATTTTTTAAAAAATTATTGTGTCCAATGATGTCAGATCTTATTAAATTTGTCCAAATCGAAATTAGGTAGTGATCATTTAATTGGTTGATGTTATGTAACATGGATAAGTGACTAATTCTCTCAAAGTCCAATTATGGTCAATCAGACCACAATTCATTGCGGGAGCGCACTTTCTGACTTTTCCATCTGCGCTTAATCTTTTCAATGAGCCATGACCTCTGCAAAAGTTATAATTAGCTAT
>JALHSR010000128.1 GCA_022865315.1 Methanotrichaceae archaeon | reverse complement strand
GAATTTGTGGCAGATTTGGAGAGCATGAAGAAACTCATATCTGACCAATGGAATGCTCTCTCATGTTCGATCAGTTATGCCAAAGGCTGGATAAGGAGATTCTTAGAGGGGACTAATTACAATACAATCTGATTATTAGAAATTGTGCGGAAGACTATAATCTATCATAAATCGTGATTTGTTTACTTCACCGATCAATTTGCTGTATTCAGAAAAGCAATCACATTTTCGATTGTCAATTCCGATTTTGTATTCAGAAGCTAACCAGAGTTGTTTGTCTTGTCCTCAAATTCTCCTTTAATAATGTGCTCTTTACTTCAAACCGCTTCAATGGCAGCCAGAGTTTGGTGGATAAATAATCCAGAGCGCTTCTCAAATCCCGGAATTCAGATGGGACTTGAAGCATTGCGTTCCTAACATTTTCTCGAACATTAAAAACACCCATAGGAACATAGCCTTGATAGGCTTCACGAAGCACAATCGAACCTGCTTGTATCTTTTGGCGCCATAATCCGTCTAACACAGCCATTTTGCAGGCATAATAGCAACCACCTACAGAAGAATAGCCCGTTTTTCCTGAGTTGTATTCGAAATCTGAAAATATCAGCTCTTCCCTTCCCAAAATATGTATAAAAGCCTCCATCCACTCGTATTGCCAGGACGTGGGCAATAGGATAACAGCATAATAGTTGTTAAGACTGCTAAACTCGTGGACTCTACAACAATCAATGACATCATTTTCTTTGACTTGATTAAGCAAATTATTTCCAATTGAGCTATCACATGCTGTAATAGACCATCTAGTGGGAACGAGACGACGCCTTCTCTTTGTCCCCATGGCCCCTACAGAGAAAGCTTTCTGAATGCTCGAAAAGGTTGAGCCTTTCTCATGCAGTGCCATAACCGCCTCAGATGCTTTCAGGTCATCATCATAGTAGACCTTCTCTAGAGAATGATTCCATCTTACATTAGCAATATCAAATCTCTCAATATATGCGCTGGGACCAAAAGGTGAATATTCATTGCTGAAAGACATGCCTTTTGGCTCGTGCTCAAACTGAGCAGTACTGTCTATAGAACTGAATCCTAAAGCGATTTCTTGAAGTTTATTTACAAATTTGTCGTCTAGTTTATCTACACTTACAGTCTTCTTGCCTCTCACCAGGCCAAGGCGGTATCCTAATATTTCCTCCTGGCTTTTTCTTTCTGGAATCCAAGACTCAGGAGTGTCCATAATGGAAGTGTCACCATGTTGTGGTGCGATCAAAGGTCCAGCATATACTTTCGGATAGTTCCAACTTCCAATAAAAACTGATGGAGGAGTACTGCCCTCCAGCTTCTTTCCCACCACTTCAGAGGGAATAACAATATTTTTCGTCAGCTTATTTAAATAAGCTTCTTTTCCCTTTATCATCTTTTTCAATGGACATATTTTTAATTAATAAATTGACGTAGACGGAGCGAAAGTATTCCGTTATGGCAAAGAAAATATTATTGCACCCTGAAAGCAGGAGACAAATTTCCAAATTGATTGGAGTATTTCATCTAATATTAATGACCTCGACATTTCTCGACAAATGCTTGAATGCTAATTGGCCTCTATCTTAAAAATTGCTTCACCTGAAACTTCAAATTTTCTTTCTGTGAAATGCGCAGCAGTCCAAATATTCGTTTTTGCATGCATTGATATTTCACTTGTTGTAAGGCTTCCTCCTGCCAAGGCAAGGTAAGGAATAAGTTGATCCGCCAAATGCTTATCAATAGCAGCATTAGAAACTAACTCTTCAATCAGATTATCCGCAGCTTTCTCACCTACATCCTCCGCCCTCAACCCGCGTTCCCCCAAAGCACTTCCGCCTTTGTACCCTGACCAAAGGGTTATGCCACTGCCGGTAGAAGGAAGATGCAATACCTCCGTGATTACTCGAGACTCAAGTCCCGCTCGCTCTAGCAGTAGGACGGCAGTTTCTGCTTGCCGCTTGACCACATGCTCCGGTAGGTTGGAACAGTGAGAAATTCCCTCTACTAATCTTACTCCTTGAGGACTAAGATGAGCGGGCTTTAGTCTTCCAGGATCAATTTGGAGTAGAACCGCACCCATACCTTTGGGATAATATCCTCTTTGCCATATATCCAGATTAGCTTTAATCCCAAAAGAGCGTAATGCAGGGATAAAGATATGTTTGAAATAATCTATAGTTGGCGACCACTGAACATCGGTTCCTCCATGAACCTCCAGAGATACAGGCCCGTCGGCGTTTAGCATCGCTGGCAATAGACATTGCATCAATAATGTCACGCTTCCTGCCGTTCCGATCTCCACACGGTTATTGCCTGCTTTAATATAACCTGGCTCGAAAATTATTTCTGAAGATCCCGGCTTCACGCCTGATATTCTGGCATTGCATAATCGTGATAATGCCTTTATGGCATGTGCATGCTGAGGAGCTAATCCAGGTTTTGGCCGATTTTGCCTTATATTTTTAATTTCAATGGCAATAGCTGTAACGGCTGAGAGGGCAACCGACGTCCTAACTATCTGCCCGCCGCCCTCTCCATAAGATCCGTCGATCTCTATCATTTGACGGCTTCATCAAAAAGAGAACCAAATTCTTCACATTGGCTTTCGACTCTTTTGGCGGCCTCTCTCATTACTAATATGGGGTCATCACCCCTTGTTTTAACGCGGAATATTGGATTGTCCATGACGGGGAACTTGGTATCGTAGCTGGCAAATATTACACGATCGTCAGCTAATAGCTCAGTTCTGAGCAAATTTAGGAGGGTATGGCTCTCCCCTTCAAATTCGATTCTCACCTCATCTGCAGTCTTTTTGATTATTTTGACATTCACTGAATCACCCCAGTTCCATAACATGAACTCAACTTTCGGGCCTCAGTGTTGCCACATATAGAGCAGACCAATTTTCCATTCTTAAGGAAAAGCCCTGCCATGCACCTATTGCAATAAGCTTTCATGACCCCCAAATCTGCATCGCTAGTTGACAATCTCAATTGCCTTTCATCAATGATCTTGGCTTTAATTATATCTCTCAGTGAAAACATCTGTCTGATATCTCTCACATATGAACCCTTTACATTAGAAATATGTATAGTGGCTTCCTCATCGGATAGAGGCCTATTTTCAAAACCCTTTTTAAAGGCCAGAGATACAATGACCAAACTGTCTTTCAGGTCGATGACTTCTCCTACTACGATATCACCTAAACAAAGCTTTGCCGGAGCATTTGTCTTAGGAACGATATTCGTCATTTTACTTTCGGGATCAAATTTAACTAGACCTGCCGTGGAGGCATATATCATTCCTCCCTTTACATATGTGCAATCACCTGGAACAAACTCTTCTGCTGATCCAACTACGTCACCAGGTAGCACAAAGAAACCGTCCATCTCTTGTCTCCTTAAATATACAACTATGCATTTATTTCAGATTAATCACAAACTATTCGATACAAATCAGCTTGCATGATTTTTAGATCCTTACTGTGAAATTGAAAACATCTCTTTAGAGAAATTGGGATACGATAAATCATTTCCACCTGACAAGGTTTTACAAACTCTTTAATGAAGGATTCGCTTCCTACATTATGTATAGTATAAATTATTTTGGCTATTTTAATTGCCTTATTCAGGAATGGTCTGTCACCGACACTGCTCTTCTGTGCGCCGAAAGGAGGATTCATAATTACAGTTTCGATGCCCTTTATCTCAATTGATGCCACATCGCCGCGTACGAAATTGACGTCTACTCCCAGCTTTTCAGCATTCTTTCTAGCCATGGCTAGAGCCTTTGAATCTATCTCTATGGCAATAACTCTTGCGCCGAGCAACGCAGCGCCTATTGCGAGGATACCTGTGCCACACCCCAAGTCGCATACTTTGTTCAACTCTCCGCGGATATGGGCAAGATATAGCATCTCTGCCGCGACTGGAGCGGGAGTTGAATACTGTTCCAGTTCTGGCACAGGGCTTGGAAAACTCTCAAGGCTCTCCAATTGGATTTCAAGTTGCTTCTTCTTCATCAGTTTGCTAAGAAGCCAAATGGCCAAATTCCTATATTAAATATAATGTTATATCTACTGCCAGAAGCATTAGTACCAGAAGAGTCTGGGCCTTAACAAGCTTTATGCCGCTCTCCCTTGCGAATATGCCACGATCCGGTTCAGTGAAGCTACTGCTGCTAATTCTGTGCCACCTATCTTGTGCAAGGTCGCCTCCTGCGATCCTCTTTGATCCGTTGGAGGGCTGCGTTGCTTTCATTTGTTGTTCTTTTTGCAGATCAGCAATTGACTGAAATGATTCTGCAATCTTGGCTCGCGTCCCATAATTCTTAGATTGACCTGCATGAACGTCTTCATTCGGATAATAATCGTTCTGTTTATTGAACGACGAACCTGACCAAGATGATCGGCCATCCTCGTTCTTTATGGACGTGAGCATATATGCTGGTTCTCTTGGTACATATTGTTTAGTAGTCGCCCCAGAAAACGCATTGCGATTTGTATCTATCTCGATGTCTCTGTTCTCTATTCGACTTTTAAATGATCTCACATCAACAAGATTCAAACCCTCATCCCAAGCGAATGTTCGACCCGTAAAATCTTGCTCTGAAAGATCATTGAGCAGCATGGCCCAGCCAATTGCAATAAGTGCCGACTTATATGTCCGGTAATTTAATGAGCTTGATCCTCTGTATATAGTTACACTTGGATCTATCTTAATGGTTGTAAGATCATCAATTAGCTTTGCTGCTTCTTCCACTTGTAGCACACTTGAATCCAATCGTTCTATTGGATATGCCATGAATTGCTTCGCTGCCAACCTGAGCTGTGAAGCCACCGCTTCCAAATATCTTGAAGGATCACCTCTATTTCGTTCTTCAGTTATTGCAACGCTGAGATTATGCAAAGCTCCGCTCAGATGTCTATTTACTCCTCCCGTCTGGCTAGCGGGTCCATTTAAATATTCGATTGAGTTAGATATCGATTCAGCCAACCTCCCGACTTCCCTTCCTGTCAGATTCACGGACCAAGCCTCTCTCATACCCTTCAAGATCGATTGGGTTGTTTCTATTTTCTTTCTTTCATAAAATTGAGAATTTGTCGATGCAACCTCAAAGTCATATATCGCCCGTTGAGCTAATTCTATTGCCTTTTCATCCGAGATGCTGCAAGCCATTAATGCAATATTAGAAAATGATTTGGAGACTCCGGCTGAAACGCCGAGCTCAGGTATTTGAATTTTGGGGGTCGATGCCAATTCTTGGTACAGATCTGAAGCTTTAGAGAAATATTGCGAGGCAAGTTTAAGCTTTTGGTCAACATTAAATTCCTTAAGTTCATTAGATGCTATCAATTTTTTCTTTTCAGCCTCTTGCATGCAAACTTTGGCCAGGAGACCATTGGAAGCCGCCATCAGTGCTATATAGTTTTGATACGCAGGCTGCATATCCCTTTTGACAAGTCTCTCAGCCCTCTTTAAGATGTCTAAAGCAGCACCAGCATCTCCCTTCTCTAGATACATTCGACCAATATCGGAAAGCACCATTATAAGGCCTTGATCATATCTTAATTCCTCAAAAAGTGTTATTCCTTTATTGAAATGGGCAATGGCCTCATCCCAACGACCGGTTTGGACGTAAATGCGGCCTAATCTATCCAACACCAAAGCAGCACTGCGTTTATCCCCTAGACGCTTAAATTCCTTCAAGCTATTCTTGAAATAGCTCTCAGCAATGTCATTTTTCCCGGTCTCAGAATATATCCTGCCCAAACTGCCCATCATTTGAGCAACCCCGAATTCGTCGCCAACCCCTTCAAAGGTCTGGAGGCTTCTTATTGAATACTCCATGGCTTTGTCCCATTCTCGGTTACGTCTATAAGTAGAAGCCAGATTTCCCATTACATGCGCTGCGCCACTTAAGTCGCCTATAGTTTCAAAACCGTCTACAGCCTTTAAAAAGTAACTGATAGCCTTTATCTGATCGCCTGCTCTCGTATAAACTTGACCCAAATTATTTAGCAAGATGGGGCTTACTGTCTGGTCCCGACAGCTAACTAAAGCCCGGTCGTAGCACTTGATGGCTAAATCAAAGTATTTGGCTTTTCGGCATATATCCCCCAACCTTTTCAACTCATATGAATCCTGAAGACAATCCGAGAGCGCCTGGCAAATATTCTGATCGATTATGCCCTGCCTGAATTCGCTTAAGAGCTTGATCACTAAGCTTGAACAGTTTCCATCTATAGAGGATTTGTCTATGGATGGAAGCGATTCTTTTCCTTTTAAAAATGAATCATAAATACTCTGAAGGACGATAAGTTGATCCATAAGATTATAAGATAAGTTATATGTTTATATAGTTTTTTAATATCGTGTTATTTTATAACGATATCTTTATCATTCAATATCTCACTCTGCATTGCCAATTTTGTTAAAATAAACAATGCGCTGAACACGAATAACAAATTAAGACAACATTTAAATAAAAATATATAAACATAAGCCTCAGATTGCAGGCGTCAGAGGCGGCCTAAAAATACCGCGCTCTGTTATTAGAGCTGTGACGAGTTCAATTGGGGTAGCATCGAATGCAGGATTATAGACATCGATGCCCTCTGGCGCCAGGCGAACATCGCCAATAATGCACAGTTCAGAAGCATCACGCTCCTCCACTTCGATTGCTGCTTCTTCATGCTGAAGATCAAAGGAAGAGAGTGGTGCGGCCACATAGAAAGGAATCATGTGGGCCTTGGCTAAAATTGCATGATTGTAGGTTCCAATCTTGTTGAAGACTGCATTCTTCGTTATCCGATCGGCACCCACAATTACCTTGTTAATCAGGCCTTTGCGCATAAGACTTCCAGAAGAGCTCTCGCAAATAAGAGTGACGGGAATATC
Organism: Methanotrichaceae archaeon; assembly: GCA_022865315.1. Taxonomy (GTDB): domain Archaea; phylum Halobacteriota; class Methanosarcinia; order Methanotrichales; family Methanotrichaceae; genus JALHSR01. Next base: position 18,747 of record JALHSR010000128.1, on the reverse strand, counting down.
ATCTTGAATCAACTCCCAAGCTGTAAGCCTGCTGCCTTGGTTCAATGGTCTAGTCTCACAAGCGTAAACATGGATTTTCTTTCCTGACTCTATGGCAGAACGTACAACGCCCAGGGCCGTGCCCCATCCAACGCAAGCCAGACGTCCTGCATTACAATGAGTAAGGATATTGTCTCCATTCTCCAAGAGTTTAGCACCATACCGGCTTAGAGCCTTATTGATTCTGATGTCCTCTTCAGCTATGTCAAACGCCGCCCTCATAGTTGCCTCTTTAATCTCCTCTGCAGTCTCCGCATTCATAGCAACTTTTAGAATTCGATCCACACCCCAAGATAGGTTAACGGCTGTGGGTCGAGCGACCTTGATTGTATCTCCAACTATTTCTAGCTCTTGTTGAAGCTCATAGACGTTATTATTTTTGGAAAGTGATGCAGCTAAGGCTATGCCGTAGGCTCCAGCGGCTCCCAAGGCCGGAGCTCCCCTGATTTTCAGTGATTTGATGGCTCCAACCAAATCGCGGATGCTCTTGATATTAATTATTTCGAAGTTAACCGGAAGTTTGGTTTGATCAATCATGAAGAGTCCATCGTCCCACCAGATTGTCTTATCTTCATTCATGGTAGTCGAGCTCATATCTTATCTTATGCAATATTTCCACACCCTTAGCATGCCCCAGATGAAGCTCATCCACATTATCAAAGATGCCATGCTCCACAAGACCTGGCAACCGATCAAGCTTTTGGGCTAGGATTCTGGGATTTTCAACGACTCCGAAGTCAACGTCTAATATAAAGTTACCATTGTCTGTGATTACTGGTCCATACTTCATCTTCGCCTGCCTTAAAACAGGTCTTCCCCCTATGGCCTTGATCTCACTCTCAACGAGCTTAAAAGCAAACGGGAAGACCTCCAAAGGAACGAGATGATCAAGCTTTTCCCGATACTTCGATTGATCTATAACCACCACGAACTTCTTCGCTGAACATGAGACTACCTTCTCGCGCGTGTGTGCTGCTCCGCCTCCTTTGATGGCAATCAGCTCTGAGTTTACTTGATCAGCTCCATCTATTGCTATATCCAGAACGGGATGCTCATTCAGAGTAGTGAGTTTTATGCCCTCAGTGATAGCCAGTGCTTCAGCATAATAAGACGTGGCAACACCAAGGATTCGCAAACTTTCATCTACGACCCTTCGCCCAAGCATCTTAATAGTCCAAGCTACTGTAGACCCCGTGCCGAGACCGACTATCATGCCGTCCTTAACTGAAGCTGCAGCTGATTCGCCTGCCGCTTTCTTCTCGCTTTGGTTTTCGGAGGTGATCCTCATGATAATTTACCTATTATTTGGCTTGTAACTGTTGTAAAGACAGGGCCCCTCAGATCGATTTTGTGCTTATAGCTAGTAATATATCTTTCAAGTGCCGGGTCGATCTTAACATTAATATCCCCGGGGCCACGCACTATTTTGATACGAGTTTCGGAATCCTTTTCTTTTATAGTAGATTCTTCTATTTCAGAAGCAGCAAGATCGGCAAACGTATCAATATACCGCATGCCTGTGATCACCCCCGCTTCAAAAGCTTCATCCCATCTTGGATTCCTTGGAACGCCCATAATATTCTGCTTGTAAACAATTATATCATTTAGGAAGGCCGGACCGCAGAGCTTGGTATTTGACTCTGGCTCAACCACTGATACTTTAATCCGCCAATTAAATAAATCTCCCTCCCATGCCGTAAACTCGCATGGCGACGGAGAATCCCCATTTTTAATACAAGTATCAACTATCGCCTTAGAAATCGTACGGCCGGTAGAAGTGAACGGAGCCCTATCAACTCTTATCATTTGAGCCATTTGCTTTAAGGTCAATGTCCAATCAGCCTGAAACTGAGGATACGAGAGAGCTCTTAAGTCGTTATAGTTGTAAAGCATCATTGCTATTCGCTCCACGCCTAAACCTAAATTCATGACTGGATAAGATATATCATATTGCGATAAGGCTGTGGGTGAATAGATGCCAAAAGTTGCCACCTCTACCCAACCACTCTTGTACTTCGTAGCTGAGCCAACTAGCGCAGGGTGGTAGGCATAAACCTCAATCTGAGTTCCAGGGGTGTAATACTTGCTTCTTTTTTCATCTGGTTGGAACCTGAATTTCTGGAAACCGAATTGGCTCAAAAGCCCATCTGCCACCGCTTTGCCGTCTTCAATTGATAATTCGTCATCCATAATCACGCAGCTAGCAGAGTGATATGTCATCAACCTGGCAGCATCCTCGGCTTGCTCCCGTCTAAAACATCTATCAACAGAAAATAGTTTGATAGGAAGCCTTTGCCGATAATGAAGGTTGGAAAGCGTCAAGAACCAACCTGATGTCATATGACTTCGCAGAGTCCTTGTCGTAGATTCAGCCTTAAGATCCCTGAACTCCGGAAATACTCTCTCTAGAATAATTGAAATAAGGGCATCATTTGATCCTAGGGCTTTAGCCATTTCATTAATCAAATCATCGCCCTCAACTCTTCCCTTCTTGTAATCATGAAGGATCTTACGGATATTCTCTATCTCCTCCAAACTAAGGGATCTGCCCAAGAGAACGCTAATTTGGGTGATCCTTTCTTCAGAAATTCCTACATCGGGCCTGGGAAGTCCAGCCAAATAAAAGCATCTATCCAAAACGGCTAGCGCCTCTGAGCCAAACTGTTTGAATACGTCTTGAGCTTCTACAATGACAGGATTCATAACTTCACTGAAGCCTAGTCGAAGATACGCCTCTCTTAGCTTTTGGATGGTCTCGAATACTGGATGCGGAGCTCCATAAAGATAGGTGTTCCTTGGATAACTCCCATTCAAAGAGGGCTTGCCAAGGTATTCTCTTCCTTGCTGCCAAGCCTTGTCAAAATCAACTTTAGCAGCTTCTCTGATCTGTGCCGGATCGAATCTCATGCTTCAGACTCCGAAATTACTATTTTTGATTGTATCCTATTTGAGTGGATGATTCAATGCGTTTGCCGTAATAAGTGATTGTCCTATTACTTTACTAAATCTATATAGCGGAAAATGGCTGTTTAATCAATCAAAGGAGACTTTACTCAGAGGCCTGAATTGATTTTGCGAGCTTTGCCATCTCCATAGCGTTGGTTAAGTCGCCACTTGTCCTCTCTAACATTGAACGCGCAAGATCGCTTTTTCTTCGTAATCCCCTTGTAATTGCATCAGGATAATCGAAAAGCATTAGCGTGGAATGAATCTCCTCCATAACCTCCAAAAAATATTCGCCCTCTTCTGGTTTTCCGATTCGAATTAGATCCAATATATGTCGCCGCAGCTCTCCAGTGGCATCTCCAAGACCGGATAGATAATTTATCATGTCCACCCCAATCTCATCGTAAGCAGGGATATCACAACCAGAAATTAGAGAATAGATGAAATTGGCCTCTGCAAGTTCCTGCTCAGCATCGTTAACAAAACCAGCATAACGGATATCTTGATGATCACGAAGAAGTTTTTGAATTTTTCTTAGGGTCGATTTAGCTTCTGTTAAAAGTCGCTCTGCCTCGGTTAATTCTCCTCTGTGCATACAACGAATGGCAATAGAACAATTTCTGACTAGACCTCTAGACAATCTTAGCGTCTCCTCACGAGCTCGGTCCTTGGACTCGAAGATTGCCAACATTCCCGCAGTAAGATCAGACAAAAAACGCATAATTTCTCCAGCTCATTTGCTTATCATCAGCTTTATTAGGCGATTAACCGAACGTTGTCCCTCTTCAAGAGTCCTAGCTTCGGTAACAATCCTGCCCTTGTAATCTGATAGTGCTTCCATCACCTTGCTCCATGGAACAGTCCCATTACCAATGGGCAGGTGCTCATCTCTTTCACCATGATTGTCGTGCACATGAGCATGAATGATGAGGTCTCTCAGCTCTAAGAACTTATCAATATTTTTATTTGTGTTCGCATGTCCTACATCAAATATAAAACCTATATTTTCTCTATCTACAGTTTCCAATATACCAAGAATCTCTTCAGGTCTCCGACCGAAAAGGGCAGGCATATTTACCATGTTCTCGACAGCGATATTCATGTTCAATTCTGAGGCATGATCGCAAATCTCTTGTATTCCAAGAATATTCTGGAACCAAGCCTTATCTGGCATCTGCATTCCCAAAGGCGAAAGATGGCCAGGATGTACTACTGCTAAACTACTAAATTCGCTTGCGAAACTAAGGCAGGATTTCATCTGCTTTACTGTTTCCTCCCAGATGGGCTGATTCATGCTCGCCAAATTTAGATCGGAGTAAGGGAGGTGGAGGGTAATTACAAGATTGGTCGTTTCAACTATCTTCCTTGCTTCCTGGATGGTATCTAATGTCAATTTCTGTCTGCCTTCGTTAACTATCTCCCAGCCAGTATAACCGAGATCTTCCAGCTGATAAGCCCAATCAAAAGGCCTGTCCACCATGGCGCTTGATGAGAAGCTAAACATCCCTTAATGCCTCTTCAAAACTTATTTCCCTAACAGGAACTCCATCCACCGTCTTTGGAGTTAGCCATTCTATAACCTTTTCCCCACCTGTGATCTGGACATGTATGGATCCTAAAGGCTCCTCCTCAAGAGGAAAGCTCACCTTGCTCATCAAAGCCGCTTGTTTATTCAAATTGAATTGAATGAGATTGCCCAACATTCCATCAAACATTACAAACCGAGCTGTGTCGAGGATCCTTTGCTCTCGGATCAGCTTATGAAAATTTTGTAGGGTCTCTGGACCCCCTTTAGCTTCTATTCGGTCTTCCTGGATATCCATGATTATACCAGGAAAAATTCTCTCAATAGCTATCGCAACTCTTTCAACCAGCTCAGTAGGTTTAACAACAGTATAAACAGAAACGGAGATCGTTATTATCACCCTATAGGTGACTTGTTCTGTATCTGAGGATTGCAGCTATCCCACCAAACGCCTTGTAAAGCTGAGTACCCTCCTCAAACTCCGTTGATATGATCTTTACAGTTGCGCTTGATTGCGCTGCAAGTCGAGATAGATCAGATACAATATCTTCCTCTTCTATTATACTAAGTGCGTTTCCACACTTTAGACAGGTGCCTAATGGAGGAGAAGACGTAGATCTGGTCTGGCTATCAGTGAAATCACAGCTTCTATTCGAACAAACTATCTTCGCCCTATTGCTACGTAGATCCTCTGAAAGCAACAGAGTGTCCACCGCTCCTAACTCTAGGTTTCGTCTGACATCTCTTTCTCCATATGAAGCAAGGCCTTTCTCGCTCACTAATTCCGTCATGAACCGCTTCACTACAAGCTTATCCTGAGTCAGCTCCAAGTCGAGCAACCTATCTTGTGCAGCATCCACAAGTTCATACAGCCCTGACTCATCAGTATAGGATACATCAAATGAATCCAGAATCTTGCGCTGGAGTTCATGGTGCAAGAAACCGCCTTCTATGAATTCCTCTTTAGTGGGAGATGGGCCTCCTATCAAGATTCCTTCTAAATCCTTGGAATCTAATGCTAAAAATGCCTCATTGGCGGCATCACCAATCCTCTTATAAAAATCATGTATTGCGATGAGGCGCAATTGCTGGAACCTATGGCTGGACTGTCCACCTTTTCTCTGCTTGCCCGGAACAGTAGACGTCATATGCTTCTCAGGCTCCACCCTCTTTCCCTTTAATATGCCCACTGTCGCTTCTCTTCTGTCCAAGACGATTAAGCCAAAAGTCTTTTTTTCTGCCAACATCGCCTCTAGCGAAGAAAGAAGGAAAGACGAATCACAATGATACCTGTATGTTGTTATGGGATCGGGTGGTTCCAAGGCCGCGCTGTACATATCGCTCTTGCCCCCGCCCACATCGATATTCCCAATGAAGATTACTACTCCATTAGGAGGGGGTTTGGGTATTAGTTTCAGTCTAGACATAGCAGATTCTAGAGCACCTTGAACACTGAGACGAGTTACGCGGGATTTAATGTTAGCGGCCTGACCATATTCTTCTCTCAACTGGGCCGTTACATCTGAGATCTGCTTATCAGGAGGAATATAAAGTGAGATGAGCTCCGTTCCTCTTCCTGTCTTTTTCCTAAGGTCATCGAGGAGTCGTTTAAACTCGTATTTCTCCTGTGCAGTAAACTCCATCGGGGATCTCCTAAGTCCCGTCGTGAACAAAATATAAAAGGCTTCTTAAGGTGTAAACAAAATTCCAGCATCCTATAACCGATTAATTATCTCATGATGTTTTATCCACTTTCGAGACGAAAAAGGATTTAAATATTGATGCTCTGCGACTAATTATGAATGCTGAGCTAGCGGTTATCGGCTGCCTAGGCTTCGAACCTAGTGGTTTAGCTGATGAGATAGATACGCCTTATGGTAATGTGAAGTTCTGGCGAACTAGATTCAAAGGCCATAAAGGTATATTCATCCCCCGACACAGTGAGTTGCATATTCCACCGCATAAAATAAATTACAGGGCAGCCATTTGGGCAATCAGATCGTCAGGAGCCGAAAGGATTATAGCTACAAATACAGTAGGCACAATGTCCGACCATCCAATCGGCAGCTTCTTTGTTCCCACAGATTTTGTGGAATTTACCAAATGCCGATCCAATACTTTTCACGAAGAGCGAGCCGCGCATGTTGATATGAGCCAGCCTTATTGCTCTCAAATTCGATCCTTGCTTATTGAATCAATTCATTCACTTGGCTTTAAGCCCTATCAAGGCGTTTATGTATGCACGGAAGGACCTCATCTGGAGTCTCCGGCTCAGATAAGGATGTTTAGGCAATATGGGGATGTAGTTGGCATGACCAGCTATCCAGAAGTGGTATTTGCCAAGGAGCTAGAGCTCTGCTATGCATCTTTGTGCATTGTGACCAATCATGCTTGCGGCACGAAATCTGATAAGCAAAGCCTTGGTATCAAAGAGATATCAGATACAATGAAAGGGGAAAGTAAGAATGTGGACGAAATAATTTCCCATGTGGCGCAAATGATCCCAGAGGAACGGACCTGCAATTGCAAAAATTCTCTCAGCGGTTCGAGGTTTTAGTTAAAGTTTTTTTTTTTAAAAAAAATATAAAAAAATTTTATAATTTGATTACTTTTTGCTCTATATCACGCTTATCAAATTGCTGCCTTGAGCGGACTGACCTGACATATCGCTGACCTGCAGGATGATGTGATGTTGACCTTTAGTTAAGTCAGAAGGTTGCACGCTGAATGACTTATTTGTGGATAGAATTCCATCTAGGTTGGAGGTCCAACGATAATCAAATGGAGGCTCCCCCCCTTCCACTTGGGAGTCGAATTTGACTTCGTTTTCTCCCTTTATGATATACCCAGCCGTCGGGGAGGTTATTTGCACAGAGAGCTTTGTTAGGGGGATCTCCTCGATTACCGTTATCGTAATGCTACTCTGAAACGACTGCCCAGAAGAGTCATTTACCTGCAGCATAACCTGATGCTCGCCCATTGTTAGATTGGAAGGTCGCAGGTTGAATGACTTATCTGTGGATAAAACCCCATCTAGGTTGGAGGTCCAACGATAATCAAATGGAGACCGCCCCCCTCCTACTTGCGAATCGAATTTGACTTCGTTTTCTCCCTTCAAGATAGACCCAGCTATGGGTGCGGTTATTTGCATGGAGAGCTGTTTTATGCTTCCTTCACTAGAATTGTAATTAATTTTTCTTGTGCTTTCCTTTTGCTCGATACATCCGGCAAAAAGCAAAGCAACACAGATCATTATAACTGCTCTTTTCATATATTACAGGGTGTCATCAAAGAATTTCAACTTATTCCATTAGTTGTATCTCGAGAATATGCAAACGCGTTGTAACAAAAATCGAAGATTAAATTCAACATGGGAACTCTCTCCATTTCAGAGTAAAAGCGCCTAAAAAAAAAAGTCCTATGAAGTATCTATTGTTTCAGGTGCTGGAACCGAGGGCGGTGAAATAATGCCTGGCTCACCCATGATCTCCGTTTTCCGAACTTCAACACGCCTGAGAGGATATACCATCTTGGACTCCTTGTAGATATCCATTGAGAGTTTGCCCAACACCACATCCTGAATCAGATGATTAAGGTCCAAGCCATTTCCTTTTTCAATTACAATCCTTTTTGAGATCTCTCTTATGCTCTTTACCTGATTTGCTCTCGCCCTTTTAACTGTGAAGCAACTGGGTTTGACGCGCACTTGGAATCCATCTGTGGTTATCACATCTGCTATGGCATCAATTCGAGAGGTTCTCCGCTTAACTAACGATCTGACATAGTCTGAAGTCATCTCATGACCCATGAACTTGGTATAGGCAGAGTCGCCAGCGACTTTGTCTATTTTGAACTTCAGTTTGGTATTTTGCTTAGAAAAATTTTTGGTGAGGTCGCCAAGAGTGGTCTCAACCACCCGCCCAACAACTCTTTCTGGATCATACGCGACAGTTTCGCCCACATGAGCTAACCCGAACATCTCGGGACTAATGACTTTAAACCATTGCTTAGTCTTTCTACTTTCTGCTTTCCTCTGTGACCTTCTTGCCAATAAATATCCTCCAGGTTGATGCTAAATCCAAATCCCATCACGACTAACTGTATATAAATCGATCGGCTTAAAAATTTGGATGGATTTAAGTCGTTGGCCAGACATATATATAGATGTAATTGGACCAATCGCTGCACCAATAGCTCAGGATATGCCAGCCCGGCTTATTGCTATTGAACCAAGTCTGATACCAACCGGCCCCTTTATAACCAAAGTTCCTAACCTCCGGATAGCAATAGCTAGATCCACATTGAGTCCATTCATATGACCAATAAGTGCCAACTCGACCTATATTGGACCATAGCGGTAACCACTCGCCGCATCTAACACCAGCTTCAGAACAGAGCTTCCCAGGACAAATCTGCACATAATAACTGTTAGATCTATAGACCGATGGCTGCGGGAAAACTGCTTGACAACCTTGACCTATAAAGCCTCCCTGTGAAAACGACCCGCAACAACCTGGAAGGCTCTGACCTCTGCAGCTTGGACAAGCAGATGAAATCGCCGCACTTTGTGCCGGATATAAACCTGGATAATCTCCAATCATGCTCTGAGACGATAAGGGCATTTGAATGTTGCTCGGCTTGAGCAAATTAAAGTCAGGAAGCACTAATTGCTCAGTATTTGGATCGGGAGGTGTGGGCGCACCTGAAGGATAAGGATTCATCGCTATATTTGATGTAGCGGAATCATATGTGGGAGATACACCACACAAAACTAAATCCATTAGAATCAAGATCGAGATCGATAATAGAATAAAGGCTTTCATTACCCCATCCCCTTCATAATTCAATTAATTCCAAAATAAATAAACATCTCTATCTATTTAATCCTTGTCTCAAGGTCAAGGCACAAATAAATTTTTTTTATTTATTGATAATTACTGAATTATGAGAGGAAAAGTCTTTCTCAAGAAATGGCCAACTAAAAGAGTACATTTTGAAAATCGAAAAATTTTTGTTGAAAGAAGGATTGGCTTAAGCTTGCCTGCTGGAAGCAAGTTCATCTCTCAGTTCTCCGATAGTTGCCACTCGCTCGGCAAAAGCATTGTGCTGATGAATGCTCTCCTCATTGATCTGTTTAAGAGTAACAAAGGCTTCATCCGGAAGATCTACAAAAGTCTCTACTACCTTCTGTGCCATTGTACGAACACAATCTTCGACGAACTTCGGATTACTATGGGCTTTTGCAACTACAACAGCCTCATCAGGTCTTTTAAGCAAACCGTAAACCTTGGAACTCATTGACTCCTCGATGATCCTAATTATTTTGTCAATCGACACACATCGTCGGTTGCGAACCTCAATCGATATACTTCCGCGGCCACGTTGGTTGTGCGAGGCCACAGGAAGCTTTCCGGCGAACTGAGCTGCATTATCAGAATTTAGACCAAGATTAATCAACTCCCTGCGAACCTGTTCTTTTAGAATCTCTTGGGCACAAGGGCAAACTGTAGTTCCTAGAACTTCAGCTCCCACAGATTTCGTTAGATATCCTGATGGATTAGCCTTGGCCATTGCCTCTGCGAAGATATCAACAACCTCTTGACAAGTAACTTTAGTGACTGGAGTCTGTCGATGCACAATATACTCGCTCTTCATCTTTACTTCTGCACGGGTAGCATATTCATGTCTCGAGAGAAGCCTCTTGGCAATTTCACCGCAAAGCTCTTCGATTTCGTAAACTGGGCGATTAATAGCTTCTTCTAGTACATCATCTATGACCTCGAAGTTGCGTGATAGATTAGCACCTTTTCTATCAGAAGGCAAGTCCACAAAAACTTCAAAACTTGATATCAAGACAATTGGACGCTCGTCTCCGCCCCGTTCCACTTTAACCAGCTTTTTTACACCCGTAACTCCCACTCGCGTCAAATTTATGGGATATTCAGGGACGAGGGACTGGACATCAGGCAGAGTTTCCAAAAAATCTCACCTTGGAAATAGATCGTCAATATCATCAATCTCTGTATTATCTAAAGCGTCAATACGCATTGAGAGCTCGTCCACCTGGTATAGAAGCTCCTCTAATGTCTCGTTAATCTTGCGCTCGCGTTCATCAAGAACCGTTAAAGTCCTCTCCAGTTCTACGAACATCTGCTCGTCGCCCATCCTTAGCAGCATATCTTGAATCTTTAGACTCATATTATCCGAATCGGGCATACTGATAAATTTAAGGCAAACGTATTTGAGACTTTGCATATCATGACGATCACCTATATCTATGCAAAGTATCTTTCAAAAAAGAGGAGTTGTACATGATCAGACTATGCTCTCAACACGGATTTTTCAGGGGCGAGAGCTGTGAATGCGGTACAGTTGGTCAGTTTGTGTTGGACGAAACGAAAACAGAACAACTGGGTAGACTTGTAGCAGGTGCTCTCAGGCATTTTCCGGAGGACCTTGGCCTATCTATGGATTCCTATGGCTGGATTGATTTGAACAAGCTAAGTGAGATAGTGAACAGAAGACACCCTTGGGCTAACAAAAGGACCATAATCGCTCTTGTTCAATCTGATCCAAAGAAAAGGTACGAAATCGATAATACCAAAATTAGGGCCAGATATGGCCACTCCGTAGATATTGAATTGGATCATCCAGAAAACAAATTGCCAAAACTATACTATGGCGCAAGTGAGGAAGAAGCAGATAGGATATTAGAAATTGGCTTGATGTCGGTCTCCCAGCACTTCGTCCATCTTTCCACGACACAGGAGAAAGCTTGGCAGGTAGCAACCTTCCGGACGAGCAATCCAAAGATTATCCAGGCAGATGCAGCTGAAGCGCAACGAGAAGGAGTTAAGATGATGACGGTCAATGAAGATATTGTGATTTCAGAAAAGATTCCTGCTAAGTTTCTGAAAATTATTCCTGCAAAGGATATCTTGCGGCCAAAGTCTCATCCAAACTAATCTATCAATTTAACACGATAATATCAGTCTGAGGAAATATACCAAGATAAACAGACAGATAAAATCATAGATGAACAAGCAAAATGATTTACAGGATTATATGCCGAATCTCCGCTCCCTTTTCCCACAATCCCTAATCGCCCTGAGAAAGTCTATCTTTCTAAATGATGACCAATTTACTTCGGTAAAGAAAAGCTCCGAATATGCAGCTTGCCAGATCATAAAATCACTGAGCTGCCTCCCCCCAGCCCGTATAACTAGGTCAGGTTTCTGGCTAAAACGCAAGTTCTTCTCTATCGTAATTTCGTCAATGTCCTCTGGATCTAATAGGCCATTTTCAACATCTTTTAATAATTTCTTAAAGGCCTCCGTTACCTCACGCTTTCCTCCGAAGCCTAAAGAGATGATAATCTTGATCCCCTTTCCAGATCCAAATCGTTTCACCCCTTCATCGGTATGAAGGCTAATATCAGCTGAAGCAAGGGACAAGAATGAGATTAATTTTTCTCGGCCTTCATATATATCCCCACTTATGTATATTATTAATGAGCTCAATCCTAGCGATTTGCTCCAATCCATAAGATCTTCTATAAGATTCAAGCCCCTATAGTCCAAGTCGCCTGAGCCGAGAATTACAGCTATACATTTAGGTACGGGGCCTTTAGAGATTTGATGCTCCAGGAGACGCTCATATAAATAGTGAAGCATAATTGTCTGTGCTAAATTCGTCCAAGGCAAAGTATTTTTGCGATGAGAATGGTCTGATGCTCATGAGGAGAGAGCATGCGACCAAGCTTGCAATCGGTTCATTGGCGCTTCTCCTTCCATTCGCCGGAATTCTAACTGTGGTTCCATTGTTCGTTTTTGCTCTTTTTGATAGCAGCTCGCGGCTGCTCTCTACTTCTTTGGCCATGTTATTAATTATCAGAGAGATTCTCGGCTATTTTCATATATATCTCCCCCTTTATGTGATAGCGATATCTTTTGTGGCCTCAACATTTGCCCCTTTTGCCGCTAAGAGATTTCATGCAATGACTGGAAGCATAATCTATGTATTGATTACAGTAATTCTTGGCTTTCCTCTTGCCACCTTTGTTTCAATGGGAAACTTGGCTCCCGAGAAAATTCTATTCATCTGCCTTCTCGGCGGGCTGAGTGGAGCTTTCTTATACAATGTCTCCTTGAAACGAGATTTTACTGTTCCATTTGGCACTTGCATGGCTATGTGGTTATTTAGCTTCGATCACCCCTTGCCTGCCTTTGAGCGCATACTTATAATATGTTTATTTGGCCTCAGTCTTGGTTTAGTTGCATATTGGGCTAAAGCTGCTGATTCAGATGCAGTTCTCAGTGAGACATTAATCTCTCTCCTTGTCATTCTTTTTGGTGGGCTTTCCTGGTTCCTTCTTCTGTTAGCCTTCTACCTTCTTGGAGGAGGATTCACTAAATACAGTTATGCTTATAAACGGAATTTAGGAATAGCCCAATCCCAAGGTGGAGTTCGCGGCTATAAGAATGTTTATAGTAACAGCTTGGTGCCTTTGTCCATGGCCATATGTTATGGAATCTACGAAAATCCCATTTTCGTCTATGCTTTCATTTCATCAGTTGCAACGGCTGCTGGCGATACGCTGGCCAGCGAGATTGGCGAGACCAGTAAGTCCAAGCCTATCATGATAACTAGCTTTAGGCCAGTAGAGCCTGGCATTGACGGAGGAGTAACGTTTTTGGGAGAAGCAGCCGCCTTATTTGGATCTCTGATTATAGGCCTTCTGGCCACAGCAATGAGCATGACAGGATATGCTGGAATTCTGATAGCTACAATTGGAGGGTTTATGGGCACAAACTTTGATAGCTTGCTGGGAGCCACCGTTCAAAGTCATGGGAAGCTAACTAACAATGGCGTTAATCTGTTTGCTACATTGTTCGGGGCTCTTCTGGGAGCTGGATTCTGGTGGATTCTGCAGATTATTTAGATGAGAAGGATTAACTACTTTTTATGGAGATTTACGGGATTCTTGGAGATCCGATAGAACATAGCCTCTCACCGATTATGCATAATGCAGCCTTTAGGGCCTTAGGCATCAAAGCATGCTATCAAGCCTATCATGTGACAAAGGAAAGACTCCGAGATGCAATAATCGGAGCCGATGCAATGAACTTTAAGGGCTTAAATATTACAATCCCTCTTAAGGAGATAGCATTAAGCCTTGTTCAAGCTGACGAATTTGCAGAGGCTATAGGGGCCGTTAATACAATTTCTTTCGGACATGAGATCCGAGGTTATAACACCGATGGTGTTGGTGCTATTATGGCTTTACAGGAAGCAGGCACTGATGTAAGTGGCCGATGTGTACTTCTAATTGGGGCTGGGGGTGCATCAAAGGCCCTCGGCTATACGCTGGCTCAACGAGGAGCTCAGATATCTATTGTCAACAGAAACTACAAACGTGCTCAAGAGTTGGCGGACCGCATTGGAGCCAAAGCGCATGGCTTCAGTGATCTCAGATTATTGGTGATCCGCTCCGAAATAATTATCAACGCCACATCTGTAGGAATGAAAGAAGGCGACCCTCGTCTTTTTAATGGGAAATTATTGCATGCTGACCAAATAATATTCGATATAGTTTACGGTAGAAAGACAGAGCTGCTCAAGGATGCCATCTCAGCAGGCGCGGTTGCCATAGACGGAGTGATGATGCTGGTGTACCAAGGTTCAAAGTCGCTAGAGATTTGGACAGGGCTCAAGGCCCCTGTTGAGGTTATGGAGGAGGCCGTCAGAAATGAGCTCAGCTCAACAATGAGGAATAAATATCAATGAAGAAAGGGACCCATTGACTCGAAACGGAGAGAAGATATGACTAGAATGCTGGTCCTTGGAGGCACGGGCGAAACTGGCTCATGGTTTGCCAAATACTTCAAGGAGAAAGGATTCGACATAGCTATCTGGGGACCCAGCGGCAAAGTAGCTATCGCTGAAAAGCTGGGAGTTCGCTATGCCCATGAGATTATGAAAGAGGTGAATGAGAGTGACATTGTCCTGCTTAGTGTACCTATTAATAAGACATCGGAGATGGCGAAGAAAGTAGCCCCGCATATGAAACCCGGCAGCCTGATAATGGACGTAACATCTTTGAAAAGCGATCCAATCAGAGCCATGACAACTTATACCCCAAAAGGAGTGGAGGTGCTAGGCACTCACCCCTTATTCGGCCCTACAATGCCTACAATGCGAGGCCAAACCATCATCTTAACACCCGCAGGACGAAAAACGGGAAAATGGCTTCATATCATTCGCTCTCTTTTCGAATCAGATGGCGCCGAAATTGAAATCCTATCAGCCGAAGAACACGATAATATCATGGCCGTTGTCCAAGCTCTCACGCATTTCGCCTACATTGGCTTAGGTGCTGCGCTGCGCACTCTGGACTTTGATGTGGAACGCTCCAGAAAGTTCATGTCTCCAGTTTACGAGATTATGATCGACTTCGTAGGCAGAATCCTAGATCAGAACCCTGAACTGTATGCCTCTATCCAGAAGAATCCAAAGGCAATGAGGGTCAGGCAAACCTTCATACTAGAATGCATGCGATTGTGCGAAATGGCCGATGCAGGAGATGAGGAAGGATTCAAGAGGATTATGAGGAAAGCTGCCAAACACTACGGAAAAACCCATGAAGCTTTGATGAGGTCAGATAGATTGATAAACGACAGGATAAAGGATAAAGAGAAACAAGAATATGCTTGACGTTATTTTTCCCCTAAATTAGATTTGAAATAGTAAAATTTCTTATCTCAAATGAGTTCAGTTTTCGACCTCTATAGCGTTCATTCATTATCGTTTCCTCTTCACTTGTCTCACCGCGACCATTACAGGAATCATATCTCCAAAAATTATTCACGAAAGCAATGGCATTTAGTTTTGGATAACGCAATTATAGTTTAGAACCTAACATTTTAAACTTATATTTTTATCCTTCAGAAATACTTCCATCCATCTTTTTGCATAAGTCAGATATGATGAGAACGACATAAAATACTCCCCAATCAAATCTCTCATATGCTTTACATCTCTGATAAATGAACTCGAGACAACTCTTTTTATGCTTTCCCAAATGAACTCTATCGGATTCAAGTCAGGAGAATATGGTAACAGGAATGTCATCTGAACCTTGCATTCAATGGCGCACGAAATCGTTTCTTTGGTTCTATGCGATCTAAAGTTGTCGAGAATTATCACTATTTCGTGATCTGGATTGGCAGACCTTATTCACTTCAGGAAATCACATACATCTTCTTTCTTGGAATGTTCTTTGAAATCAATAACTGAAGTTCCATTGAGTGCATAGAAGCCAAACGTATTTGATCTCAATTTCGTGGTGTTCTTATAGATGATAGGCTTATCAAACGACAATAGACGCTGCGTATTAGCAGTAGTTTGTGGAGTGGTTTCGTCGAGGAATCCAACAATGGTATTTCCCTCAATTTCGGGTAAGGTTTTTTAAAATATCTTCCGCATTATCCGGTCTGCGGTAATCATATGTGTAAGGCTTTGCGTATCTCATGCCCAAGTTTTTAACAATTATCCTTATCTGCTTCGGCGTGTATTCGACGCTGAACTGTTTTTCGATAAGCAACCGTACTTCTTCGGTAGTCCATACATGTTTCTGGCTGAGCAATTGTCTTAGCTTGTCTTTTTGATCTTGATCCAGCTTCGAAGGTCTTCCTCCTGCATACTTCGGAATCAAACCCTCATAGCCTTCTTCGTTCCATCTGCTCTGCCAAATATATCCTACTGTCTTTGACACCCCTACAAGCTCGCTAGCTTGTTCTACGGTCAATCCACCATATCTATATTTTATAAAATATAACCTCTTCAAAACTTTAACATCATTCTCTAAGGTCTTTATCCGTTTCTGAAGTTCTTCCTTGCTCATGTGCCTTTGTAATGGTATTTGTTCTGGTTTAGACACGTATATTAGTGTCATTTTATAAGTTATAAATGTTTGGTTCTAGACTATAATTGCCGTGCTCAGCCCGAATCAATCTCTATTTAAGTCCGCGGAATCTATAATTATCAGGACTTTGCTTAAAATTTCATGCAAGCCGAGGGGACTAGAGGGATGAAGCTTTTTGCATTATTTATAGCTGCTTTCATAATCCAGCTTGGCTCAAGCCAGCTAGAAATTTCAAGCTCTGTCCCAGCTTACGACTACGATATAGTGAAAGAATATCCTCATGACCCCCGCGCTTTCACTCAAGGATTAGTCTATGATAACGAATTGTTATACGAAGGAACGGGACTTTATGGCAATTCGAGCCTCCGGAAGGTGGATCTGGATACCGGTCGTGTCCTGAAACTTGTGACATTAGCAAATTGGCTTTTTGGGGAGGGTGTGACGATCTGGGATACCAAGATTATCCAACTAACATGGCAATCCGAAATTGGATTGGTCTATGATAAATCCAGTATGATCCCCATCGATAATTTCACATATAATACAGAAGGCTGGGGAATAACCTCGGACGGCAAGAGACTGATAATGAGTGATGGCACAGATACACTAATCTTTTTGGATGCAACCAACTTTCAAAAAATTGGAGAGTTGAAGGTAAGAGACGGAAGTATTCCAGTCGTTGGGCTCAATGAGCTCGAATTTATAAAAGGAAAAATCTATGCAAATGTATGGCCAACCAGTAGGATCGCAGTGATTTCTCTACAAACGGGCCATATATTAGCCTGGATTGACTTTGAACGCTTAATAAAAGCGCAGAACTGGAAAAATGTGGATGTACTTAATGGCATAGCGTACGACTATGAAAAAGATAGGCTCTTTATAACTGGAAAGCTATGGCCTAAGCTATTCGAAATTAGAGTTATTGAAAAAAATTGATCAAAATAGAGTACAGTTATGAGCACAGACCCCCACTATTCCAGATCTATATCATTCTTGAACGATCCCCTCATATTACAGCATATCTTCCATCCCAGAAGAATAATAGATCCAGGCAACTTGCCAAATCGAATGGTTTTTTCGTTTCCGGTGACCGAGATGGTGAAAATAGATGGGATTCTACATGTTGCCGGAGCTAATGCGCCAAATTTGCTGTTTTTCCATGGAAATGGCGAGAACGCTTACGATTATGATGACATAGGTTCCATCTACACCAGTCTGGGAATTAACTTATTAGTTGCCGATTATCGCGGATATGGCACAAGCTCCGGCCAGCCGACCTACTCCAATATGATTAGTGATGCAATTAGGATCTTTCTAAAATTTTCCGACTTTTGTGAGATTAAAGGATGGAAAAGCAGGATATTCATAAAAGGCCGCAGCTTAGGCTCAGCACCCGCCATAGCGCTGGCATCCAAGTATCCGGATGCAATTGCTGGATTGATCGTAGAGAGCGGCTTCGCCTACACATATAATTTATTAGTCAAGTTAGGGGTAGATCCATCGCTACTTGACACTTCAAAGGAAAAAATGGTTTCCAACCTGGAAAAAATGAAAAAAGTAGAATTGCCGGTTTTGGTCATTCATGGGGAGTTTGACGAATTAATCCCATTTTCCGACGGAATTGCACTTTACAAAGCTGCACTCACCGAACATAAGTATCTGGTCATGATACCAAGAGCCGGCCACAATACCCTATTTCTTTGCGATATGGAGCTATATTTCAATTCAGTGGCCAATTTTATCAAGCTTTCCAGCTGACCTGTGTTCTAATCAGATTCTTTTTCGTATTTGAAAGAAATTCCAACCTTAACCCGATATTCGACAATCTTGTTGTTCTCAATCCTTGCATCCAACTCCTTGACCTCGGCTATTCTCATATCCCTCAATGATTTGGATGCAGTAGAGACAACAATCTGTACTGCGTCCTCCCAACTCCTAGGAGATGTGCCTACCAGCTCTATGAACTTATAGACGCTGCCTTCATTCATTTTTTACTCACCTCTTTTACTAGTTATAGGCTTTACTAATTGATAAAATTTTTCGAGAAATTTTTGATCATCGAGGACTCCTATTAACCAGCCCTTATTAGGATATCGAAAATATTATATACTATTGATACTATTCATAGTTATGGATTCTTTTTCTACATGGGTGCTTCGAGGACTCAATTCGAAACAAAGCAAGTCCCGGCTGCTGCAAATATCAGATTTGATCGGTTGGGGGCGACAATTCGTCATGAGCTTGACGAAATGTATGATAATAAGAGCGAAAAGGGCGGAAGGCCAAACTGCGACGTTATTCTGATGTTCAAGAT